>NZ_JBWKSN010000004.1:0-511739 GCF_059419825.1 Pseudomonas sp. GW821-FHT05D12 | reverse complement strand
CAATCGGCCGGGCTGGTTTCATAGCGCTCGCCGGTGGCGATGATATGCGCCACCAACGGGCCGTGGGACACCGCCACACCCTTGGGCATGCCGGTGGAGCCGGAGGTGTAGATCACGTAGGCCAGGTTGTCGCCGTCCAGCTTCACATCGGGTGCCGTGTCGCTGAACCCCGCCCACTCTTCAGTGCGATCAATCGCCAGGCTGGTCAATCCTGCCGGGATCGGCAGTTGCTGCAACGCGCGGCTGTCGGTGAGCAGCAGTTGCGCGCGGCTGTCCTGCATCATGTACAGCAGGCGGTCACGTGGGTATTCGATATCCAGCGGCACATACACGCCGCCCGCTTTCATTACCGCGAGGAACGCCACCATGATCTCGGCACTGCGCGGCATGGCGATGGCCACGCGCACTTCCGGACCGACACCACGGGCGATCAGCGCATGAGCGAGGCGGTTGGCCTGGCGATCCAGCTCGCCGTAGGTCAGGGTTTGCGCGTCGAACTTCACCGCCACCGCCGCAGGATTTTCCCGCGCACGCTCCGCTACCAATTCGTGCACCAGGCGCTGGGCCGAGAAGCCGGCGTCGGTCTGGTCCCACAGCTGGATGATATGTTGCTGCTCTTCGCCGTCCAACAACTGCAACTGCCCAATGTTCTGCTGCTGATCGGCAACCATTGCCTGCAACAGGTTCTGCCAATGCCGTGCCATGCGCTCGATGGTAGAAGCCTCGAACAGGTCGGTGGCATAACTCAGCGAGGCACTTAACTGCTCCCGGGACTCTTCGATGTCCAGGGTCAGGTCGAATTGCGCGACCGCCTCGTCCCAGCTCATAGGACTGATTTCAAGCTGGCCCAGGCGTTGCAAATGCTGGCCGGCTAGGCTGATATGGTGATTGAACGCCACTTGGAACAGCGGGTTCAGGCTGAGACTGCGCTCCGGCTGCAGCGCCTCAACCAGTTGTTCGAAGGGCAAGTCCTGATGGGCCTGGGCTTCGAGCGCACGCCGCTTGACCTGGGCCAGCAACTGGCTGACGGTGGTGTGCCCATCGATTTCGGCCTTGAGCACCTGGGTGTTGACGAAAAAGCCGATCAGGCGCTCGGTCTCGACCCGGTTGCGGTTGGCAATCGGCACGCCGACGCGAATATCCGACTGGCCGCTGTAGCGATGCAGCAACACTTGATAGGACGCCAGCAACAGCATGAACAGCGTCACACCCTCGCGCTGGGCCAGGGCCTTGAGACTGTCGAGCAACGGTATTGGCAACGGGATGCTCAAGCGCGCACCGCGATGGGTCGGCACTGCCGGGCGCTGATGATCGAATGGCAGTTCCAGCACCGGTTGCTCGCCACCCAACACTTCACGCCAGTAATCGAGTTGGCGAGTTTTCTCGCCTGCTTCCATCCAGCTGCGCTGCCACAGCGCGTAATCGACGTACTGGATCGGCAGCGCCGGCAGTTGCAGCCCTTCGCCCCGGCTGTAGGCGGCATAAAGCTGGACCAGTTCATCGACCATCACCTGCATCGACCAACCATCGGAAATAATGTGGTGCTGCACCAGCACCAGCACATGTTCGTCTTGCGCCAGGCGCAACAGTCTGACACGCATAAGCGGGCCCTGGCGGAGGTCGAATGGCTGGGTGATGCTCGCTTCTACCTGGACTTTCAGACTCGCTTCATCGGCGTCCGCCCAGGCGATCTCAATCCTTGCTGGCGAGCTGATCACTTGCACGGTGCGGCCGGCATCTTGCTGCAAGTGGGTACGCAAGCTTTCATGGCGCGCGACCAGTGTATCGAAGGCACGCTGCAGGGCGTCGCAGTCGAGTTGCCCTTTCAGGCGCAACGCGCGGGGTACATGGTAGGCCGCGCTGCGGGGGTCCAGTTGCCACAGGAACCATTGGCGCTCCTGCGCATAGGACAGCCCGAGCGGCTGCTCACGTTCGACGCGCTCCATACGGGTGCTTTCAACGTGTGCCTGGGTCAGGCTACGGACAAAAAGGCCCAGCACCGGCTGATCGAACAGGGCTTTCAAGTCCACATCGAGGCCTAGGCCATGACGGATGCGCGAGACGGCCTGGGTAGCTATCAGCGAATGCCCGCCGCGTTCGAAGAAGTGATCATTGAGGCCGACGCGTTCGACACCGAGTACTTCGGCCCAGATCGCAGCGATCTGTTGCTCCCGTTCAGTCAGTGGCGTGATGTACTCACCACCCGCTGCCTCGGGTTTGGGCAGAGCCTTGCGGTCCAGTTTGCCGTTGGGACCCAGGGGCATCTGTTCCAGCAGCATCCATTGCGTCGGGACCATGTAGTCCGGCAGATGCTGGGCCAGATGGGCAATCAGCACATCGCGCCAGTCGTCGCCGGCGTTGTGCAGCACCAGGTAGCCCACCAGGTATTTGCTATCGACGGCCAGCACGGCGGCCTCACGGACCCAGTCGTGCTCCAGCAGGCGCGCTTCGATTTCACCCAGCTCGATACGCAGGCCACGCAGCTTGACCTGATGGTCGATACGCCCGGCGTACTCGATCACGCCGTTTTCGCGATAACGCGCGAGGTCGCCGGTGCGGTACAGGCGCTCGCCCTTGATAAACGGATGCGCGATAAAACGCTCGGCCGTCAGGGAAGGACGGCGGTGATAACCACGGGCCAGGCCAACGCCGCCCAGGTACAGCTCGCCCAATACACCCACCGGCACCGGTTCGAAGTTGCTGTCAAGGATGTAGCAGCCGAGATTGGCAATCGGACGGCCGATCGGTACCGCGTCGCGGCCTTCGTCCACACAGGTCCAGTGGCTCACGTCGATGGCGGCTTCAGTCGGGCCATACAGGTTGTAGAGTTCGGCTTGCGGCAGTTTGGCGAAGACTTGCTGCTGGGCGTCCACCGGCAAGGCTTCGCCGCTGCACACGATGCGCTGCAGGGTGTTACAGGTAGCAACCGCCGGGTCCTGCAGGAACGCCTGCAACATCGACGGCACGAAGTGCAGCGTTGTGACGTGTTCGGCATTGATCAGGCGAACCAGCTTGGCGGGGTCACGGTGATCTCCGGGCGCGGCAACCACCAGGCGCGAGCCGGTCATCAGCGGCCAGAAGAATTCCCACACCGACACATCGAAGCTGAACGGGGTCTTTTGCAGGACCGTGTCGCTGACGTCCAGGCCATAGGCTTCCTGCATCCACTGCAGGCGGTTCAGCAATGCCGAATGACGGTTGCCCGCGCCTTTGGGCTGGCCGGTAGAGCCGGAGGTGTAGATCACGTAGGCAAGATTTTCGCCGTCCAGCGCGATCCCTGGGTTGACGTCGCTGTAGGCCTCAAAGGCCGAGTCACCCAGCACCAGAGTCTCTAGACCTTGGGGAATCGGCAGTTGCTCGCGCAAATGCGCCTGGGTCAACAGCAGTTTCACGCCACTGTCTTCCAGCATGTAGGCCAGGCGCTCACGCGGGTATTCCGGGTCCAGCGGCACATAGGCACCACCGGCCTTGAGCACAGCGAGCAGGCCCACGACCATTTCGACGGAGCGTTCCACCGCCAGGCCCACCAGCACATCCGGGCCTACCCCGGCTTCGATCAGGCGATGAGCAAGACGGTTGGCGCGGCTATTGAGCTCGGTATAGCTCAGGGTTGCCTCGTTGAAGCGCAACGCCGGCGCTTCCGGCTGTGCCAGCGCCTGGGCCTCGAACAGCTGGTGTACCCACCGCCCTTGCGGATAGTCGCGCTTGGTGGCGTTCCACCCCTCCACCACTTGCCGGCGCACCGCGTCCGTCAGCGACGGCAACTCGCCCAAACGCCGCGGCGTGACACTGGTCAAGCCGCGAAGCAGGTGCTGGAAAGACTCGGCCAACTGCCGAATCTCGTCGTCGCCGAACGACTGCATGTCAAAGCTGAAGTCGAACTCCAGAGCCGCCCCGGCGCCAAGCAGTACCGTCAACGAATAGTGGGTCTGCTCAAAGTTCTGCACATTACTGAAGGTCAGCCCAGCCGGGGCGCCTTCGGCCAGCGCTGTGGACACCGGGTAGTTTTCAAACACCAGCAGCGTGTCGAACAACGCTGCGCCGCTCGTACCCGCCCAGCGCTGGATATCGAACAACGGCGTATGTTCGTGTTCACGCAGGCTGAGGTTCAGTGCCTGCACCTGCTGCAACCATTCCCCCACCCACAACATCGGACTGGGGGTGGCGATAACCGGCAAGGTGTTGATAAACAGACCGACCTGCTGCTCCACACCCGGCAACCCTGCGGGTCGACCGGAAACCGTGGCGCCAAACACCACGGTGTCCTGGCCGGTCTGGCGTTGCAGCAACAACAGCCAGGCGGCTTGTACAAGGGTGTTCAGGGTGATTTTGTGGGTCTGGGCAAACCCCTTGAGTTGGTCAGTCTGTGCGATGCTCAGGGCCAGCGCATAGCTGCCTTTGGCGGCCGAAGGATTGGAACCGGCGCCGCGTGCCAGGCGCGTTGGCTCCTGCATCGTGCCCAATTGGTCCTTCCAGAAGGCTTCGCTGGCAGCCGATTCCTGAGCTTGCAACCAACCGATATAGTCACGGTAATGCCCTTGCAGCGCCGGTAACGGCCGGCCGGCGTAACATTCCAGGACCTCGCCGAACAACTGCGCACGGCTCCAGCCATCCAGGAGAATGTGATGATTGGTGAAGATCAGATGGAAGCGGTCGACACCGGTGCGTACCAGTTTCAGGCTCAGCAGCGGCGCCTGCTCCAGCACAAAACCTTGTGCCCGCGTCGACTCGCTCAACGCGTCCAGCGCGGCGTGCTGATCCGGCAAGGCCTGCCAGTCGTATTCGGCGAACGGCAGGCCCGCTACGCGATACACCGCTTGCAACGGCAGGGTCTGGTCCTGTTGCCAGACAAACCCGGTGCGCAGCATGTCGTGTCGTGCCAGCACCTGTGCCCAGGCGCGCTGGAATTGCGCCACATCGAGCCCCTGCACGTCGGCGCGCAATTGGCTGACGTAGACATCCTCTTCGCCCTGTTGATAGAGGCTGTGAAACAGCATGCCCTGTTGCATCGGCGACAACGGATACAAGTCCTGTACCGCACGCGCAGGCAGTGCCAACGCGTCGAGTTGCGCCTGGGTCAGCTGCGCCAGGCCCACATCGGCCGGTGTCAGGCCGCCCTGTTTCGGATCGACGCAATGCGCGATCAGCGCCAGCAGTTCCTGCTGGAAATCCTCCGCCAGGCGCTGAACAGTCGCCACTTCGAACATCTCGCGGCTGAAACCCCATTGCAGCGACAGCTCCCCGCCATACACCTGCCCTTCCACGGTCAGCCAGTTGGCCAACGGTGCTTCAGGGTCCTGGGCCTGGCCGCTGCCCTCGGGCGCCGGCACCAACAGCGCCGACTCATTGAACTGGCGGTCGAACTGGCCGAGGTAGTTGAAGGTGATGCGCGGCACGGCGAATGCCGACAAGGCGTCGCGCGCAGCAGGCGTGCCCAGGTAGCGCAACAGGCCGTAGCCAATGCCTTTATCCGGCACCGCACGCAGTTGCTCCTTGACCGATTTGATTGCACTCGACAACTCACCACCCGCCTGCAGGCGCACCGGGAACAGGCTGGTGAACCAGCCGACGGTGCGGCTCAGGTCGACGCTGTCGAAGAGGTCTTCACGGCCATGCCCTTCGAGCTGGATCAGCGCAGCGGGCTGCTTGCTCCAACGGCTGATCACCCGCGCCAATGCTGTCAGCAGCAGGTCGTTGACCTGGGTGCGATAGGCCGCCGGGGCGTCCTGCAGGAGTTGGCGCGTCTGTTCGGCACTGAGGCGGATTTCGAGTTTGCTGCCCACGCGGTTTTGCAGGTCGCCCTGCGGGTTGTCGCAGGGCAAGTCGGCGTCCGCGGTCTGTGCCTGCCAGTAAGACAGCTGGTGATCGAGGGTCTGTGCATGGGCCTGCAACTGCTGCGCCCACACTTGGTAGGCGCTGGTCTTGGCCGGCAGCGGCGCGGCGCCATAGGCGTGCTGCAGGTCTTCCAGCAGGATGCGCCAGGACACGCCGTCCACCACCAGGTGATGGATCACCAGCAGCAGGCGCTGGGTGCCGTCGCCCATGCTGACCAGCACGGCGCGCAGCAGCGGGCCGTGTTCAAGGTCGAGGCTGCGTTGGGCCTCGTCGCAGAGGGCGGCCAGTTCGGTTTCATCGCCAGCACGGGATTGCCACAGCGCCGGGTCGGTGATCGGCGTGGCATGGGCTTGCTGCCAGCCATCGGCCTGCTGCACAAAGCGCAGGCGCAGCGCATCGTGATGGTTGATCACCTGGGTCAACGCCGCCTCAACGCGCGCCGGCTCCAGGGTTTCGCGCGGGGTCAGCAGCAGCGACTGGTTCCAATGCTGGCGCGCCGGGATCGCCTGCTCGAAAAAGCTGTGCTGCACGGGCGTGAGGATTACCTCGCCACTGACGGGCCCCTGGTCGATGACCGCCGCATGCTCGACGCTCGCCACCAGCGCCAGGCTGCGCACGCTCTGGTACTGGAACAGGTCGCGCGGGCTGAGACGAATCCCGGCCTGGCGTGCTCGGCTGACCACTTGGATGGAGATGATCGAATCGCCGCCCAGCTCGAAAAAGTTGTCATCCAGACCGACGTGCTCGACCCCGAGCACATCGCTCCAGACGGCAGCCAGGGCTTGCTGTACAGGGTTTTCCGGGGCGGCATAAGCCTGCTGCGCGGCAGCATCCGGCACCGGCAGCGCCTTGCGGTCCAGCTTGCCGTTGGCGGTCACCGGCAACTGGGCCAGGTAGACCATATGCGTCGGCACCATGTACTCCGGCAGACTGCCGAGCAGCCAGGCCTTGAGGTCGCTGGGCGCCTCGCCTTCCAGCACCAGGTAAGCCACCAGTTGCTTGCCGCCCTGCACCAGCACGACGGCCTCACGCACGCCAGGGTGTTGCAGCAGGCGTGTCTCGATTTCACCCAGCTCGATGCGCAGGCCGCGCAGCTTGACCTGAAGGTCGAGGCGACCAAGGTATTCGATCACGCCATCAGCCCGTTGGCGCACACGGTCGCCGGTGCGGTACAGGCGTGCGCCATCGCCAAATGGACTCGGCACAAAACGCTCGGCGGTCAACGCCGGACGCCGGTGATAACTGCGCGCCAGCCCGGTGCCGCCCAGGTACAACTCGCCGCACACACCGGCAGGGACCGGGTTGAGCTGGGCGTCGAGTACGTAGGTGCCGAGGTTGGCAATCGGGCGGCCGATGGGCACGCTGTCGGCGCCTTCGTCGACGCAGGTCCAGTGGGTCACGTCGATGGCCGCTTCGGTGGGGCCATACAGGTTGAACAGCCCGGCATGCGGCAGCTTGGCGAACACCTGGACCTGTGCGTCCAGCGGTAAGGCTTCACCGCTGCAGACGATGCGCTTGAGGCCGGTGCAGGCCTGCACGCCCGGTTCATGGATGAATGCCTGGAGCATCGACGGCACGAAGTGCAAGGTGGTGATCGCGTGCCGGCCGATGGTCTCGATCAAACGTGCGGGCTCGCGGTGCTCACCTGGGGCCGCCACCACCAGGCGCGCACCGGTCATCAGCGGCCAGAAGAACTCCCAGACCGACACGTCAAAGCTGAACGGGGTTTTCTGCAACACCGCATCAGTGGCCTCCAGCCCGTAGGCCTGCTGCATCCAGCACAGGCGGTTGACCAACGCTCGATGGCTGTTGCCGGCCCCCTTGGGCTTGCCGGTGGAACCGGAGGTATAGATCACGTAGGCCAGGTTCAAGGCGTGGATGGCCACGCCGGGCGATTCGCTGCTGTAGCCGTCGAGCCACAGCGCAGGTTGGTCCAGGGCAATCACGCGGATACCGGCGGCGGGCAGCGATGCCAGCAGGCGCTGCTGGCTGAGCAGCAACTGAATGCCGCTGTCTTCGATCATGTAGGCCAGGCGTTCCTGCGGGTATTCGGGGTCGAGCGGCACGTAGGCGCCGCCGGCTTTGAGAATCGCCAGCAGGCCGACCGCCATCTCGATCGAACGCTCGACGCAGATCCCCACCAACGCATCGGGGCCGACGCCCTGCTCGCGCAAGGCATGCGCGAGTCGGTTGGCGCGGGCGTCGAGTTCGGCGTAGGTCAGGGTGGTCGTACCGAACACCAGCGCCGGCGCGTCGGGGGTGGCCTGCACCTGGTCTTCGATCAGTTGATGGATGCCGCGCTCGGTCGGGTAGGTTTCTGCGGTGTTATTCCAGGCGTGCACCAGGACCTGTTGCTCATCGGCAGCCAGCATCGGCAATTCGCCGATGCGCTGCTCGCCATCGGTGACCATCGCCTGCAACAGGCGGGTCCAGTGACGGGCCATGCGCTCGATGGACGGCGCGTCGAACAGGTCGTTGGCGTAGGTCAAGGCGGCGTGCAGGGTGCCGGACTTTTCATAGGTGTCGAGGGTCAGGTCGAACTGGGTGGTGCGCCCCTGCCACTCCACCAAGGCCAGTTCCAGGCCGGAGGCGGTGCTGACCGAGGCGATGTCGGCCACCACCGGCTGGTGGTTGTACATCACCTGGAACAAGGGGGTATGGCTCAGGCTGCGCTCGATCTTGAGGGCTTCCACCAGGCGTTCGAAAGGCAACTCCTGATGCGCCTGGGCGCCCAGGGCATGCTCCTTGATGCCTTGCAGCAGCTCGGTGACGCGGGTTTGCCCGGTGAGTTCGGTGCGCAGGACCTGGGTGTTGACGAAGAAGCCGATCAGCCCTTCGACTTCGGTGCGGTTACGGTTGGCAATCGGCACGCCGACGCGGATATCCCCCTGACCGGTGTAGCGATGCAGGAGCACGTTGAACGCGCCGAGCAACAGCATGAACAAGGTGACGTTGTGTTTTTGCGCACAACTGCGCAGTTGCGCGGCGAGCGCCGGGTCAATCGTGAAGTTATGCCGCGTGCCCTGGTAGCTGGGCATGGCCGGGCGGGCGTGGTCGATCGGCAGTTCCAGCACCGGGTGCTCATCGCCCAGGCGCGCCTGCCAGTACTCCAGCTGGCGGGCCTGCTCCCCGGCTTCCAGCCAGCGGCGTTGCCACAGGGCATAGTCGCTGTACTGGATCGGCAGTGCCGGCAACTGCGGCACCTCGTTGCGCTCATGGGCGTCGTAGCAGCGGATGAACTCGTCGATCAGCACGTTCATCGACCAGCCGTCGGAGACGATGTGGTGCAGGGTCAGCAGCAGCACGTGTTCCTGCGCATCAAGCTTGAGCAGTTGCACACGCAGCAGCGGGCCGCGCTCCAGGTCGAACGGCAGCAGCGACTGGCGGGTCGCCGCTTCATTGACGGCCTGCTCGCGTTCGGCGACGGCCAGCGTGCTCAGGTCCAGTTGTTCGATGGCCAGTGACGGCTGCACCGCCACCTGCAACAGGCGCTCATCGGCCTGGCGCTGGAACACCGTGCGCAGGGTTTCATGGCGCGCGACCAGGCTGGCAAACGCCTGCTGCATCGCGTCCAGGTTCAACGCGCCCTTGAGCCGCACCGCGCCCGGCAGGTTGTAGGCGCCGCTGGCCGGGTCCAACTGCCACAGGAACCACATGCGTTGCTGCGCGTAGGACAGCGCATCGCGATCCTCTACCTCGACCCCGGCCGGAATCGGAAACCGCGAAAAATCCACTCCTTCTTTCTGCAGTGCCTGCAGGAATAGCTGGCGTTTTTCCAGGGGCAACCCGATAAACCGGCGAGCAAGTTTCAAGGAGTCTTCAGCATTCATTTCTTGGAGTCCGGAGCAATAGGCAGGAAGCACAAAGGCACGTCGTCCCTATAAAACGAACCGCAGAGGGAAAAATTAGCGAGGGGATGGGAGGCGGATATCCGCGGGGAATGCGGGCTGGCGTGATCGGCGCTACAAGCGCCTTACCGGCGCGGTCGACGCATGGGTCAGCGATGAAGGGCAAACCGAACATGAATGGGAAGCCGCCTCTCGCGAGGCGGCAGGGGACTTACTCAGCGGCGGATACTCAGCCCAACCGTCGAAACCCCAACACCGCTGAGCCCAGCACCACCGCCCCTGCCGCCAGTGCCACCCAGAACCCACTGGCCGCGCCGGAGTGGTCGATCATCCAGCCGGAACTGGCGGCGCCGATGGCCACGCCGATGCTCAGGCCGGTGATGAGCCAGGTCATGCCTTCGGTGAGGCGGCTGGGGGGGACGATTTGTTCTACCAGCGCCATGGACACAATCAGCGTCGGGGCGAAGAACAGACCGGAGATGAAGATTGCCACGGCAAGGCCGGGGATGTTGGTCACCAGCAGCAACGGCAAGGTGGTCAGCGCCGTGGCTACGCCGCAGTACAGGAACTGGCGGGGCAACGGCGCCTTGAGCTTGAGGGTACCGAACGCCAGCCCGGCCAGGCACGAGCCGATGGCATACACCGACAGCACGATACTCGCCGCCGCCGGCTGGCCCTGCTGTTGGGCGAAGGCCACGCTGACCACATCGACCACGCCGACAATCACGCCCATGGCCAGCAGCAGGATCATCAGGATCAATACCGAAGGCGACGCGATCAGCCAGCGGCCGTGATGATCGTGGTGTTCGTGTACCGGCGGTTCAGTCTCGCGCTGCAGCACGAACGTGGTGACGCCTACGGCCAGCAAGAGCGCCGCGACCAACGGCCCGGCTTCCGGGAACAGCACCACACTAAGGCCGACCGAAATCGGCGGGCCGATGATAAAGCACACCTCGTCAAGCACCGACTCCAGGGCAAACGCGGTTTGCAACTGGGGCTGGCCGCGGTACAACTCGGTCCAGCGTGCCCGCACCATCGCCGACATATTCGGCATGCAGCCGGCCAGGGCCGCGAACAGGAACAGCGTCCAGTTCGGCGCCTGCAAGCGGGTGCACAGCAACAACAACAGCAACGCCCCGCCACCGATCAACGCGGCGACCGGCAGCACCCGCCCCTGGCTGTAGCGGTCGACCAGGCGCGACACCTGCGGCGCGCAAAACGCCGTCGCCAGGGCAAATACCGCCGCCACCGAGCCGGCCAGGCCGTAGCCGCCGTGCACCTGCGAGAGCATGGTGATCAGGCCGATGCCCGCCATTGACACCGGCATGCGCGCCAACATGCCCGCGAGTACAAAAGCCCGGGCGCCGGGGACCTGGAACAACTCGGCGTAGGGGTTTGCCATCCTGCTCTACCTCTTCCTGAATGCCCTGCAACTTGCTATCTGCAATGATCAAGGCAAAATACATACGGTGCGTATGTGACCAAGCATGCGTAACATACGCAGCGTATGTCAATCCTTCACTTGCCGATTGCGAGCCCTATCCATGAGCCGAGCCCGTGCTGAAATAATCGAAGACACCCGCGCCCGGCTGATCGCCAGCGCGCGCCTGGCCTTCGCCACCCAAGGCTACGCGAATACCTCGATGGACGACTTTACCGCCCGCGCGGGCCTGACGCGCGGGGCGTTGTATCACCACTTTGGCGATAAAAAGGGCCTGTTGGCGGCGGTCGTTGCCCAGCTCGACAGCGAGATGGACGCCCACTTGCAGCGCCTCAGTGACGAAGCTTCGGACCCCTGGTCGGGCTTTTGCGAACGCTGCCGCGCGTATTTGCGCATGGCCCAGGACGCGGAGATCCAGCGCATCGTACTGCAGGATGCGCCGGCCGTATTGGGTGACACCGGCTCCCAGCAGCACTGTGTGGAATCCCTGCGTCAACGGCTCGACGCCTTGATGCACAGCGGTGTGATCCCGCAGGCACCGAGCGCCGCGCTGGCGCAGTTGATCAATGGCAGCCTGGTCAACACCGCGCTGTGGATCGCCCGGGATGCACACCCGGGCGAGCGCCTTGAAGAAGGCTTGCAGAGCCTGGAACTGCTGTTGCGCGGCTTGAAGCAATAAACCGCGCTAGACCAGCCGCTTGATCTGCTTGTGCCGCCACACCAACCGGTAATACGCGGTCTGCAAGCCCAACATCGCCAGGTAGGTCACCGGAAACGCCATCCACACGCCTTCCAGCCCGAAATGGGCGTTGAGCAGGTAGGCCATCGGCAACTCGACGCACAGCACGCAGAAAATCGAAATGACCACCGGCATCAGCACCACGCCGCTGGCGCGCATGATCCCGCCGATCACCGCCTGGAAACCGAATACCAGGATGCTCCACAACATGATGTGCAACAGGTGCTCGGCATTTGCCCGCGCCGCGTCGTCGGTGATGAACAAGCCGAGCAACCAGTGGGACAGGACATACCCCAGCACAATCAGACCACCGGTGAGGCAGGTGTTGATCAGCAGCCCGGTGCGCAAGATCGGCCCGATACGCTCCAGGCGACCGGCGCCAATCGCCTGGGCACCGAGGATCGAGGCAGTGATGGCAATCGACAGCGCCGGGAACTGCACGTAGTTGACGATTTGCGTCACCGCGCCATAGGCCGCCGTCGCCTGCGAACCATGGCTGTTGACCAGGGCAAGAATGACCAACTCCGACAGCGACAACACCACCATCTGCAGGCCGGTAGGCAGGCCGATGCGCAGGACCTTGGCCAGAATCGCGCGGTCCAGGCGCAAGGCCGCCAGCAGTTCACGGTCCGGCGCCATCACGTGGTTTTTATGCCGCAGGCGCAGGATCAGGAACAGCATCGCCGCGGCGTTGCCCACCAGGCCGGCGTACACCGCACTCTGGATGCCGAGGGGCGGCAGGCCGATCCAGCCGCGGATCAGCGCCGGGGTCAGCAGCAGGCCGACCAGGGTAGAGACCATCAGCGCCAACAACGGCGAGATCGTGTCGCTGACCCCGCGCAACAACTGGGTGTACAGGATGAACACCAGCAACAGCGGCATGATCAGCATCATCATCTGGGCGTAGCCCACCGCGTCGTCGAGCACATCCACCGGGGTGCCCAAGGCTTGCAGCGCCGGGCGGGCGAACAGGCTGCCCAGCACCGCCGCGACCAGCCCCACCAACGCGCCCAGCGTCAGGGTGGCACCGGTGATCGCCTTGACCATGCCGGTTTCCTGGGCGCCCCAGGCCTGGCCGATCAATACGGAGGCGCCCGCCCCCAGGCCGATCACCAGGGCAATGAAGAAGAACACGATGGGGAACATCCCCGACACCGCCGCCAGCGCCTGGGTACCGAGCATTTGCCCGACATAGATACCATTGAGCGTGCCGGAAAAACTCTGCAGGAAGTTGGACAGCACCATCGGTGCCAGAAAGATCAGGTAGACCTGCCACAACGGGCGTTGCATGGGGCTTTGCATGAAAAACGGGGCCTCGAAGAGCGAAAGCGTCCGAGGGTTATACCGTAATTGGATCCCAGCTTCCCGTGGTTTATCCGCCGCTGCACGCAACCACCAGGCAACCCTGGTGAAGCGTCGCATGCAGGTGCCGGGCTTCGCCGCGCAATACACACTCGGCAATCGCCGGCTCCAATTCGACACGCAGCCTGCGCGCCAATGCCCGCGCGCCAAAACGCACATCATGCTCGCGACACAACCACGCCCGCGCCTGTGCATCCACGCTCAATGAGCGCTGCTGCGCCGCGAGGCGTTGATTGAGTTTGTTCAACTCCACGTCCAGCAAAGCCTCCAACCACTGGGCGTCGATGGGCTCGAACACCAGGATGCGGTCGATGCGATTGAGAAACTCCGGCTCGAAATGCCCGTGCAGTGCCTCTTCGAGCACCGCCGCCTCGCCACGCGCAAACACCCGCAGCACCCGCCGCCAGCCCTGGGCAAAGCGCTGGCGATGCCGGCGCGCCTGTTGCGCGCCGATGTTGCTGGTCATGAAGATCAGGCTGTTGCGAAAGTCCAGGGTGCGCGTGCCACCGGCCAGGGTCAGCTGGCCGTTTTCGAGAATGCCGAGCAGGCTGCGCACGACCTCCTGGCTGGCCTTTTCCAATTCGTCGAACAGCACGATGCCGGGTCGACTGTAGGTGCCCTGGATCAATTCACTGTTGAACAGGCTGATGCCTTCCTTGCTGCCCACATAGCCCGGCGGTGCGCCAGTCAGCGCGGCGGCGTAATGCTCCTGGGCCAGGGTGTGCATGTCGATGCGGCAAAAACCGTCGGCGCGTCCGTGCAGCGCCTGGGCCAGCAGGCGCACGATTTCGGTCTTGCCGACCCCGGTCGGCCCCATGAACAGGTTGACGCTGAGCGGCCGGTCACGCTCGCCGATGTCGGCCTTGACCACCTTGAGCAAGCTTTCCACCTGGGCCAGCGCCGCCTGCTGGCCGACGATCCGACTGCGCAGCAACGCCATGACCTGGCCCGGCTCGAAGGTAAAACGCATGCCCTACCCCTGCGTCTGCTCTTTACCGCCATGGGGCAATTGCCCCACCGGGCATTCGGCGACACCCACCGTGCTGCGGGTGATTTTCTCCACGTTCTCCTGGGCCTTTTGCGCATCCAGCACCCAGGTGCGGTAGAACTCGAACGGGCAGTCGGCCACGCCCTTGTCGCCATCGCCCGAGGCGTGCATGCCGGTGTAGCCGCGGTGCAACAGCTTGAACAGGTGGTTCTGCGACTGGTCATTGGCCCGCGCATCGCGGATCTGCGAAACCGACAGCTGGGCGTACTGGATGCCCATCTCCTCCTCGCCGCACTCGCCCAGGGTGCGCCCGTCGAAACCGATGATCGCCGAGTGGCCGAAGTACGAATACACCCCGTCGAACCCTGCCGCATTCGCCACCGCCACATAGCAGTTGTTGGCCCAGGCCATGCTCTTGGACATCTGCACCTGTTGCTCCTTGGCCGGGTACATATAGCCCTGGCAACGCACGATCAACTCCGCGCCCTTCATTGCACAATCGCGCCAGATCTCCGGGTAGTTGCCGTCGTCGCAGATGATCAGGCTGATCTTCATGCCCTTGGGGCCTTCGCACACATAAGTGCGATCGCCCGGATACCAGCCCTCGATGGGGCACCAGGGAATGCACTTGCGATAGCGCTGCACGATCTCGCCGAGATTATTGATCAGCACCAGGGTGTTGTAGGGCGCCTTGTGCGGATGCTCCTCGTGGCGCTCGCCGGTCAGGGAGAACACGCCCCAGGTGTTGGCCTGGCGGCACGCCGCCGAGAAAATCGCAGTCTCCTCACCGGGGATGCTTGCGGCGGTGGCCATCATCTCGTCGTGGTCGTACATGATGCCCATGGTGCTGTATTCCGGGAACACCACCAGGTCCATGCCCGGCAGGCCCTGTTTCATGCCGACAATGATGTCGGCGATCTTCCTGGCGTTGTCGATGACGTCGGCCTTGCTGTGCAGGCGCGGCATCTTGTAGTTCACCACCGCTACACCGACGGTGTCCGGGCTGCTGGAAATGTCGCCATGGCGCATTGCAACTCTCCTAGTGACTGATCATCCACGGCCGGGGGCCGGTCTTGGTCTTGAGGCCCAGCGGGTTGGCCTTGCTCGGCAGTACCGCCTTACTGGTGCCGCAGCAACTGCAACCCGCCGGGTGCCGGCGACTTTCCTGATATTCGCCGACAGTCTGCGGCGCGTGGGCGCTGCGCTCGTTGCCGGCGATGGCCTTGCGTTGGTTGGCCGACAGCGTTTGCAGGGCCGGCGCCGACACCAGCAGCTGCCCGCCGGGCCCGGCACAGTACGGGCACTGGCTGGGCGCGTGGCGCTGGGCAATCGGCCGCAGCTGGGTGAAGGTGCCGCACGTGTCGCAGGCGTATTCGTAGGTCGGCATGGCTACAGGTCCGGGGCAATGGGCAGGTCGATGCTGCCGTCGAGGAAGCGCGTGGGGCCGTTGGCGTTGGGGTTGATATCGAACTCGAAGATCTCCGTGGGCAACCACAGGGTCGCGCAGGCATTCGGGATGTCGACCACGCCGCTGATGTGTCCCTGCACCGGCGCCGAACCGAGCAGCGCATAGCCCTGGGCCGGCGAGTAGCCGAACTTGGTCAGGTAGTTGATCGCATTCAGGCACGCCTGGCGGTAGGCGACGTTGACATCCAGGTAGTGCTGCTGGCCCTGCTCGTCGACCGAGATGCCTTCGAAGATCAGGTAGTTCTTGTAGTTCGGCGTGATCGGGCTCGGCTTGAAGACCGGGTTCTTGATGCCGTACTTGGCCATGCCGCCCTTGATCAGCTCGACTTTCATGTGCACCCAGCCGGCCATTTCGATGGCGCCGCAGAAGGTGATTTCGCCGTCGCCCTGGCTGAAGTGCAAGTCCCCCACCGACAGCCCGGCGCCGTTGACGTAGACCGGGAAGAAGATCTTCGAGCCGCGTGACAGATCCTTGATATCGCAGTTACCGCCATGCTCGCGCGGCGGCACCGTGCGAGCACCGGTGGCGGCGGCATCGTCACGGGCCTGGCCCTTGAGCTTGCCCATATGGGCGGTGGCGGCCAGCGGTGCGTTGGCCAGCGGTGGCACGCGGGTCGGGTTGGTGTCGATCAGTTCCTGCTCGCGGCGGTTCCAGTCGGCGAGCATCACCGGGTCAGGCAGGCAGCCGATCAGGCCGGGGTGGATCAGGCCGGCGAAATTCACCCCCGGAATGTGCCGCGAGCTGGTGAACATGCCCTTGAAATCCCAGATAGCTTTTTGTGCGCTGGGGAAGTGATCGGTGAGGAAACCGCCGCCGTTCTGGCGCGAGAAAAAGCCATTGAAGCCCCACTGGGAATCGGCCTTGGCGCCGATATCGAGCAGGTCCACCACCAGCAGGTCACCCGGCTCGGCACCATGCACGCCCACCGGGCCGGAGAGGTAATGCACGGTGGACAGGTCGACGTCGCGCACATCGCTGGCATCGTCGTTGTTCTTGATGGCGCCGGCGGTCCAGTCGTAGGTTTCCAGGATGAAGTCGTCGCCCGGCTTCACCCAGCACGCCATCGGGATATCCGGGTGCCAGCGGTTGTGGATCTGCTCGTTCTCGGTGACGGGTTGGTTGAGGTCGACTTTGATCAGCGTTTCGGTCATGGGCTGGCTCCTGGACGGATGACATTGCGTTCAATCCAGTCTCATCGGGCCAGCCCAATCGGGAAATACGTTGGATGACGTATGGGCTCAGAGCTTGTCGCGTTTCATCTGCATGGTCAGGGTGAAACGGTCGGCGGGATAGACCGTTTCCGACACCGCAATCAGCGCCCCGGCTTCATCGCGGTATTGGCGGATGATGTTCAACCCCAGCGCGCCGCCCTGCGCCTTGAGGCTGGCAGCCAGCTCGGCGGGCAACTGCACCGGGCGCACCTGTTGGTCAACCACCTCGATAGGCCGCGAGAAGGCCTTGCCGATCAGCGCGGCAATGAGTTCGTCGGGATGCTTGCGCGCGTCGGGGATCACCTCGGCAAACGCCTGTTCGGCGTACACATCGGTCCAGCACAACGGCGCATTGCCGGCGCTGGCATCGACCTTGATGCTCGACACGCAGAAATAATGCCCGCCCGGTTCCAGCCCCAGGCGCCGGGCCAGGGCGATATCGGCGACAAACTCCCGCACGCCCTGGATATCGCGGATATGCGTCTCGGCCACCTGCACCAGGTCGGCCACCGAGGCCATTGCCTGGGAATAGCCGCCCTGCGGCGAGGCGGCTTCGACCCGCGTGCCCACACGCTTGCGGCGCGAGACCATGCCCTGCCCCTGCAACTGGTCGATGGCCGCGCGCACCGTGTGGCGGCTGACCGCGTACAGCGAGCACAGCTCGAATTCAGTCGGCAACAACGACCCTACCGGGTAATGACCGCTGCCGATCTGCTCGATCAAGTCCTTGGCAACTGCCGCATAACGCCTCTGGCTCACGCTTTCCATTCTTACCCTCGCTGTCGAGTTGACAGTGTATCAGTCCAGGCGCAATCATAATGTACGGACATATTAAATATGTATGGTTTAAAAATAACAAATAGGGTTTTCCCATGTCGAGTACCGTTTTTGATTCCGCCCTGTTCCGTGACATGTTCGGCACCGCCGAAATGCGCGGTGTGTTTTCCGATAAAGCGCTGATCGAGCGTTACATCGAAGTGGAAGTGGCCCTGGCCCGCGCCGAGGCGCGTTGCGGGGTGATCCCTGCCGAGGCGGCCGAGCAGATCGCTGCGCTGTCGCAGTACCAGGCGCTGGACCTGGCGCTGATGCAGCACGAGACCGAGATCGTCGGGTACCCGATCCTGCCGCTGGTGGAGCAACTCTCGAAGATCTGCGGCGAAGCCGGCCGCTATGTGCATTGGGGCGCCACCACCCAGGACATCATGGACACCGCCGTGGTCCTGCAGGTGCGCGCTGCGCTGGCCATCGTCGAGCGTGACATCCAGGCGGTACGCGGCCTGCTCGCCGGCCTCGCGCAGCGCTACCGCGACACGCCGATGGCCGGCCGTACCCACTTGCAGCACGCGCTGCCGATCACCTTCGGCTACAAATGCGCGGTCTGGCTGAGCATGTTCGACCGCCACGCCGAGCGCCTGGTGGAACTGCGCCCACGCGTCGAAATCGGCCAGTTCGCCGGGGCCGCCGGCACCCTCGCCTCTCTCGGCGACAAAGGCCTGGATGTGCAGGCAGCGCTGATGGCCGAACTCGGCCTGGGCGTGCCGCAAGCCACCTGGCACGTGGCGCGCGATGGGCTGGCAGAAACCCTGAACTTCCTTGGCCTGGTCACCGGCTCCCTGGGCAAGATCGCCCTCGACATCATGATGATGATGACCAGCGAACTGGGCGAAGTGTACGAACCCTTCGTCAAGGGCCGTGGCGCCAGCAGCACCATGCCGCAGAAGCGCAACCCGATTTCCTGCGAACTGATGTACGCCGCCGCCAAGGGTGTGCGCCAACACGCCGGGCTGATGCTCGATGCGATGATCCAGGATTTCGAACGCTCCACCGGCCCGTGGCAGGCCGAATGGATCGCCATTCCGGAAGCCTTTGCCCTCAGCGCCGCGTCCCTGGGGCAGGCAACCTTCATGCTCGCCGGCCTGGAAGTGCGCCCCGAGCGCATGCGCAAGAACCTCGACATGACCCAGGGCCTGATCGTCGCCGAAGCCGTGATGATGGGACTCGCCCCGGCGCTCGGCCGCCAGGTGGCCCATGACGTGGTGTACGCCGCCTGCCGCATGGCCAACGACCAGGGCACCAGCCTGCTCGACGCCCTGCTCGCCCAGGGTGAAGCCACCGCGCAACTGGACCTCGCCGAACTGCAACGCCTGACCGACCCGGCCAATTACCTGGGGCTGGCGCCGCAGATGGTCGATATCGCGCTCGCGCGCCAGGGTGCGGTAAAACGCTGACCTTGCAGGGGCCGGCTTGCCGGCTCCTGCAGGGGGTTGCCTGCGCTTTACGTCGCCGAACCATAACAACAATGAGATCACAGACATGTCATCCACCCCCGCAAAAAAACCGCTCTACAAGGACCTGACCTTCCAGGTCGTCGCCGCGATGTTCCTGGGGATCGCCTTCGGCTTTCTCGCCCCGGAACTGGCTGCCAGTTTCAAGATCCTTGGCGATATCTTCCTCAAGCTGATCAAGACCGCCGTCGCGCCGCTGGTGTTTTTCACCGTGGTCCACGGCATTGCCTCGGCCGGCGATATCAAGCGCGTCGGCAAAGTTGGCCTGCGTGCATTGATCTACTTCGAAGTGGTGTCGACCATCGCCCTGGCCATCGGCCTGCTGTGGGGCAACCTGCTGCAGATCGGCTCCGGCATGCATGACGCCCACCCGAGCGCCGCTGCCGCAGCCGCCACCACCGCCGCGGTGGCCAAGGGGCACGCACCGGCCTCGACCATGGACTTTATCTACGGCATTTTCCCCGACAATTTCGTCGGCGCCTTCGCCGGCGGCCAGCTGTTGCAGGTGCTGGTGATCTCGGTGTTGTTCGGCTTCGCCCTGTTGGCCCTCAAGCCCGAGCGCCGCGAAGTCATCGAAGATGGCCTGAACCGCATCTCCGAGTGCTTCTTCGAGTTCATCAACCTGATCATGAAGTTCGCGCCGCTCGGCGCCTTCGGTTCGGTGGCCTATGCGGTCGGCAGCAACGGCACGGCGGTGCTGATGTCCCTGGCCAACCTGGTGTTGATGTTCTACGTCGGCATCGCGTTCTTCATCTTTGTGGTACTCGGCGCGGTGTGCCGCCTGAGCGGCTTCAGCCTGTGGCGCTTCCTCACGTATATCAAGGATGAAATCTTCATCGTGCTCGGTACCGCATCGTCGGAAAGCGCGCTGCCACGCCTGCTGCAGAAGCTCGAGAAGTTCGGCTGTTCCAAACAGAGCGTCGGCCTGGTGCTGCCCACCGGCTATGCGTTCAACCTCGACGGCACCTCGATCTACATGTCGCTGTGCGTGCTGTTTATCGCCAACGCCTACGGCGTGCCGCTGAGCTGGGAACAACAGCTGGGCATCATCGCGATCATGCTGGTGACCTCCAAGGGCGCAGCGGCGGTGTCGGGTGGCAGCTTCGTGGTGTTCGCCGCCACCGTCACGGCCATCGGCGTGCTGCCGGCCGAAGGCCTGGCGCTGTTGTTCGGGGTGTACCGTTTCATGTCCATGGCCATCGCCACCTGCAACACCATCGGCAACAGCGTGGCCACGGTGGTGGTGTCGAAATGGTCCGGCGAGTTTTCCCACCAGACCGCCCAGGATGAATATCAACGTGTCCTCGGCCGCCCCGCCGGCGCGGCGCTTTAACGGAGCATAGGGATGTCCAGTACACGAATCGAACACGATGCGTTCGGCCCCGTCGAAATCCCGGCCGACCGCCTGTGGGGCGCACAAACCCAGCGGGCCCTGCAGGTCTTCGGCAGCAAGCAGCCGTTTCCCGCCAGCCTGATCCGCGCCTTCGGCCAGCAAAAGCGTGCCTGTGCCCGCGCCAATGCGCGGCTCGGCACATTGGCCCCGGCCCTGGCGGACGCCATCGAACAGGCGGCCGAGGCCTTGGCCGACGGCGCTTTCGACCAGCACTTCCCGCTGTCGATCTGGCAGACCGGCTCCGGCACCCAGACCAACATGAACGCCAACGAGGTGATCGCCAACCGTGCCAACCTGATGCTGGGAGGTGAACTGGGCAGCAAGTCACCGGTGCACCCCAACGACCACGTGAACCGCTCGCAGTCGTCCAACGACAGCTTTCCGACGGTGATGCACCTGACCACCGTGCTGGAACTGCGCGGGCGCCTGCTGCCCGCGCTGGGCCAGCTGCACAACGAACTGAAGGCCAAGGCCGACGCCTGGCAGGACGTGCTGAAAATTGGCCGCACGCACCTCATGGATGCCGTGCCGATGAGCCAAGGCCAGGCATTTGGGGCGTTTGCCCAGCAGATCCAGCACGGCATTGCACGCCTCGAAGGTTGCATGCCGCGCCTGTGCCTGTTGCCCCAGGGCGGCACGGCGGTGGGCACCGGCTTGAATACGCCGGTGGGATTCGATGTGGCGTTCTGCGAAGAAATCAGTCAGCTCACCGGCGTCGGCTTTGCAACCAACCCGTGCAAATTCGAAGGCATGGGCACTCACGATGCGTTGGTGGAAGCCTCCGGCGCGCTGAACGTGCTGGCCGTGTCACTGACCAAGATCGCCAACGATATTCGCCTGCTCGGCTCGGGTCCGCGTTGCGGCCTGGGGGAATTGATCGTGCCGGACGATGGCCTGACCTCCTCGATCATGCCCGGCAAACGCAACCCGACCATCGCTGAAGTACTGGTGCAAGCGGCCATGCAGGTCATGGGCAATCACACCACCATCACCCTGGCGGGCGCGTCGAGCACGTTCGAGTTGAATGTGGCCAAGCCGGTGCTGATCCACAATCTGCTGCAATCGATCGAGGTGCTGACGGATGCCGTCAGCCTATTCAGCCACAGGTTGCTCAGTGGCCTGGAGGTCAATCGCGCGCAACTGACGCACAACGTCGAGCATTCGCTGTTGTTGGCCACGGCACTCAACCCGGTGCTGGGCTATGACCGTGTAGCGCAGATCACCCGCAAGGCTGCGGACGAGAGGCTGACACCGAAGGAAGCGGCGGTCCGGTTGGGGTTGATCAGTGCCGAGGCATACGCCCAGCACGTACGGCCGGAGGCCATGATCCGCCCGACACCCTAGCGGGCGGCGACGCCTGAAGGACGCGAGGTGCCACCGACGTGATCGGCGGCACCCTGCGCAGGTCAACGGGGGCGCTCGTCGTCCCGCTCTTTCTTGATCATGTGCTTCAGGTTCGCCAAATCGAATCGCTGGTCCTTGTACCCAGGATTACCTTTGTCATCCACGCCGATATCGGTGTCTTCCAGAAGCTCTTTGCGCTGGAGAAGCTCAGTCGCTGCCTGGCGCGCTTGCGGGGTGTAGGTTTTATCCGAAGGCACTAACCCAGCGGCTTGTTTCAGTTCCTTGAAGTTGACATAGTCATCACCATCACCGTACTCGACAAAGTGCTTTTTAATCGTTTCCAGCAGCTCTGAGTTACTCATGTTTTCGAATCGATTGGAGGTATTCGCCAGGTCTTGCCGAGTGAACCCGCCATCCAGTTCACCGGTTTTACCTTCATCATATTTCCTGAACAAATCCCCTCGATCCAGCAGTTCCCGGGCGACATTCATCTCATCCTTAGTTGCCGGCATACCGTCCAGTCGGCGACCCGCAGCCACTGCATTCAGCGACCTGTCGGTGATTTCACCGGGTTTGTTCGGGTCTTCCAGGGAGCTGAAACGGGTGAGTACGCGGTTGCTGAAGTCTTCATTGCTGAGGTGACTGTACGCATTATTCTCGGCATCCGGCATTCGGTAAGCTGGCGCGCGCTGGTAGATAGGCCGCTGCAGCGCGAAGTCTGGATCTTCATACCGCGGCGCGGGTCCGGAATATTGCGGGAAAAATTGCTGGTTGACCCTGTGCTGTTGCATGGCGCCGTTAAATTGGCCCGCGCGCATCGGCGGCATCGAAAGTGCCTCCCGCTCCTCAAGAAGATCAATAGCAGCAGATACGTCGCCGTGACTGATATACCCATCTTCCTGGCCGCCGTTATTAACTGAGTCGAACAACTTGCCTATTTCCGGAAAGCCGAGAACCACTTGGGCCAACTGGGTCATATCATTGTCCCGCGGGTTTCTCATCTGGGGCCGATCGGCCATGCCCCTGATTGAATCAAGCGAGACAAAATCCGTTTTGGGCATCCGGAAATAATCAAAGTTATTTGCAAACTCCCGCGCGATGCCGGACCACGGAGCATTCGCATAAGGATTATAAGAATTACGCATTCCAACATCAGGGGGGAATGACATTAAGCCCATGCCGGAAAATGCCCGACTGTGGGGTTGTTGGGGATAACACAGGTCCATAGTTACACCTCAGGTCATGGAGTCGATAGATGCCAATCCAATAAAGCTGCTCGACGGATTAACGTCCCACTCTGTGGCCACTGACAACACGCCAGTTCCAAAGACCCGAGGCAAACAGACAACTCAGCACCGGAAAAGGACTTGGACAGGCTCAGCATACGGCCCGAGCAGCACGCCGATAAAACCTGGCATGGCTGTAGGAAAACGCCTGGAACAAACACGCTTCCTCGCAACCCAACGATCACTTTTGCAGCCGCAGTTCACACCGACAAATACCGGCTGATGGTCGCTTCATCCACCCTATCCCGCGTCTCCTCAATCACAAACCGGCCCTTCTCGATCACCAGGAAACGGTCGGCGATCTCCAGGGTAAACGACAGCACTTGCTCCGACACCACTATGGTCAGGTCGCGCAGGTTGCGAATCTCCTTCAGCGTGCGCGCGATGTCCTTGATGATCGACGGCTGGATGCCCTCGGTCGGTTCATCCAGCAGCAGCACCTTGGGATTGGTCGCCAGCGCGCGGGCAATTGCCAGCTGCTGTTGCTGGCCACCGGACAGGTTGCCGCCCTTGCGCGACTGCATGTCGTAGAGCACCGGGAACAGCGCATACAGATCCTCCGGCACCTTGCCGCGTGCCGACGCTGGCAGGCCGGTCTGGATGTTCTCCAGCACCGTCATGCTCGGGAAAATCATGCGCCCCTGCGGCACATAAGCGATGCCGCGTTCCACCCGCTCATGGGTTTCCAGCGCCGACACATCGTGCCCGTCCACACTGACCTGGCCTTTCCACTGCGGCAGGATGCCCATCAGGCTCTTGAACAAGGTGGTCTTGCCCATGCCATTGCGGCCCATCACCGCGACGATCTCACGCTTGGCCACGTTCAGGTCCAGGTCGTGGAGGATCTGGCTCTGCCCGTAGCCGCAGGACAACTGGTCGATCTTGAACATGCCCGCTTCCTCAATGGCCCAAATACACTTCGATGACTTTAGGGTTGCTTTGCACCGACTCCATGCTGCCCTCGGCCAGCACCTTGCCCTGGTGTAGCACGGTGACCTTGTGGGCGATGCTCTTGACGAATTCCATGTCGTGCTCGATCACCAGCACCGATCGGCCCTGGCTGATGCGATTGAGCAGCTCGGCGGTCTGCGCGCGTTCGTTGACACTCATCCCGGCCACCGGCTCATCGAGCATCAGCAACTCGGGGTCCTGCATCAGCAGCATGCCGATTTCCAGCCACTGCTTCTGTCCGTGGGACAGCAGGTCGGCCTGTTGCTGCAGCAGGTCACCGAGGAAGATTTCCCGCGCGACTTCTTCCACCCGCGCGATCACCTGGGCGTTGCGTTTGAAGAACAACGCGCCCCACACCTTGCGCCCGGCCGGGTAGGACATCTCGAGGTTCTCGAACACCGTGAGGTTCTCGTAGATCGACGGGTTCTGGAACTTGCGCCCGACGCCGGCGCGCACGATGTTGTACTCGCGCATCTTGGTCAGTTCCTGGCCGTCGAACTGGATGCTGCCGCTGGTGGCGCGGGTCTTGCCGCAGATCAGATCGAGCACCGTGGTCTTGCCGGCGCCGTTGGGGCCGATCACCACGCGCACTTCGTTGCGGTCGATGTACAGGTTGAGGTTGTCGACCGCCTTGAAGCCGTCGAACGACACGGTGAGGCCTTCGATGGCCAGCACCGGTTTTTTCATTTCAAAGCCGACGGCGGTCATGGCTGGGTCTCCAGGATCTTGCTTTTAGCCTTGGATTTAACCGACGGGCTCGCCGGAGTCGCCGCTACGGGTTTGCGCCGCAGCACTTTGGCCAGTGCCTGGCGCCCATGGCTGTCCCACAGGCCGGCCAGGCCGTTGGGGAAGTACATGACCACGGCGATAAACAGCCCGCCCATCAGGTACAGCCACAACTCGGGGAAAGACTCGGAAAAGTAGGTCTTGCCGTAGTTCACCAGCAGCGCGCCATACACCGCGCCGAGCAGCGACATGCGCCCGCCCACCGCGGCGAAAATCACCATCTCGATCGACGGCACGATGCCCACGAACGACGGCGACATGAAGCCCACCTGCAAGGCAAACATCGCCCCGCCGATCGCCGAGAACGCGGCGGCTACGCAGAATACGAAGATCTTGAAGCTGGCCACGTCGTACCCGGAAAACCGCACGCGTTCTTCCTTGTCGCGCATCGCCATCAGCAGCCGGCCGAGCTTGGACGCGAGGATGAAACGGCCAATGAAGATGCAGCCGAACAGCAAGCCGGCGTTGATGAAGTACAGGATCAGCTTCGCGCTGTCGGTGCGCAGGTCCCAGCCGAGCAGGGTCTTGAGGTCGGTGATGCCGTTGACGCCGCCGGTCAGGCCTTGCTGGCCGACGATCAACACGGTGAGGATCAGCGCAATCGCCTGGGTCACGATGGAGAAGTACACATCGCCCACGCGCCGCTTGAACAGCGCCATCCCGATGATGAACGCGAGCAGCACCGGCACCGCGATCACCGCCACCAGGGTAAAGCTGAAACTGTGGAACGGCTGCCACAGCCAGGGCAGTTCGGTGATCTGGTTCCAGTCCATGAAGTCCGGGATGCCCGGGGTTGACTGGATCTTGGTGCTCTCGGGGTCCGAGGCTTCCAGCTTGAGGAACATCGCCATGCAGTAGCCGCCGACGCCGAAGAACACGCCCTGCCCCAGGCTGAGAATGCCGCCATAGCCCCAGCACAGCACCAGGCCCACGGCGACGAACGCGTAGGTCAGGTATTTGCCGACCATGTTCAGCCGGAACGCGTCGAGGGTCAGCGGGAATACCACAAGGATCAACAGCGCCAGCAACACGATGCCGATCAGGTTTTGCTGGCCGCCCAGCAGCTTGTCTAAAGCCTTCATCTGCTCGCCTCTACTTGCGCACTTTGATGGAGAACAACCCTTGCGGGCGCAGCATCAGGATCAGAATCACCGAGGACAGGGTGAGTACCTTGGCCATCGAGCCACTGAGGAAAAACTCCGACAGCGATTGGGTCTGGGCGATCACGAACGCCGAGGCGATGGTGCCGAACAGGCTTTGCGCGCCGCCGAAAACCACCACCAGGAAGGTGTCGACGATGTACTGCGATCCCGCCGTGGGCCCGGTTGAGCCGATGGTGGTGAACGCCGCGCCCGCCACACCGGCGACGCCACAACCGAGGGCGAAGGTCATGCGGTCGACCTTGCGCGTGTTGATGCCCACCGCGCGGCTCATCAGGCGGTTCTGCACCGTGGCGCGCACCTGCAGGCCCCAGCGCGAGCGGTAGAGCATGATGAAGATCGCACCGGTCAGCAGCAGGGTCAGGCCCATCATGAACAGGCCGTTGCGCGGGATCTCGATGGCATCGGTGAAATTCACCGAGCCCATCAGCCAGGCCGGTGGTTCGGCGCTGACCTCACGGGCGCCGAACACCGAGCGAAAGGTTTGCTGCATCACCAGCGACAGGCCCCAGGTGGCGAGCAAGGTGTCCAGCGGGCGCTTGTACAAGCGGCTGATCATCGCCCATTCCACCAGCCAGCCGATGGCCCCGGCCACCAGGAATGACAGGCCGATGGCGAAGAAGAAGTAATAGGGTTGGAAGCTTGGCGCAAAGTGCGCGGTGAGGCTGGAGCACACGTAGGTGGTGTAGGCGCCGATGGTCAGGAACTCGCCGTGGGCCATGTTGATCACGCCCATCTGCCCGAAGATGATCGCCAGCCCCAATGCCATCAGCAACAGCACGCAGAACACGGACAAGCCGTTGAACCCCTGCATCGCCGTGATGGCTCCAAATTCCGATAGCCATTCCATGATGATGGTCTCCTGAGCGGGAGGTAATGATGAAAACCAAGGTCTGCTTTTGATTTATGTGGGAGCGGGCTTGCTCGCGAATGCGGTGTATCAGTCAAACCATCTGTGAATGACACTGCGCTTTCGCGAGCAAGCCCGCTCCCACCTTTAGATCAGCGCCAGATCCAGGCTTATTGATAGCCCTTCGGAAACGGGTTCGGCTCGATCAGATCCGACTCGTAGATCACTTTGAACTGGCCGTTGGGCTGCACTTCACCGATGCGCGACTTGCTCCACAAGTGATGGTTTTCGTGGATCTTCACGTAGCCTTCCGGCGCGGTTTTCAGCTCGATGCCCGGCGAGGCGGCGACGACTTTATCCACGTCGAAACTGCCGGCCTTCTCCACCGCTGCTTTCCACAGCCATGGGCCGAGGTAGGCCGCCTGGGTCACGTCGCCGATCACCGCGTCCTTGCCGTACTTGGCCTTGAAGGCTTCGACGAAGGCTTTGTTGTTAGGGTTGTCCAGGCTCTGGAAGTACTTCATCGAGGCATAGAAACCGGCCATGTTTTCGCCGCCGATGCCGAGCAGTTCGTCTTCGGTCACCGACAGGGTCAGCAAGGTTTGCTTGGACGAATTCACACCTGCCGCGTTGAGCTGTTTGTAGAACGCCACGTTGGAGCCGCCGACCACCGCCGCGAAGACCACGTCCGGTTTCTTCAGCTTGACCTTGTTGATCAGCGAACCGAACTGAGTGTTGCCCAGCGGGTAGTAGTCTTCGCCGACCACGGTGCCGTGCAGCACGTTTTCAATGTGCTTGCGTGCGATCTTCATCGAGGTGCGCGGCCAGATGTAGTCGGAGCCGACCAGGTAGAACGTCTTGGCGCCCTTGGTCTTGGCGATCCAGTCGAGGCTGGCGAGGATCTGCTGGGTGGCTTCCTGCCCGGTGTAGATCACGTTTTTCGACTGTTCCAGGCCCTCATAGAAGGTCGGGTAGTAGAGCAGGCCGTTTTCTTTCTCGAAGATCGGCAGCACAGCCTTGCGCGAGGCCGAGGTCCAGCAGCCGAACACGGCGGCGACCTTGTCGTTGACCAGCAGCTTCTTGGCCTTTTCGGCGAAGGTCGGCCAGTCGGAGGCGCCGTCTTCCTGGATCACCTTGATCTGCCGTCCCAGGATCCCGCCCGAAGCGTTGATCTGCTCGATGGCCAGGCGTTCGGCCTGGATCGAACCGGTCTCGGAAATCGCCATGGTGCCGGTGGCCGAGTGCAACTGGCCGACGGTGACTTCAGTCGGGGTCACGGCCAGGCCTTCGTTATCGGCCAGCACGCCCTGGCTGAACAGTGCGGCCGCCAGCAAGGACAAGGCCAACAGGGGTTTGGAGCGGATCAATCGTGGTGCCATGGGGCGACTCCTCTGCAATGAGGGGTCCAGCATGGCGGCGGCCGGCCAGCACGGGTATACGCAGCCTGACGTAACGGCATACGTCATTTGACGTATGCCACTGCGCACCATTTTCGAGCAGGATCCCGCCCGCCCTGAAAGCACCGATCAATGTAGGAGCTGGCTGGCCTGCGATGGCGGTGTATCCATCGACTTCCCATGCCTGACCCACCGCTATCGCAGGCAGGCCAGCCCGCACATTTTGAATCGGGGCACGGAACTTGCTCATCCACCTTGCCCACTCCCCGGAGCCATCCCACCGTGCATCCCCTCCCCGGCACCCAGCGCATCGTCAAGATCCGCCGCGACTACAACACCTGGGTCGCCGACGAGACCATGGAAGACTACGCCCTGCGCTACACGCCCAAGTCCTTTCGCAAATGGTCGGAGCTGCGCATCGCCAACACGGCCCTGGGCGCGGTGTCCTTCCTGGCTCTGGAAGCCATCGGCGGCGTGCTGGCCCTGAGTTACGGCTTCACCAATACGTTCTGGGCGATTCTCGCCATCAGCCTGGTGATCTTCCTCACCGGCCTGCCCATCAGTTACTACGCGGCGCGCTATGGCGTGGACATGGACCTGCTGACCCGTGGCGCCGGCTTCGGCTATATCGGCTCGACCATCACCTCGCTGATCTACGCCAGCTTCACCTTCCTGTTCTTCGCCCTGGAAGCGGCGATCATGGCCCTGGCGCTGGAGCTGTATTTTCATATCCCGCTGGCGATCGCCTACGTGATCTGCTCGCTGCTGGTGATCCCGCTGGTGGCCTACGGCGTGACGTTGATCAGCCGCCTGCAGCTGTGGACGCAACCGGTGTGGCTGCTGTTGCTGGTGCTGCCCTATGGCTTTGTGTGGTGGAAAAACCCCGACGCCTTCAGCGACTGGACCAGCTTCGTCGGACGCAGCGGCGAAGGCGGCGGCTTCAACCTGCTGGCGTTCTGCGCCGCCTGCACGGTGGCGCTGTCACTGGTGACGCAGATCGGCGAGCAAGTGGACTACCTGCGCTTCCTGCCGGAAAAAACCGCCGCCAACCGTAAGCGCTGGTGGGCCGCCCTGCTCTGCGCCGGCCCTGGCTGGATCATCCCCGGCGCGTTGAAAATGTTCGCCGGCGCGTTTCTCGCGTTCCTCGCCTTGCAACATGAAATCCCCATGGAACGCGCTGCCGAGCCGACGCAGATGTACCTGGTCGCGTTCCGATACGTGTTCAGCTCGCCGGAATGGGCGCTGGGCGCGATGGTGCTCTTCGTGTTCATCTCGCAGATGAAGATCAACCTGACCAATGCCTACGCCGGCTCACTGGCCTGGTCGAACTTCTTTGCCCGCGTGACCCACAGTCACCCGGGCCGCGTGGTGTGGCTGGTGTTCAACGTGGCCATCGCGCTGATGCTGATGGAGCTGGGCGTGTTCGATGTGATCGACCAGGTGCTGGGGCTCTACGCCAATATTGCAATTGCCTGGATCGGCACGCTGGTCGCTGACCTGGTGATCAACAAACCGCTGGGGCTGTCGCCCAGGCACATCGAGTTCAAGCGCGCGCACCTCTACGACATCAACCCGGTGGGTGTCGGCTCGATGCTGGTCGCCTCGTTGCTGTCGATCCTCGCGCACTTCGGGCTGTTCGGCAGCCTGGCCCAGGCCGCGCCGCCGTTCGTGGCGCTGGGCACGGCCTTGATCATGGCGCCGCTGTTGGCCTGGCTGACGAAAGGCAAGTACTACATCGCGCGCACCAGCGACCTGCAACTGATCCACCCGGTGGCGCCCGCCACCCACGCGGTGTGCGGGCTGTGCAGCAACCCGTTCGAAACCGCCGACATGGCGTTCTGCCCGGCCTACAGCACGCCCATCTGCTCGCTGTGTTGTTCACTGGACGCACGTTGCGGCGATCGCTGCAAACCCCACGCGCGCCTGGTCACCCAGTTCGAAGGCGTGTTGCGCTGGCTGCTGCCGACTACCCTGATGCCGCGCCTGCACACACGGCTGGCCCATTACCTCGGGTTGCTGCTGGTACTGGAGCTGTTGCTCGCCAGCGCCCTGGCGTTGATTTACGTGCAGGCGGCCCAGGGTCTGCCGCACTCCGAGACTTTGTACCAAGCGTTCTTCAAGGCCTTCCTGACCCTCTCGGTACTGGCTGCCGTGCTCGCCTGGTGGGTGGTGCTGACCCGCGAAAGCCGGCGCGTGGCCCAGGAAGAGTCCGACCGCCAGACCTTGCTGCTGATGCACGAAATCGACGCTCACAGCCTCACCGACCAGGCCCTGCAACACGCCAAGGAAGCCTCCGAAGCTGCCAACGCCGCCAAGAGCCGCTATGTCACCGGGCTGTCCCATGAGCTGCGCACGCCGCTGAACAGCATTCTCGGCTTTACCCAAATCCTGCAGCGTGACGGCGCCATGCCCGAGCAGCACCAGGACGCACTCGCGACCATCCTGCGCAGCGGCTCGCACCTGTTGTCGCTGATCGACGGCCTGCTGGATGTGGCCAAGATCGAGGCCGGCAAGCTGCGCCTGGAACTCACCGAAATCCCCTTCCCCGAACTGATCCATGACCTGGAGCAGATGTTCACGCCGCAAGCCCAGGACAAGGGCCTGCGCTTTCGCCTGGACTGCGTGGGCAAGATCCCGGCGGTGGTGCGCGGTGACGAAAAGCGCGTGCGCCAGATCCTCATCAACCTGCTCGGCAATGCGGTGAATTTCACCGACAGCGGCGAGGTGTGCCTGCGGGTCAGCTACAGGCGCGAGACTGCCAATTTTGAAATCATCGACACCGGCATCGGCATTGATCCGGGGCAGATCGAGCGGATTTTCCAGCCGTTCGAACGCGGCGACCTGATGCGCCAGGACAAGGGCGTCGGCCTCGGGCTGACCATCACGCGCATGCTCACCTCCTTGATGGGCGGCGAGCTGCGCGTGACCAGCGAACTGGACAAAGGCACCTGCTTCCAGGTGCGGCTGTTTCTGTCCCAGGTGCGCGCGCCGCAGGCGGTGGTGCATGTGGAGCACGACATCATCGGCTACCAGGGCGCGCGTCGACGCATCCTGGTGGTGGACGACCATGTGGACCATCGCAAGGTGCTCAGCGGCATGCTCACGCCGTTGGGCTTTGAGGTGGTGCAGGCCAGCAACGGCCAGGATGCGATTCGCCAGGTGGCGCTGCTGGCCCCGGACCTGATCCTGATGGACCTGTCGATGCCGACCCTGGACGGCTACGAAACCAGCCGCCTGATCCGGCGCAATGCGCTGTGCACCGCGCCGATCATCGTGATTTCCGCCAACGCCTTTACCGACGACCGCGAGCGCAGCATCGCCGCGGCCTGCAACGACTACCTGGCCAAGCCGGTGCGCACCCCGGAACTGCTCGGGCGCCTGCAACAGCACCTGGACCTGCAGTGGCTGCGGCGCACCAAGACCTTCACCGCACCGCCGCCGCCCAGCGTATTGCCCAGCCCTGAAGACCTTGCCGCCCTGGCGGAACTCAGCGCCATCGGCTATGTGCGCGGCCTGCACGCCAAACTCGACACGATCCTTGCACACCGCCCCGATGCCGAACCGTTCATCACCAAGCTGCGCGGGCTGCTCAAGGGCTTTCGCCTGGATGAACTCAACCGAACCCTCAAGGAGGCCGCAGATGAATGCACTCACCCACAGCACTGAACCCGGCGTGGTGCTGATCGTCGACGACACCCCGGACAACCTGGCATTGCTCTGTGACGCGCTCGACGACGCCGGCTACATGGTGCTGGTGGCCCTGGACGGCCTCAGCGCGTTGAACCGCGTGCAACGCCGGCGTCCGGACCTGATCCTGCTGGACGCGATGATGCCCGGCCTGGACGGTTTCGAAACCTGTCGCCGGCTCAAGGCAATGCCGGCCAGCGCGGATGTGCCGGTGGTGTTCATGACCGGGCTGACCGACAGCAAGCACGTGGTGCAAGGCTTCGAGGTGGGTGGCAGTGACTACGTGACCAAACCGATCCAGATCGATGAGGTACTGGCACGGGTGGCGGCGCACCTGCGCACGTCACGCATCTTGCTGTCGGCGCGAGAGGCGACGCAGCCGAATGTGCTGACGCTCGAGGATGAGCCGGCACAGCGGCTGCTGTCGGCCAGGTTCCAGTTGACCGAGCGTGAGGTGGAGGTCTTGCGCTGGGTCGCGTGCGGCAAGACCAATCGGGATATCGGCGACATCCTGGGGTTGAGCCCCAGGACAGTGAACAAGCATCTGGAGCATGTGTATGTGAAGTTGGGGGTGGAGACCCGAACGGCGGCGACATCCGTGGCCCTGGCCGCGATCTGAACAATGGGGGAGCGGGCTTGCTCGCGAACGCGGTGTGTCAGTGGACATATCCATGACTGACCTGTCGCATTCGCGAGCAAGCCCGCTCCCACACTGGTTCTTCATCGTGGCGGAGTGGGTTACCCACCGAAGGTCTGCGACGGCCTGCGCAGGGTCGGATCAAACGGGTTGATGCGTGGACCGATCGCCGCGGCTTCGCGCTTGAGCAACTCAACCACCATTGGCAAGCGGCTCGGCCCCAACCGATCACTGATGGTCGCCACACTCAGCGCCGCTACCGCGTGGCCGTCGCGATTGAGGATAGGCACCGCCAGGCCTGCCATGCCTTCCAGCACCCCGGTATTGCGCGCCGCATAACCCAGGTTGCGCACGTTCTCGACCTCCGAGCGCAGCAGCACCTCGTCGTACAGGTGGAAGTCCTTGAGCCGTGGCAGGTTGTAGCGGATCACCGTCTCGCGCTCTTCTTCCGGCAGGAACGCCAGGATCGCCAGGCTGCCCTGCCCCACACCCAGCGCCACGCGCCCGCCGATATCGCCGGTGAAGGTACGGATCGGGTACGGCCCTTCGCTGCGGTCGAGGCAGATCGCATCGAAGCCACTGCGCGCCAGCAGGAACAGCGAATCACCCAATGACGCACTCAGGCGCAGCATGCTCGGCCGCACCAGGTCGCGCAGGTTGCCGGTCTTGCCCGCGTTCGCCGCCAGCGCAAAGAACTCCAGGCTCAAGCGATAGCGCTTGCTGCGCGCATCCTGCTCGACCATGCCCTCATCCATCAGGCTGCGCAGCAGGCGGTGAGTGGTGGGCTGGGACAGGCCAACCTGTTGCGCAAGTTGGGTCACGCGTTCGCCACCTTCCGGCACCTCGCCCAGGGTGCGCAGCAGCGCAAACAGTCGGGAGACTCCGCCGGCGCCGACTTCCCGGGCATTTTCATTCCGCTCAGTGGAATCCATATCACGTGTTCTCTTAGAAAATTCTGGTGAGTGAATAAAAACGAAAAAAGTAGTTCATTGAGTGAAATTCCATCTTCCGCCCATCCTAGTCTTCGTCCTAATCTGCGTCCACAGGGGCGAAATGAACAACTAACGGCAGCCGACTCAAGATCGAGCGCCAACGCACCGGCAACACCTCATTCGCATCTGCCCAAAACAAAAAAGCGCGTTTCGACGCGACTCAAAAAAAGGTGGAACGCAGACATGGCATTTCTCCAACTCAACGCCTTGAGCAAACGCTACGGCGCCGTCGACGCGGTGGTCGCCACTGACCTGGCGGTGGAAAAAGGCGAGTTCGTTTCGCTGCTCGGCCCTTCCGGCTGCGGCAAGACCACCACCCTGCAAATGATCGCCGGTTTCGTCGATGTCAGCGCCGGGCAGATCCTGCTCGACGGGCGCGACATCACCCACGCCAAGCCCGCCAGCCGTGGCCTGGGCGTGGTATTCCAGAGCTATGCGCTGTTCCCGCACATGACCGTGCGCGACAACGTCGCCTTCGGCCTGAAGATGCGCAAAGTGCCGTCCGCCGAGATCGCCAGCAAGGTCAAGACCGTGCTCGAACTGGTGCGCCTGGCACCCCACGCCGAGCGTTACCCACGGGAGCTGTCCGGCGGCCAGCGCCAACGCGTGGCCCTGGCCCGCGCCCTGGTGATCGAACCACCGGTATTGCTGCTCGATGAACCGCTGTCCAACCTCGACGCCAACCTGCGTGAAGAGATGCAGTTCGAGATCCGTCGCATCCAGTGCGCCGTCGGTATCACCACGTTGATGGTGACCCACGACCAGGCCGAAGCCCTGTCGATCAGCGACCGCGTGGTGGTGATGCAGGCCGGCCGCGTGACCCAGATCGATGCGCCGTACAAGCTCTATGAACACCCACGCACGCGCTTTATCTCGGACTTCGTCGGCAAGGCCAACTTGCTCGCCGGTGATTACGATCAACTGGGTATCCCGCAAGTGCGCCACGAAAGCGGCGACGGCGAACTGGTCCTGAGCCTGCGCCCGGAAAAGATCAGCCTGGTGCAAGCCGGTGCCGGGCGCCTGCAGGGCAAGGTGCTCGACCGCTACTTCTTCGGCAGCCAATGGCTGTACCGCATCCACACCCCTCTCGGCGAAATCACCGTGGTGCGCAGCAATGACGGCAGCGCACCGCTGGGCTGCGGCGCGGCGGTCGGCCTGGAGTGGCAGGCCGAACTGCTGCGGGTACTGGCGGCGGATGAGGTGCACGCATGAGTCGCGGCTACTTGCTTTCGCTGCCGGCCCTGCTGCTGTTTACCGGGCTGCTGATCCTGCCGCTCGGGCTGACACTGGTGCTGTCGTTCAACGTGTTCGACTACCAGGTCGGCGTCAAGGGCGATGAATGGACCCTGGCCCACTACCTGGCGCTGTTCAGTGACTCGTACTTCTACGAGATCTTCTGGCGCACCTTCTGGATCAGCGCGCTGGTGACCCTGCTGTGCGTGGTGATCGGCGTCCCCGAGGCTTACATCCTCAGTCGCATGGGCACGCCATGGCGCTCGATCTTCCTGATCCTGATCCTCACGCCGCTGCTGATTTCGGTGGTGGTGCGCGCCTTCGGCTGGAGCCTGCTGCTGGGTGCCGACGGGTTGGTCAACCAGGTGATCCAGGCCCTCGGCGGGCGCCCGGTGAAGCTGCTGTACACGCCGTTCGCAGTGATCATCGCGCTGGTGCACGTGATGCTGCCGTTCATGATCATTCCGGTGTGGACCTCGCTGCAAAAGCTCGACCCGTCGGCTGAACAGGCCGCACTGTCGCTGGGTGCAAGCCAGGCCACGGTGATGCGCAGGATCGTGTTGCCCCAGGTGATGCCCGGCGTGCTGTCCGGCACCCTGATCGTGTTCGGCCTGGCCGCCAGTTCGTTTGCGATTCCCGGCCTGCTTGGCGGACGACGCCTGAAAATGGTCGCCACCGTGGTGTACGACCAGTACCTCTCGGAACTCAACTGGCCCATGGGCGCCACCATCGCGGTGGTGCTGCTGTTGGTCAATCTGCTGATCATGCTGAGCTGGAACCGCATGGTCGAAGGCCGCTATAAAAAGTCCCTGGGGGTTTAAGCGCATGTCCAGAAACGGTCCTTTGGCCCTCGGCTTTCACGGCCTGGTGGTGCTGTTCATGATGGCGCCGCTGGTGGTGGTCTGCCTGGTGGCCTTCACCCCGGAAAACACCTTGAGCCTGCCCACCTCGGGCTTCTCCCTGCGCTGGTTTCGCGCAGTATTCGAGCGTGCCGACTTTATCCAGGCGTTCTACAACAGCCTGATCCTGGCGTTTACCGCCGCGACCCTGGCCACCTTGATTGCCGTGCCGGCGGCCTTGGCGATCAGCCGATACTCGTTCCCGGGGCGCAACTTTTTCAGCGCGTTGTTCCTGTCGCCGATCATCATTCCGCACCTGGTCCTGGGCGTGGCGATGCTGCGCCTGTTCGCGCTGATGGGCGTGAACGGCAGCTTCACCTGGCTGATGCTCGCGCACGTGGTGATCATCACCCCGTATGTGCTGCGCCTGGTGCTGGCAGCGGCGATCGGTATTGACCGCAGTGCCGAACAGGCGGCGGAGTCCCTGGGCGCCGGGCGCTTCACGCTGTTTCGGCAGATCACCCTGCCGATGATTTTGCCCGGCGTCGCCGGTGGTTGGCTGCTGGCCTTCATCAACAGTTTCGATGAGGTGACGCTGTCGATCTTCGTCAGTTCGCCGGCCACGCAGACCCTGCCGGTGCGCATGTACGTGTACGCCACCGAGTCCATCGACCCGATGATGGCGGCGGTGTCGGCGTTGGTGATTGCGCTGACGGCGGCGACCATGATTCTGCTCGACCGGGTCTACGGCCTGGACCGCGTGCTGGTGGGGAAACATTGATGGCCTTGTTCAAACGATTGGCCGAAACCACGCGCCCTGCCCTGTCCTTTACCCTGGACGGACAACCCGCCACCGGCTTGCTCGGCGACACGTTGCTGACCGCCGTACTGACCTGCGCCGAGCACCTGCGCGGCAGTGATTTCAGCGCCGAACGCCGCGCCGGGTTTTGCCTGATGGGCGCCTGCCAGGATTGCTGGGTGCGACTTGAGGATGGGCGCCGCGTGCGGGCCTGCTCGACGCTGCTGGAAGAAGGCCAGGCGATCAGCCGCGAGCCGGGGCGCCAGCTATGAAGCCGGTGGTGATTGTCGGTGCCGGCCCGGCAGGAATCAGCGCTGCGCGCACCCTGCTCGACCATGGCATCAAAGCCTGCCTGGTGGACGAAAGCCTGCGCGGCGGCGGGCAGATCTATCGGCGCCAGCCGGCAAACTTCCAGCGTACGGCCAAGCAGATCTACGGGTTCGAGGCGCGCAAGGCCGAGGCCGTGCACCGTACGCTGGATGAACTCGCGCCGCTGATCGACTACCGCCCGCAAACGCTGGTGTGGAACGCCGAGGATGGGCGTCTGGACATGCTCAATAACGGGCGTGCCGAGAGCGTCGAGTATGCGCGGATCATCGTCGCCACCGGCGCCACCGACCGCATCCTGCCAGTCCCGGGCTGGACCTTGCCGGGGGTGTACAGCTTGGGCGCGGCGCAAATCGCCTTGAAGTATCAGGGCTGCGCGATTGGTGAACGGGTGGCGTTTTGTGGCAGCGGACCGTTGCTGTATTTGGTCGCGTACCAGTACGCCAAGGCCGGCGCCCAGGTGGTGGCAGTGCTCGACAGTGCGCCGTTCAGCGCGCAATGCCGTGCAGTGCCGGCCCTGCTCGGGCAACCGCTGACCTTGGCCAAGGGCTTGTATTACCGCGCCTGGCTGACCGCTCACGGCGTGCCCGTGCATCAGGGCGCGACGCTTCAACAGATCGACGGCGAGCAACGCGTGCGTGGCATCCGCTGGGACCAGCAGGTGCTGGAATGTGACGCTGTGGGCTTCGCCCATGCCTTGCGCAGCGAGACACAGCTGGCGGACTTGCTCGGCTGTGAGTTTGCCTGGAGCGCGTTGAATCGCGCCTGGTTGCCGCAACGCGACGGCGCCGGACGCAGCAGTGTACGCGACGTGTATCTGGCCGGCGATGGCGCCGGAATCATGGGGGCAGACGCGGCAGCAATGGCCGGCGAACGCGCAGCCTTGGCGGTGTTGGAAGATTCAGGCATTGCCATCGATCATCGCCGCCCGGCTGAGCTGGAGCAGCGACTGGCGGCTATCCAGCGCTTTCGCCATGGTCTGGAAACCGCATTCCCGTTTCCTGAAGATTGGGCCGCGCAGGCGCCGGATGCGTTGATCCTGTGCCGTTGCGAGGAAGTCAGCGTCGGTGATGTGCGCGCCGTGGTCGATGAAGGGCATTGGGAAATCAATCGGGTCAAGGCGCATTGCCGCGTCGGCATGGGTCGCTGCCAGGGCCGCATGTGCGGGCTGGCGGCGGCGGAAATCGTCGCCGAGCGCAGCGGTCGCGCAGTTGAAAACGTCGGTCGCCTGCGTGGCCAGGCTCCGATCAAGCCGTTGCCGTTCGGCGTGGAGGTGCAGCCATGATCGACGTCATCGTACTCGGCGGCGGCATTGTCGGCGCTTCGGCAGCCTTGATGCTGGCGCAGAAGGGCCAGCGCGTGGCCCTGGTGGAACGGGACTTTTGCGGCTCGCATTCCAGTGGTGTGAATTACGGCGGCGTGCGCCGACAAGGCCGGCCGCTGCATCAGTTACCGCTGTCGCAACGCGCCCATGCGCTGTGGTCCGACTTGCCGGGGTTGATCGGCATCGACGGCGAGTACGTGCGTTCCGGGCATCTGAAACTCGCGCGCAGCGCGGCGGATTTTGCTGCGCTGCAAGCCTATGCCGAGCACACCCGAGGCTTTGGCCTGGGCTTGCAATTGCTGGACTACGCCGAGTTGCGCGCACGCTTTCCCTGGGTCGGCGATATCGCCGTGGGCGCTTCGTTGTGTCCGGAAGACGGGCATGCCAACCCGCGACTGGTGTCTCCGGCTTTCGCCCGTGCCGCGCAACGCTTTGGCGCGGCGGTCCATGAGCAGGCCGAAGTGCTTCAGGTCGAACATGACGGCCAGCGCTTTCAGGTGAGCTGCGCCAACGGCCTGCACTTGCAGGCGCCGTGGTTACTCAATTGCGCCGGCGCCTGGGCCGGCACCGTCGCCGCGCACTTTGGCGAGCCGGTGCCGATTACCTCGGCGCATCCGGCGATGCTGGTCACCGAGCCATTGCCGATGGTGATGAACGTGAGCACCGGCGTCGAGGGCGGCGGGATTTATGCGCGGCAGGTCGCCCGGGGCAATTGCATCCTCGGTGGCGGGCGCGGTTTTGCCCTCGGCCCGCTGACGGCGCGCCCTGGCCAGGCCGCAGTGCTGGAGATTCTGCGCAATGCCGGCGAGTTGTACCCGTTTCTCAAGGGTGCCCAGGCGATTCGCACCTGGAGCGGCACCGAAGGTTACCTACCCGATCACGAACCGGTGATCGGTCCCAGCAGTACCCAACCGGGCTTGCTCCACGGTTTCGGCTTTGCCGGCGCCGGGTTCCAGCTCGGCCCCGCGGTCGGTGAAGCCCTGGCAGAGATTGTCTGCGACGGGGCCAGCCGCCAACCCATCGAAGCGTTTTCCATCCGTCGTTTCCAAGCCTGAGAGGAAAAACCTCCATGAACCTCCGCATTGCGCTGTCCTGCTTGTCCCTCGCCTTGCTCACCACCACCGCAAACGCCGCGCCGACGCTGTACCTGGGCATGAACGGCGGCACCATGGAACGGGTGTACGCCGACAAGGTGCTGCCCGCGTTCGAGAAGGCCAACAACGTCAAGGTGGTGATCGTGCCTGGCACCTCATCGGACATCCTCGCCAAGGTCCAGGCCAACAAAGACAACCCGCAGATGCACGTGATGTTCCTCGACGACGGCATCATGTACCGCGCCATCTCCATGGGCCTGTGCGACACGTTGGCGCCGAGCCCGACCCTGGAGCAGATCCCGGCCAAGGCGAAAATCAAGCAGCAGGCCGTGGCCGTGACCCTGGGCGTCACCGGCCTGGGCTACAACGCCAAGATGTTCAAGGAAAAAGGCTGGGCCGCGCCCACCTCGTGGATGGACCTGGCCGACCCGCGCTTCAAGGACAAAGTGGTGTTCCAGTCCCTGGCCTCGTCGACCTTCGGCCTGCACGGCTTCTTGATGTTCAACCGCATCCAGGGCGGCGATGAAACCAACGTCGACCCGGGCTTCAAGGCCTGGCCGACAACCGTTGGCCCCAACGTACTGGAATACATCGCCAGCTCGGCGAAAATCTCCGAGATGGTGCAGACCGACGAAGCGGCGATCTTCCCCCTCACCCCGACCCAGGTCACCACCCAGAAGTTGCTCGGCGTGCCGATGGAATATGCGCAACCGAAGGAAGGCGCGGTGGTGCTGAACGTGGCTGAATGCGTGATTGCACGCAATGACCAGCCGGAACTGGCGCAGAAACTCGCAGCATTTTTGCTGACCGCCGAGGCCCAGGCACCGGCGCTGGAAGAAGGCGACCAGATCCCGTCGAACCCGACCACACCGACCACCGACAAGACCCACGCACGGGTGGAGGCGATGCAGGGTTACCTGCAGACGGCGATTTCGATTGACTGGGACCAGGTGAACCAGGCGCGGCCGGAGTGGAATGCGCGGTGGAGTCGGTCGATCGAGCGATAGGCCGACATAGCGGACGCTCCCACGTGGTGGACGTGGGAGTTACGCTTACCTTGCCCTGCGCACGCCGGTTTTATTGCGGTATTTTTTATAGTTCGCTTTCGCCGTATTCCGATGAATTCGGATTTCAATCAATTTCCGCCGCATTTCTCGATGACGTTCAGTGTTGAGCAGCAGTAACCCAAGGAGCGGAAACGCAACCCCCAGCGAAAACGCTACTGTATGCGGTCGATATTGAATCGTGGGTAATACCAGCATCAGGCAAAAAGCGAAATAACCCACCAACAGTCCAGTTGCCCATCTACGACCACGCACAATCATGAAATTGGAAAGCCCGAAAAAAGCCGTCAACGACAGCAGCCCCCAACCAGACAACTCGGTTCTCAGTGGCTGGTCGAGCCTGCGCAAATAGTTTTCGTCAACCAGCACTGTCACCATGGCGGTTGAGAGGATAGCCATGAAAATCGTGCCCATGAACACTGGAAAATAGCGCCTTAGAAAACTCGCAACTGACTCCGTCATTGCGCAATTTCCTCGTACAGGCCAATAGCAAGGGTCGCGGCGCTCCCTATATGACCATTTTGATAGCTGCCACTCAGCCCCAATACGCCGCCCAAGATGTCCTTTAGCTGAGTGAACGTGGCATGGCGGATTTGGTGGGCGCTGTAGCGCTTGGGCAATGCCCCGGTTCGTTGGCGCAATTTGAGCAGCTTCGTCGACAAGCCAGGATCTCTCAGCGTCAACAGTTCAGTTGTGAGCTGTTTACGTTCTTGCCGTGAGAGTCCTCGCAAAAGCTCATACCAGCTTTTGCCCAAGGTCTTTTTGTTAACTTTTAATAGCCGTACAGTGGTCAGCGCACTGGTTCCAATCCCTATCAGGGAAACGCCATCCAATATCGGCGAAACTGTGTTGTACCAGTCCGAATCATCCATATGATCATTGTCGACCGGTCTGTACCTTTCGTTGTAGGTCCGAACCGCTCCAATCGCGCATTGCGCCGAGCTGGCAAGGGCGGCAGAGACGCCCGCCGCAACAACAAAACTGCTCACGCCCATGGTAAAGGGCATCGCCACAGAGCCACTCAGCACCACAAGCCAACCCACCACTGCAGCCCCGCAAGATAACGAGGCATTGATCGCCTCGAATACAAGTTGCGACTCCTGCGGCTCCTGCTCCAACCGCCGGACAAAATCCAACCGCGCCATCGACCTCGGCATCTCGCGCAAAATCACGCGTTTGGGCAGCACACTGCAGATCGGTTGAAACTCGCGCAACGTCACCGGCCACAACTGTGAATCGAGGTACACCACCCCTGCCCCGGCAATCGCCGGATCAGCGTCGATCACAGCAAACAATCGGCGCAGGTCAATGCTGCTTTCTACCCGCTCACGGGTGGTGAGGTGGGCCTTGGGGAATCCGTCCTTCAATACGCTGGTAGCCATTCCTTTACTCCAGAATTCTCAAGAGCGCAGAGCGTAAAGAATCAATATCCACCAGGAATGTAGGAAGGTTTCCTTTTTCAAGACAGGCACTTCTCGATCTCGCCTCAGAGCCTTGTAGTCAATCCTGGGAATGGGAAAAGTACGCCCCGCGCCACTACCGGCGAACGATCAAACAAGGACCGAAGACGGCGATCGATATGTTTTTGAAGCTGGGAGATATCAAGGGCGAGTCCAGGGATCAGGCGCATCGGGATGAAATCGATATCACCCGCTGGGGCTGGAGCCTGTCTCAGTCTGGCTCCATGCACAGCGGCACGGGCGGCGGCGCCGGTAAGGTCAATATGGCGAATATCGCGATTGAAAAGAGCCTGGATAAATCCACGCCAAACCTGATGATGGCCTGTGCTACCGGCAAGCATTATCCGGAAGCCCGCATTGTGGTGCGCAAGGCTGGAGGCGACAGCAGTGTGGAGTATCTGCTGATCATTTTGAAGGAGGTTATGGTTGCCTCTTACGAGACACGCGCAGCAACATCAAACGATGTGCTTACGGAAGAAATCAGCCTTAACTTCGCCAAGGTGGAAGTCAGTTACCAGCCGCAGAAAGCCGATGGCGGCAAGGATGGCGGGCCGATCCGGTTCGGCTGGAACATTCGCGAGAACGGCAAACTGTAGGCGCGGCCAGCGAAAAACCACAACGATAACGCGGGCATACTGGAAGTACGCGGTGCCGATGGGTTTTTCGCTGGCGAGCCCGCGCCTACGAGGGGGTGATGGGCAGTGCGCGTTTGTGGGCGGTCTTGAGGTAGGCCTGCTCGATAAGGCTCCTCACTCGTTCGCTCACCGGCTCGCCCATCAGGTAGGCGTCGATCTCTGCATAAGTACAGCCGTAGGCGTGTTCGTCCGGTTTGCCCGGCACCAGCTCTTCCAGGTCGGCGGTCGGCAGTTTGTGCACCAGCGTCGCCGGGGCACCGAGGGCGCTGGCCAGCAGGCGGACCTGGGTCTTGGTCAGCCCCGAGAGCGGCGCCAGGTCGCAGGCGCCGTCGCCGAATTTGGTGAAGAAACCCATCAGCGCTTCGGCGCCATGGTCGGTGCCGACCACCAGGCCGTTGTGCAGGTTGGCCACCGCGTACTGGGCGATCATGCGAGTGCGGGCCTTGACGTTGCCTTTGATGAAATCCACGTGGCTGGCGCTGGCTTGGTTGGCGTCGAGGCTGGCCATCAGGCCGTCGACGCTGGCGCCAATGTTCAGGGTCTCGATGTGGTCCGGGGCGATGAAATCCAGCGAGGCCTGGGCATCGCTTTCATCGGCCTGGATTCTATAGGGCAGGCGCATGGCGATAAAGCGCGCGGGGTAGTCCTCATTTCGCAGTTGCTCGACCGCCAACTGGCACAGGCGGCCGGCGGTCAGCGAGTCGACACCGCCACTGATGCCCAGTACCAGGGCCTTGCAGCCCGACTGGCGCAAGGTGGTCTTGATGAAGTCGATGCGCCGCTGGACCTCTTTGGCTTCATCGCCCTTGCCCAGTTGCCGATCGATATTCAGTTCCTGCGCGATACGTTCTTGGGTTTGCATATCACACCTCTGTATTGCCTGGATTGACCTGTGGGAGCGGGCTTGCTCGCGAAGACGACGTGTCAGTCGACCCCGTCAGCGCTGATCCACCGCTTTCGGGAGCACGCCCTCTCCTACAGAAAATACCTGGGCCGCGTACTGCAAGAACGACGGGTCTTCGCAGACGTTCTTGATCGGATCATCGGAGAATTTCACCACCGGCTCGCCGTGCACCCGCACCAGCTTCATCACGATGCTCAGCGGCTCGACGCCCTCCACATCACAGGCCAGGCTGGTGCCCATGCCGAAACCGAACTTGGCCTTGCCACGGATGTGCCGCAGGATCGGCAGGCATTTTTCGAAGTTCAAGCCGTCGGAAAACATCAGGTCCTTGGTCATCGGGTCGATGCCCAACTGTTTGTAGCGGGCCAGCACCTTGTCGGCCCAGGCGATAGGGTCGCCGGAGTCCTGGCGCAGGCCGTCGTAGAGCTTGGCGAAGTACAGGTCGAAATCCTTGAGGAAAAAGTCGGTGCTGATGCAGTCGGTCAGGGCGATGCCGAGGCGGCCCCGGTACTCGCGCACCCAGTTTTCCAGCGCCGCGTTCTGGCTTTCACGCAGGCGGCCCAGTTGCTGGTGCACCATCAGCCATTGGTGGGCCATGGTGCCGATCAGCGGCAGGTCGAACTCATAGGCCAGGTGCGCATTGCTGGTGCCGACGAACTGGCCGGGGAAGTCGCGGCGCATGATGTCTATCACTTCGCGCTGGGCCTTGAACGACAGGCGCCGGCGGGTCGAGAAGTCCGACACACGCAAGTCGGCCAGCTCCTCGCGGCTGAGGTTTTTCTCCAGCCAGTCGAACTTCTGGTAGAGCTTGCGGGTGACGTCTTCCAGGCTCACGTCGGGGTATTTGTCGCGGTTGCGCAACTCGCTGACCAGCGCCAGGACCGGCTGCTCGAACATGATGCAGTGCAGCATCGGGCCGACCACGCGGATGTTCAACTGGCCGTCGATCTCACTGACGTGGATATAACGCAGATTGAAGCGAAACAGGCCGAGGAAGCGCTCGTAGTCCGGGGTCAGGTATTCGCGAAAACGCGGGTTGAACAGAAAGCGCAGCTCGCCTTCACGCATCTGCAGGCCGGCCATGTTCTCCAGCTCGGCGCGCAACGCGGGGATCAGGTGGCCGAGCTTTTCCCTGGAGCGGACGATGAAGTTGTATTCCACATCGACATTCGGGTGCTGGTGCAACACCGCCTGCATCATGGTGAAGGTGTAGTAGTCGGTGTCGAGCAAGCCCTGGATCACCGGGGATTCGTAGTCGTAGGCACTTTCCATGGTGGTTCTCCTTAACGCGTGGCCATCGCGGCCAGTTCTTCGCGGGTGCTGCTGATGCAGGCACCGGCCTTGAGCAACTCGTTGACGGCCTGCACACCGCCCTCCTCGCTGATACTGCGGCACGCCGGCACGTGCAGGACCACCTCAAACCCGGCCTTGAGCAGTTGCAGGGCGGTGGTCTTGACGCAGTAGTCGAGGGCCAGGCCGCCGACGATCACGCGGCTGACACCTTGGGCCTTGAGGTACTCGATCACGCCGGTGGAGAGCTTGTCGTGCAGGTCGTGGTAGCAGGCGCCGTAGGGGTGCAGGTCGGGTTCGACGCCTTTCCAGATGAAGTAGTCGTAGTCATAAGGCGCGGGCAGTTCGTCGAGCAAGGTAAAGCCCTCGGTACCCGGCACGCAGTGGCTGACCCAGGTGACATCGGCGTGGACCAGGCCGGTGGGCTGCAGCATCTCACTGTGCTGCGCGACCACCCAGGGGGCATGCGGGGTGTGCGCGTCCTTGCTGCCGACGCGGTGGCCGGCGAGGCTGGCCATGAAGTTGAGTTCGGCACCGATCTGATCACCACCGACCACGGGCAATTCGTTGGGGCACAGCGGCGTGAAGCTCTTCTGGGCATCGACGTCAAATGAAGCAATGGCGGTTTTCGCGAGGGTCATGGTGGTTCTCCTGTGGCCTGGAATCAAAAGTACACGTCATGTACTTTCATTGCAAGAAACATTTAGATATCTATCTCGGGCCCAGTACATGACATATCTGTTCGATCCGCTAGACTGTGCCTCATCGTTGTTCAGAAGGACGTCACATGCCCCTTAGCCCCTACCTCCATACCGTCGACCAGTGCGTGTTGTGCTATTGCCGCACGGCCGGCGAACTGAAACTGCTGCTGAACAAGCGCGAGGCCGAGCCGTTTGCCGGGCACTGGGCACTGCCCGGCGTGGTGGTGAATGGCGACGTGCAAGATCTGAGCCTCCAGGCTGCCGTGGAGCGTTTGCGCACCAGCGACAAGGTCGGCTTGGCGTTGGCCTGGAGTGAACAAGTGGGCACGGTGGGTGACGCGTTTCGCGATCCGCGTTGCTGGTCGTCGTCGACCTTTTACCTGGCGATCGTCGCGGATGAAGTCAGCCTGGGTGAGCACCAGGGCTGGTTTGCGCTGAAGGCAGTGGCCGATGGCAGCATCAAGCTGCCGTTCGATCACAACAGTATCGTCGCGGCGGTGCAGGAACGGTTGCTCTCCAAGTCGCTGTACAGCAGCTTGCCGCTGATGTTCCTGGGCAATGAATTCAGCGCACCGGAAGCGACCACGATCTTTTCCCTGGTGCTGGAGCGGCCGGTATTGAAGACCAGTATTCGCCAGCGGCTATTGAAGCTGACAGAGGCGGGGTATCTGCGTGAGACGGGGCGCAAGAAGCACGGTGAAGGCGGCCGGCCCCAGGCGACGGTGGAGAACCTGAAGCCCGGGGTGGTGTATTTTTTTGATCGCAGTTTCGCCGAGTAAACCACCCCTGCAGGCGCCCGGCTTGCCGGGCGCCTACCAGGATCAGTTCATCCAGTTGCCGCCGTCGACGTTGTAGGTCTGGGCCACCACATAGTCGGCCTCTTTGGACGCCAGGAAGATTGCCATCCCGGTAAGATCCTCTGCCGTACCCATCCGCCCGAACGGCACCTCACCCCCTACCCGCCTCTTCTTCTCGCCAGGCGGCAAACCTTCATGCCTGGCGAACAGCGCATCCACCCCATCCCAGTGCTCGCCATCCACCACACCGGGGGCGATGGCGTTGACGTTGATGCCCTGCTTGATCAGGTTCAACCCCGCCGATTGCGTAAGGCTGATCACCGCCGCCTTGGTTGCGCAGTAGACCGCCACCAGCGGCTCACCGCGCCGCCCGGCCTGGCTGGCCATGTTAATGATCTTGCCGCCGTGGCCCTGGCTGATCATCTGTCGCGCGGCAGCCTGCAGGGTGAACAGCGTGCCGGCGACATTGATCGAGAACAACCGCGCGTAGCTGTCGCGGGTGATGTCGACGATGGGCGCCAAGTCGAACAGCGCAGCGTTGTTGATCAGGATATCGAGCTTGCCGGCCTGGGCGACCACGGCGGCAATCGCGCTGTCGATGGAGGCCTGGTCGGTGACGTCCATCGCCACCGCGTAGGCCTGGGGGCCCAGTTCGGCTGCAGTAGCCTGGGCGCGTTGCAGGTCGATATCGGCGATGGCAACGGTGGCGCCTTCGGCAATGTAGGCCTGGGCAAACGCGCGGCCGATCCCGCGCGCCGATCCGGTGATCAGCGCGCTCTTACCTTCGAGTCGTTTCATTGAGGTGTCCTGTCAAAACTATTTCGGGTAGCCGGCGCGTTTCATCTCGCGCTCGGTGGTGGACTGCGCCTGCTGCAACGCCTGGTCAACCGACATGCCGCCGGTGAGCGCCGCCGAGAACAGCTTGCCGACGGAGGTGCCGATGGCCTGGAACTCGGGGATGGTCACGTACTGGATGCCCACGTACGGCACGGGTTTGGCCGAGGGGTGCGCGGGGTCGGCGTGCTTCATCATCTCCAGGGTCACCTGGGCGAACGGTGCAGCCTTGAGGTACGCCGCGTTGTAGGTGGATTGACGGGTGCCCGGCGGTACGTTGGTGATGCCTTCTTTATCCGCGACCAGCTGGATGTACGCCTTCGACGTCGCCCAGGCGATAAACGCCTTGGCGGCGTCCTTGTGCTGGGAGGTGGCCGGGATCGCCAGCGACCAGGCGTAGAGCCACGAGGAGCCTTTGTCGGTGACTTCGGTGGGGGCAGCCGCGAAGCCGACGCTGTCGGCGACCTTGCTCTGGCTCTTGTCGGTGGTGAAGGAGCCGGCGACGCTGGCATCGACCCAGATCGCGCATTTGCCGCTGTTGAAAAGCGCCAGGGTTTCGTTGAAGCCGTTGCTGGACACGCCCGGTGGGCCGTATTGCTTGAGGGTGTTGACGTAGAAGTTGGCGGCGGCGCTCCACTCGGGGCTGGTCAGCTGTGGCTTCCACTGCTCATCGAACCAGCGCGCGCCAAAGGCATTGGCCATGGTGCTCAGCAGTGCGATGTTTTCACCCCAGCCGGCCTTGCCGCGCAGGCACATGCCGTATTGGCCTTTGTCCTTGGCTGTGAGCTTGGCGGCGAACTCGCCGAGCTGTGTCCAGGTCGGGTGCACGGGCATGCTCAGGCCAGCCTGCTTGAACAGGTCGGTGCGGTAGTAGGTCACGGTGCTTTCGCCGTAGAACGGCAACGCATACAGGGTGTCGTTGACCGACAGGCCCTGGCGCACCGACGGGAAGATGTCGTCGGCATCGTAATCGGCCGGCAACTGGGTCAGCGGCTCCAGCCAGTGCTTGGCGCCCCACAGCGGGGTCTCATAGGTGCCAATGGTGAGCACGTCAAACTGCCCGCCCTGGGTGGCGATATCGGTGGTAAGGCGCTGGCGCAGCACGTTTTCTTCCAGTACTACCCAGTTCAGCTGGATGTCCGGATGCTGCTGCTCGAACACCTTGGACAGGCGCTGCATGCGGATCATGTCGCTGTTGTTGACGGTGGCGATGGTGACGGTGTCGGCGGCCTGACTGGGCATTGCCACTGCCAGGCCGGAAAGCAGGAACAACGCGTGCGGGAGCTTGAACATGGCGGTTTCCACCTGTTGTTTTTGTTGTTGAGCGCCGATTACAGCAGCTTGGCCAGTCCCCCACAAACGCAGGGCGAATGCCCGACTGATACTTTTTTAACCGCCATTCCAGGATCAAAAAAATACCAGTGCCGGGCGAAACCAGGGGTAGCGCACGGCTTGCCAACCCGCGTATTTTGAGGCGATCCGACAAGTAAAAGAGGCATCACCATGCCCATCAGCCGCGCCCAACTGTTCGAACACCGCCCTGCCGAGCTTGAAGTGATCCTGCCTGAGCCGGACCACTGCTTTCGCTGGTTCGAACATGACTACCCCTATGACCTGGCGCGTTGGAATCACCACCCCGAATTTGAAATCCACCTGATCCGCCAGGGCAGCGGCAAGCTGGTGGCGGGCGACTATATCGGCGCGTTCGGTGCCGGGCATGTCGCGCTGATCGGCCCGGACCTGCCGCACGACTGGATCGGCGAGCTGGCTCCCGGCGAATTCCTGAGCGGCCGCGACGTGGTGCTGCAATTTGACGGCGCCGCCCTCCTCGCCTTGCGCAAGACCCTCCCCGAACTCGGCGACTTGCAGCCGCTGTTCGAGCAAGCCCGGCGCGGCCTGGAGTTCACCGGTGCCACGGCGCTGCAGGCGGCCCGCCTGATGGAAGCCATCGGCAGTGCCCACGGCCTGCAGCGGTTGATCCTGTTCCTGCAACTGCTCGACACTCTGAAAAACGCCCCGCCCCCACAGGTAAAGGCGCTGGCCAGCCCCTGCTACGCGCCGACCCTGGACGCACGCAGCGCCGAACGCATCAACAAGGCCTTCGACTACTTGATGACGGAGCTGACCGGCGACGTGCGCCTGTCGGTCATCGCGCAACAACTGGAGATGAGCGAACCGGGCTTCTCGCGCTTCTTCAAACGCAACACCGGCCATGGCTTTATCGACCTGATGCGTAAATTCCGCGTGCAACGCGCCTGTCGGTTGCTGCTGCAGAGTGAGATGTCGGTGGCAGATATCTGCTTTGAAGTGGGCTACGCCAACCTGTCCAACTTCAACCGGCATTTTCGCATCGAGATGAACCAGACACCGAGTGAGTATCGGCGCGAAACCGCGATGCACCTGTTCAATCGCATCGAGAAAATGACACCCAGCCAATTTTGACCAAAAGGTCGATTAATCGCGCTTTTTTCCATCCAGCTCAATCCCTTGAACAAAGTTGGTACGCCACGTGCAAACGTTTGCGGAACGAACTTGCCAGCCAAGTTCACCACTACCCGCAGAATCGGGTTCCAACCGCGTACGAATAGGGATTTTCAATGCACCCCACCTCAAGGCCTCGTGCTTGCTTCGGTGTTTCCTTGCTACTGGCTGCCGTTACGGGAGTACTCAGTGCACCCATTTTGGCGCAGCAAAAACCCGTGGATGACTCGGCACAGGGCGAAACCCTCAGCCCCGAAGCCAGCCCGGCTAAAAAAGGCGTGTATTGGTCGGACTGGTTCAACCAGGACCTGACCTTGATCGGCAGCAAAGACATCAGCTTCGGCCCCAAGCCGCAGGACGACGTGTACCTGGAATACGAGTACTTCGGCCGCAAGGGGCCTTTCGAGCTGTACGGCTACATCGACGTGCCGAAGATCCTCACCATCGGTAACAGTAATGACAAAGGCGTGTGGGACCATGGCTCGCCGGTGTTCATGGAGCATGAGCCGCGTATTTCCATCGACTACCTGGCGGGGCGCAGCCTGGCCATCGGCCCGTTCAAGGAATGGTACGTGGCGTTCGACTGGATCTACGACCACGGCAGCAACAAGGACAACCGCGCCAACACCCTGTACAGCGGCCTCGGCACCGATATCGACACCCACTCGCGGGTCAACCTGTCGGCGAACTTCTACGGGCGTTACCAGTGGGAAAACTACGGCGCCAGCAATGAATATTCCTGGGATGGCTACCGCGCGCAGATGAAGTACATCGTGCCCATCAGCAGTTTCGACAACGGTGCCTCGCTGACCTACATCGGCTTCACCAACTACGATTTCGGCTCGGACCTGCACAAGGACAACCCGGCGCGCACCGCCAACTCCCTGGTGGCAACCAACGTGCTGCTGTACTCGTTCACACACCTGCGCTTCACCCTGGTCGGTCGTTACTTTCATAACGGCGGCAACTGGGAGGATGGCAGCGAGCTGAACTTTGGCGAGGGCAACTTCCGCGCCCGCTCCGACGGCTGGGGTTACTACGCCGGCGTGGGCTATCAATTCTGATCAAGGAGCATTCGATGAAAGCGTTTACCCGTCTGTCACTGGCCATCGGCCTGGCGCTGCTGCCCCACGTGGTGCTGGCTGATACACCGGCGCCGATCAAGCCCAAGGTGATGCTGATCACCATGTTCGCCCCCGAGGCGCAAACCTGGATCGACCGCCTGGCACTCAAGCAGGAAGTGCGCGTGCCGGGCCTGTCGGCCGAATACCCGGTGATCCGCTGCAACACCGAGGACGTCTGCCTGCTGGTCACCGGCATGGGCCAGACCAACGCCGCCGCGTCCACCCTGGCACTGGCCCTGTCGCCCAAGTTCGACCTGCGCCAGAGCTATTTCCTGATCGCCGGGATTGCCGGCATCAGCCCCAAGCACGGCACCCTCGGCACCGCGGCGTGGGCGCATTACCTGGTGGAATTCGGCACCCAGTGGGAGCTGGACTCGCGGGATGCGCCCAAGGAGTGGCCAACCGGCTATATCGGCATCAACACCAAGGGGCCCAACGAGAAACCACCGTTGGACTACAAGACCGAAGTGTTTGAGCTGAACCCGAAGCTGCAAGCCAAGGCGTTTGCGCTGTCGCAAAAAGTCGAGCTCACGGAAAGCAAGGAATCCAGCGCCTGGCGCAAACACTACCCCGCCGCGCCAGCCAACCAGCCGCCGCAGGTCACCCGCTGCGACACCCTGGCGGGCAACACCTGGTTCTCCGGCACACGCCTGAGCGAGCGCGCCGAAGTCTGGACCCAGCTGCTCACGGACAATAAAGGCGAGTACTGCACCACCCAGCAGGAGGACAACTCCACCTACGAGGCCCTGCTGCGCGCCAGTCGCGAAGGGTTGGTGGATATCCAGCGCCTGGCGGTGGTGCGTGCCGGTTCCGATTTCGACCGCCCTTATCCGGGCTACAGCGAAGTGGACAACCTGCTGAAGTACGCCGATCAAGGCGGTTTTGTACCGGCGCTGGAGAACCTGTACCGCACGGGCAACCCGCTGGTGCAAGCGATCCTGAAGAACTGGTCGGCGTGGGAAAAAGGCGTCCCCGAAGCCTGACGAGCGTTGACTTGGGGGGGCTGGCTTGCCTGCGATGGCGGTGGGTCAGCCAGCTTAGCCGCTACTGATACTCCGCCTTCGCGGGCAAGCCCGCTCCCACAGTGGAACTGCGCCAGACACGGGACTCAAGCCTGCACTCGCTCCCCCCTTTTTTGAGCGTGTCAGGGCAGGAGGATGATCTTGTCGGCGCAGCCCTGGTTTACGTCTTGATAGCACTGCACACCGTCGGCCAATACCACTTCGCGCAGGCCGGTGGGCAGCGGCAGCAGGCCTTCATCGAAGAAGCGTCCGAACTGCTCGAGCATCACCGCGCATTGCTCGCAGTTGTAGAGCAACGAATTGATCCCCACTACCGAGCCACCCTTGCGATACAGGGCCAGGGCCGGCAATTGCACGTGGCCGTCCACCGGCGCGGCGATGATCGCGATGCGACCGAATGGCGCCAGGCCGGCCACGGCCGCCGGCAACCAGAAACCGGTGGTGTCGAAGATCACATCGGCACCGCCCTTGAACACCGCGTTCACCTGCGCGCCCAGCTCGTCCGGCGTGCCCAGGGCAATCGCGTCGACACCCTGCGCCTGCAACACCTCGACCTGCTCGACCTTGCGCACCGCCGCCAGCACCTGGGCCCCGCGAATTTTCGCCAAGGCCAGCGCCGCGCTGCCGACCGCACCATTGGCGCCGATCACCAGCAGCCGCGTGCCTTTGCCGACACCGCTGCGTTCCAGGGCATCCCAGGCGGTGGTGTACGGCACGCCAAGGCTTGCGGCCTGGGCGAAACTCAAGTGGCTGGGTTTATGCGCCACGCCCTTGGCGGACACGGTGAGGTACTCGGCGTGGGAACCATCGGCGAAAAAGCCCAGGTCGCGTCCGGTGCCCCACACGGCCTGACCGACCAGCGCCGGCGGCCCCTGCACCACCACACCGGCAAAATCGCGGCCCGGAATGCGCGGCAAGGTGGTGTAGGGGAAGCGGCCGAGCACGTTTTTTACATCGCTGGGGTTCAGGCCCGCGGCCTTGATCTGGACCAGAACTTCACCGGCCGCCGGCACCGGGGTAGCGACATCGACGAAACCCAGGGCGTTAAGGTCGCCGGTAGCGGAAAACTGCAGTGCTTTCATGACGCAATCCTTAGGAGAGAAAGAAAATCAGGACAACCAACCGCTGACCAGCTGCCGCCCCATGGGCCACAACTGCTCGCCGAGCAGCATGCCCATCAGGCCCACCAGGGCGATGGCCGGCGGCGCGGGCGAGCGGAAATCCAGCGCGCCGTAAATCACGCCGACAAACAGGCCGATGGCGAGGGAGATCAGGTAGTTCATGGGGGCTGCGCCTCAGGGGGTTGATGGGCTCAGTGTAGAGAGCCCATTTCTGAAGCATCGGCCAAGTGCTTCAGGATTTCGGCCAACCCCTCAGCCGACGTATTGCGAAGGCGCCACACCGAGTTCGCGGCGAAACATGTCGCTGAAACTGCTCGGCGAGTACCCAAGCGAACGTGCGATCGCACTGACAGACTGGCCCTGGATCAACTCCGCCACCGCCGTGGCCAGTTGCACCTGGCGGCGCCATTCGGCAAAGCCCATGCCCAGGTTGTGCTGGAACAGCCGCGCCAAGGTGCGCACGCTGGCACCGGCCGTGTCCGCATGCTGCTCGAAGGGGATTTCCAGGGACGGCTCGGCCATCACCGATTGGCACGCGTTGATCAGGCGCCGGTCGGCCTCGACCGGCATGGCGATGCGGATCTGCGAGCGACGCGCCCGTTGCAGTTCCAGCAGGGCCAGGCCGACCACCGCGTCGTAATACGCCGCGTCAGCGCTGTCGCCCTGCTCCACCAGCGCGACGATCAGCTCACGCAGCAGCCCGCCGACCTCAATCACCTGCACCTGGCTGTCCAGCGTCGCCGCCAATGATGGGCGCAGGTAGATATTGCGCATCTGCAGGTCCGACACCACCCGGATCCCGTGCTCCACCCCAGGCGGCAGCCACACGGCACGCTGGGGCGGCACCACCAGGGCTTCGCGGGGGGTCTCGACCCACATCACGCCGCTCATGGCGTAGAGCAATTGTCCCCAGTCGTGACTGTGGGGCTCCACGTACAACCCACGCGGGTAAGTACGCGCCAACGGCTGCACGGGGACGGCGTGATCACTGAGGTCGGGGGGCGCAGCCAGGGCCATGGGGAGCACATCAATCAAGGGTGAGCCGCCATGGTAATGACCACCGCTCGACAATCCGAGTGAATTTTTAGCGCCCGCGAGGATCACTTGCTTTACACCACCAGGGTTGATGGGCCAATGAATAACGCAAAACTGTTCGTGATCGACTACAGCCTCCATGGCGAGCCGAAGTCATTCATCATCCGCCTGGAAAAGCTCGACACCCTGGAAGCCTGGCATTGGGCAAGCTGTGATGCCGGCGTGGGCCGTATCGGCCGTTTCGCCCGTGAGCAGGTCAAGAAGACCAGCCGGGAGCAGGCCGAGAAGTTCGGCATTACCAACGTGCAATGGCGCCGCTCGGATGCGCGCGCTCAGGCTTGATCAGGGAGAGAACCATGGATTCAATCAACGGCAGGGCGCGCATTGATTACACCCGCGACACTTTGTTCGGGCCGCTGGCCAAACAGGCCGAGTGTCAAGTGAGCCTGCAACACGCGCCAGGCTGGCTGGTGCTGAAGGTCTTCCAGCCACTGCCGGATGATCTGCATGACGCGCAAACCGTCGTATTTGCGCTGGAGGGCCGCCGTACCAGCGGCGTGGTGAAGGACCGTCAACGCCTGCCCGATCATAGCCTGCGGCTCGAACTCGAACGCCAGTGACCGTAGAAACTGCGTAGGAGCCGGCTTGCCGGCGATGGCGACCTCAAGATTCGTGCAGTCCTTGGGGGCGCATCGCCGGCAAGCCGGCTCCTACGGGGGTTAGCCTTTAGCCGACTTGGCGCATTCGCAGCCAGTGGCCGCCGCACACGGCTCGCCATGGGCATGATGCTCCGCACAGCCCTGGCAGCAATAGCCCTTGCCGTCCTTCATTACCGCATCAGCTCCCAGCACACACTTGCAGTGTGGGCAGGCACAGGTTTTATCGGGCATGGTCAGACTCCTTCTTCATGGTCGTCCCGGTGCGGCGAGCGCCGGCACCTTAAGCAGTGACTGCGGCCCGCCGTCGATGGTTCAAACCATCAGTCGGTGCGCGTATTGCTGCGGTACATGAACACCAAAGCCAGGGCCAGACACGCCATTGCAACGATCCGGGCGCCCGACAATTCGATCGCCGGGTTGCCCAGCCAGCCGAAGTTGTCGATCAGCATGCCCATGCCCAGTTGGCCGAGGATCACCGCCACGGTGGCGACCGCCGTACCGACCACCGGCACCGCGCCGACCATCACCATCATGTACACCACACCAAACAGCGCACCGGTCAGTTGCCATTTAGGCACGTCCAACAGGGTCACGGGATAGGCCGGTTCGAAGAACAAAATCATCAGCGCGGTAACAATCGCCCCGACCACGAAGGTCACCAGGCTGCCGCGCAATACACCCACCGCCTGGCCCAGGCGACCATTGATCGCAGCCTGCACACTCAACACCGCCCCTGCGGCAATTACCAGTACCAATAACAGAATCAGATTCATCGCCTTAACCTCGTGCAATCAAAACAAGTGCCACCACAATCAACGCCAGGGCAATCCAGCGCTCGCCATTCACGCGCTTGCGCGCCGTGCCGAACCAGCCGAAATGGTCGATCAGCACGCTCTTGCCGACCTGGCCCGACAGAATCGCGATCATGGTCATGGCAATCCCGATATGCGGCGTGGCCAGGGTCAGCACCACCACGTACATCGGCCCCAGGAAGCCGCCGATCAATTGCCAGCGCGGCAGCTCGGACAGGGCCGGGCCCTTTTGCGGACCGCTGAACAACAGCAGCAAATACAGGATCGCCGAGCCGACGCCGAAGATGCTCAAGGTTGCCCACAAATGCCCGACTTGCACGCCCAGCGGCCCGAGCAGGCCGGCTTCGACCGACAGCCCCATACCGGCCAGGATCACCAACGGCAACAGCAGCAGCCGCAGGAGGTTTTTTTTCGGCTTGGCTTGCGCCACGCCCTCGATAGAACTTGCTTGCATACATCACCTGCACATCAACAAAGGATTGGATGACGCGCATTATCCGGTGGTCGTCCTGTGCGATAAATGGGAGCATACGGACAACACCTTTGCGCATTACGCACAACCTGGAGGCATGATGCAGGGCTTGAATGAATTGAGTTTCAAGGCGCTACGCCTGTTCGTCGCGGTGCTGGACCATGGCAGCTTTTCGGAAGTGGCACGCCGCGAGAGCCTGGCACCCTCCTCGATTTCCCGGCAGATCCAACTGATGGAACAGGCCCTCGGCCAGCAATTGCTCTATCGCCACACCCGCGCGGTCAGCCCTACCGAGGCCGGGCGTTTGCTGGGACGCCACGCGCGCTTGATGCTGGAACAACTCGAAGCCGCCGGCCAAGCACTGCAGGAGCAGGAAAGCGAACCCAGCGGCCTGGTGCGCATCAACGCGCCGATGGTCTTTGGCCAGCGCCACCTGGCACCGTGGCTGGGCGAGTTGTGCCGGCGCTACCCGAAGCTGCAACTGGATATCCAGCAGACCGACACCTACGTCGACCCGCTGCAAGACGGCACCGACCTGATGTTTCGCATCGGCGTGCTCAACGACTCCAGCATGCAGGCTCGCATCTTTGCCCCGCAGCGTTTTCGCCTTGCCGCCAGCCCCGCCTATCTGGCCCTGCATGGCACGCCGACCCACCCTGACGAACTGATCGACCATCAGTGCCTGGCCTACAAGGGCATCACCGGCCAGCAACGCTGGTTCTTCCGCAAGGGCCAGGGCGACTGGAAGCCCTACAGCGTCAAGGGCCCGATCACCGGTAACCACGCCGACACCCTCACCCACGCCGCCGAGCAAGGCCTGGGGCTGGTGGTGTTTCCCTCCTGGTTGATCGGCGAAGGCCTGCGCGCCGGCACGTTGCAGGCGGTACTGACGGACTATGAGGTGGCGACCACCCTGGAGCCCCAGCAGATCGCCGCGTTGTGGCCGGGGAGCCGACGGTTGTCGCTGAAGGTGCGCACGGTGATCGATTACTTCGTGGAGTGTTTTGGCAGCGTGCCGTATTGGGATCGGTGAGGCGGGTTGAGTGTGCAGGACATCGCTGCTGCGGATTTTTCCCACCCAATGAGGTAGGCCCGTTCTGTTTTTCCGGGCCAGCATTTTCCAGCACGGCAGGCTCGGGCAGACTCCCAGCAGATCTTTTTTTTGGGGAAACGCCATGGAAGTCGTGCATTACAAGAAAGTTTAAATCATCCCAATGGCCCCGCAGGCTTGATCAAAACACCCACTGGCCAATCAACCACGCATTCGCCCCACTGATCACCGCAAACAGGAACCACGCCAGCATCCTGGTCGGCAGCCGATTGACGAACGGTCCCATCAGTTGCTTGTCGCCGGTCATGCGAATCAGCGGGTACAGCGCGAATGGCAGCTGCAGGCTGAGCACCACCTGGCTGAGAATCAGCAGTTTGCCGATGGCGTCGTCGCCCATCAGCCATACGCCCAGGAACGCCGGGATCAGCGCCAGTCCACGGGTGATCAAGCGACGTTGCCAGCAAGGGATGCGCAGGTTGAGATAGCCCTCCATGATCACTTGCCCGGCGATGGTGCCGGTGAAGGTCGAGCTTTGCCCGGACGCCAGCAAGGCGACGCCGAACAGGATGCTGGCGAAGGCGCCGCCCACCAGTGGGTCCAGCAGGTGATAGGCGTCCTGGATCTCGACCACATCGGTGTGCCCGGTTTTGTGGAAGGCCGCGGCGGCGAGGATCAGGATCGCCGCATTGACCAGCAACGCCAGGGCCAGCGAGCCGATGGTGTCGATCCGGGCCAGCTTCACCGCGTCCTGTTTGCTGGCGAGGTCTTTGCCGATCAGCCGGGTTTGTACGATCGAGCTGTGCAGGTACAGGTTGTGCGGCATCACCGTGGCCCCGAGGATGCCGATGGCCAGGTACAACGGCGCAGCGTCGCTGATGGCCGACAATGAGGGCGTGAAGCCGCTGAACACGTCGGGCCAGTAAGGCTTGATCAGCACCAGCTCGATGAAGAAACACACGCCGATGGTCGCCACCAACGCCAGCATGATCGCTTCCAGGCGGCGAAAGCCCCGGTTTTGCAGGGCGAGGATCAGCAAGGTGTCAAAGGCAGTGATGACGATGCCGGTTGTCAGTGAAACCCCCAGCAGCAAGTGAAACGCCAGGGCACAGCCAAGCACTTCGGCGAGGTCGGTGGCGATGATCGAGACTTCCGCAAGCAGCCACTGGGTGCGTGCCGAACGCGGGCTGTAGCGCTCGCGGCACAGTTGCGCCAGGTCCTTGCCGGTGGCGATGCCCAGCCGCGAGCACAGGCACTGCACCGCCATCCCGGCGAGGCTGGCCAGCAGCACCACGAACAACAAGTTGTAGCCATAGCGCGACCCGGCCTCGATGGCCGTGGCCCAGTTGCCCGGGTCCATGTAGCCGATGGAGATCAGCAGCCCGGGGCCGGCAAACATGAGGATGCGTTTGAAGAACGAAGCGTTGGGATCAACGGCGACGGAGCCGGCCACTTCCGGTGGACAGAATGGAGCGGTAGCGATTTTCGGCAGGCTGAATTTCACGCGGTATCCCAGGCAAACACACAAGACAAGGGCGCAGCTTATCAGTCGGATGCGACCGTGCGCATCACCGTGTCCCGAGGCAGGTCAAACGTCTCGACCACCTGCACCACCAAGTCAATCTCCTGGTTCAGCGCTTCACGCTCCATGCGTTGGCGAATCAGCCCGACCACCAGCACCGCCAGGGTGGTGATCGAATACGCCGGGCCGGAAAACGCACGCACCCCGCTCACCAACAGCATGGCGGCGGCCAAGGCCTGGCCCACCACCGGGATCGCCGTGGCCGCCCCACGGCGCAGGATAAACCCGGTCAATCCGGCCAGTGCCGTCCCGCTCAACGCCGCCGTTGCAGAGCGGCCGACATCGAAACGGCTGAACACGCCCTGCTCCTTTTGCGCTGCCGCCTTGAGTTCAGCGTCGAACACTTGGCGGTCGGCCGTGCTCAGCTTGGCCTTGTACTGCTCGATCAGTTTTTCCGCGACCCGTGCTTCGACATCAGCCAAAGCCACCGTCTCCAGGGGCTCATCGAACTTGATCCCCAGGCGCTGCGCGACATCTTCGGCGATCTGGCGGTAATTAACGCCATGGCCACGGGCCAGATTCATGAAGCTGTCGCCGCCCATGCGCTGCAACTCGATGGCCAGCTTCAGCGGCTCGCGTACCGTGGCATCGATCGAGGCACTACGTTTTTGCGCCATCAACTCGGCGAGGAACTTCACTTCTTCCGGCCGCGCCTGCACCAGGGCCGGGAACAGGTCTGCGTCCTCCTCGGCAAAGCGCACCTCGCTGCTGCGCTGGTCGGCGCGGATCATGCCGCGCCGCTCCTGCAACAGGTCGGTGTACTGCACCACGGTCTGCAACTGCGGCCAGTAGGCGGCGTGATCGAAGCTGGCCAGGTGCACATTGGTGACCTTGGCCTTGAGCGCCGGGGTCACCGGGATTGCGTAACGACCAATGCAGCGCTCGGTGTCAGGTTTCATCGCCAAGGCCCAATCCTTGCTCGAGTGACAGTTGATCACCCGTCCCTTGAGCGGCGCCGAGACCTCGTCCCACGGGCTCGACGTACAGATCGCGCCGCCCATCAGCAGCAGGTTGTCCAACGGCAGCTCGCGAGCGGTTTCGGGGTTGGCCAACAGGCTCTTGACCAGAATGCGCGCGCCCAGGGAGTGGCCGATCAGGTTGATACGCCGCACTTGCAGCGCCTCCCCGTGCAGGTAACCGGCGAGTTCCGGCAGCAGGCTCCTGGCCACTTCGTCGACCCGGGCCTCGACACTTTTGTAATGGTCGAGGAAATAGGCAATCGCCTTGCCCACCCCCACGGTCGCCGCGCCGAGGCTACCACCGCCAAGCATCGCGGTGATCACGTCCTTGAACGGCGCAAACAGGTTTTCCAGAAAATGCCCCGCCGGCCAGAACAGCATCAGGTTGGTCGAGCCTTCGATCGCCGCCAACTGTTGCTTGAAATTGCCCAGTTGTTGCTGATTGAAGAACGCCGAATAACCGTGGACATAGAGATTGAGCACCTCCCCCTGCGGCTCGCCACACAACACGAACGTGGGCTTGCGAGTGCGGTGCATTTCATCCCACTGGTGCTGCATGGGGCGGTGACTCCTGGTGACAAGGGACGGCGATAGTAACAAAGGGTGAGACTCAACGCCGTACCGCTGGGGGGAAAGGCGCCAGGTTGGCACCCTCCTCCTTTCAGAACATCGACGCCGCCTTGGATTTGGCCAGGTAGCGCGCCGGTGAATCCCCCAGGTTGCGGCGAAACACCGAGGTGAATGCGCTGGAACTGCTGAAACCCAGCTCGAAGGCCACATCGGTAATCGACGAGCCGTGACTGAGCCGCGCCGTGGCCTCCAGCAGGCAGACCTGCTGTCGCCACGATACAAAGGTCATGCCGGTGCACTCCCGGAAGTTACGCGTAAAGGTGCGCCGGCTCATGCTCGACCAATCGGCCATTTCGCCGATGGAGATTTTCTGCGTCGGCGCTTCGAGAAACCGCTGACAAGAACGGGCCAGGCGCGACTCGGAGGGCAATGGCGCGCTGAGCGGCAGCTCGGGCATGGCGCCGATCTCGTCGATCAACAGGGTCAGCACGCAGCGGTCCCTGACACTCGGCGACGCCGACGGCCCGATGGCCAATGCCGCTTCCAGCAAATGCCGCAGCAGCGGCGACACCCCGAACACCTGGCAGTAATCCTGCAAGCCGGCGCGCTCGGCCGCATCGTCGTCCAGGTAGGTGTTGAGCATCACCACATCGCCGCGCATGTGCATCTCATGCGCCACCCCGCCCGGCACCCAGATCGCCCGTTGCGGCGGGACCACCCAGTTACCCAGGTCGGTGAACATCTTCAGCGCCCCCGTCGAGGCATAGGCGAACTGTCCCCGACGATGGGTGTGGCGTGGAAACACCGTGCCGGACGGGTACTCCCGCAGCGTCACCACCGCTTCGGGGCTGTCGAGTTCGTAAGGAGAAAAAGTGAAGGTCGGCGGCATGGCCCGATTTTGTCAAAGTATGACCTGACATAGCAAGCGGGCCATTACTCTGCCACCTAGAATCGTCGCTCCCCAAGTTGGGTTCATATCGAAGGGATACTCGGAAAATGACGATCAAAAACTACTTGGACGTACGAGTAGATGGCGCGGTGTTGATGGTGGGCCTCAACCGCCCGCAGAAGCGCAACGCCATGTCTCTCGAGGTCATGCATGAACTGCGCGAGACCTTCAGCAACCTGCCTGAAGGCATTGGTGCCGCCGTGCTCTACAGCACCAGCCAGCACTTCTGCACGGGGCTGGACCTGTCGGAAATCCGCGACCAATCGGTGATCGACAATGTCCAGGCCTTCCGTGAGTGGCATAAAACCTTTGAACTGATCCAGTTCGGCAAGGTGCCGGTTGTGGCCGCCATTACCGGTGCCGCTATCGGCGGCGGCCTGGAAATCGCCACGGCCTGCAGTATTCGCGTGGTCGATGACAGCGCGTTCTTCTCGCTGCCCGAAGCCATGCGCGGCCTGTATGTGGGCGTCGGCGCCTCGGTGCGCTTCCCGCGCATCGCCGGCATCGCCCTGATGACCGACATGATGCTCACCGGCCGCACGCTCTACGCCAAGGAAAGCTACGAGCGCGGCGTGGCGCAGTACCTGGTCCCGGTCGGCCAGGCGGTGCTCAAGGCGACTGAACTGGCGCACAAGATCGCCGGCAACCTGCCCATGACCAACTACGCGGTCACCCACGTGCTGCCACGCATCGTGGATCAAAGCCAGCAGGACGGCCTGATGACAGAAGCCTTGATTGCTGCAGTGGTGTCCTCCGACACCCGCACACAGGATCGCCTGGCGGATTTCCTGGATCGCAAGAAGGACAAGATCCAGACCGCCCCGGCGGTGTAACTCGCGGTCGTGAATGTTGCCGAGCTTCCTCGGCAAACCATGGATGGCCTTCACAACTCACTATCAACCCGGTGAAACCATGTTTCAGCACAGCACTCAAGACGATCTTTATCGCAGCAATGACGCAGCCGATGAACGATTGATCAAAATCGAACGCAGCTGGCACAAACGCGCACAGATCAAGCTCGATTCCCAACGCCCGGATATCCAGCTCGACCTGCAGGCCCCGGACTTTCTCGAGGCCCTGTTACCTTTCGCCCATGACCCGCACTACCAGCACTACCCCCACGCGCTGAAACTGCTGATCCTGTCGGCGGGCTGGGTGATCTACAACCAGAAAACCATCGCCATCGAAACCGAGATCATTTGCCCGTCCTGCATCGACCTGCTGCAACTGGGCTCGCGCCTGAGCTCAGCCAGCGCCGCGACCATTTCCGAAACCCTGGCGGATGAGGCCTACCACACACTGTTCTCGATCAACATGTGTGAATTGGCGATTACCCAGCGCGGCATGCGCATCAAATGGCCGGAGCTGGAATTGACCCGCCACTTGAGCCAGGCCCAGGCGACGATGTCCGAGGCGGACTTCAAGATCTACCGCCTGGCCTTCTCGCTGGTGTCGGAGACCTTCATCAGCGACTACCTGGCCGACCTCAGCGACGCACCCGAGATCCAGCCGGTGTTCCGTCACGTCGTGGCCCTGCACAAAAAAGACGAGCTGGTGCACAAGCACATCTTCCCGCTGTTCGTGCAGCAGGTGGTCGGCGACTTCACCGCGCAACAAACCACCTTGTTTACCCGGGGCATCGCCAACTCGATCCGGATTTTCCCGATGCGCGAGATTTCCGCGTGGCGAATCATCCTGCCGCAACTGCTTGAAGTGTTCGGCGATCGCTCGCTGCTGCTGCCCACCCAATTCATCGAGACCGGTGAAGCGGACTACTCGGCCATGCCCGAGATCCTCAACTCGATTGGCATACACCCAGCCTCGGTGCTGCCTGAGTTGCAGTTGATGCCGGAACCGGCAACCACCGTTTGAACACCAGCGTGCCGCTGACCAATACAAATTCAATAGAGTAAATCTTATGTGTGGATACATTGGCGTCTTTGCCAAACACCCTCGTGCGTTCAACCCGAACATGTTCGATGCAGCCCTGCGCGCCATCCATCATCGTGGTCCGGACAGCTCCAGCCAATGGTTCGACCCCAAGGGCCAGGCCGCTTTCGGGTATGTGCGCCTGGGCCTGGTCGGGCTGGGCAATGGCACCCAGCCGATCGTCGCCGATGAAGGCGACCTGGTGATGATGGTCAACGGCGAGTTCTACGACTATCAGCGCATTCGCGCAGAGCTGGAGGGTTACGGTTGCCGCTTCAAGACCTCCTCCGACAGCGAAATCGCCATGCACCTGTACCGCCGCCACGGCGTGCGCGGGCTCAAGCAACTGCGCGGCGAGTTCACCATCCTGATCTTCGATCGCCTGCGCAGAAAGCTGTTTGCCGTGCGTGACCGGGTCGGCGTCAAGCCGCTGTACTACACCGAGCATGAAGGCGCCTGGTACTTCGCCTCCGAAATCAAGGCGCTGCTGGCAGCCGGTGTGCCGGCGCAGTGGGACCACGAAGCCTACGCCAGCCGTGGCTTTATCCTGCGCGACCGCACGCTGTTCAACAATATTCGCAGCGTCAAGCCGGGTTGCTGGATCATCGCCGACGAAAGCGGCCTGCAGACCGAGCAGTACTGGGACTGGGACTTCCCCGATGCGCAGGCCACCGAGCAGCGCAGTGAAGCCGAGATCATCGACACGCTGCGCAGCACCATCGAGGAGTCCGTACGCCTGCGCCTGCATGCCGACGTACCGGTCGGCGTCTGCCTGAGCGGCGGGCTGGACTCCTCGGCAATGCTGGGCATCGCCACCGAGCTGACCGGCCAGCCCCTGCAGGCCTTCCACTTGTCCTTCGAGGGCGAGCAGGCCTACGACGAACGCCAGTACGCCGAAGTGGCCGCCCGGCATAACCGCGCCCACCTCAACGTGTTGTCCGTGAACTCCTCTGACATGGCGGACAACTTCGAAAACGCGCTGTGGCACGCCGAGATGCCGTTCGCCAACGCCCACAGCGTGGCCAAGTACCTGCTGTGCAAGTTCGTGCAGGGCCAGGGCATGCGCGCGGTGCTGACCGGCGAAGGCGCCGACGAAGTCTTCGGCGGCTATCCGCATTACCGCCGCGACATGCTGCTGTACAACCACGAACACCAGGACCCGGCGGTGATCGCCGAACTCACCCGACGCCTGCACAGCAGCGAAGATCGCTACCTGCCCGGCGGCAAGAATGACGTGAAGTGGGTGCAGGACGAACTCGGCCACGGCGTGTCGTGGCTGCAGACCCAGTCCGCGTTGTTCGGCCCGCTGGCGCAGCTGTATACCGATGAGTTCCGCGAGCGCTTCTGCGACGTGGATGCCTATCGCCAGTTCTACGACCGTCTGAGCCCCCGCGCGCTCGAAGGCTGGGAGCCGGTCAACCGCTCGCTGTACATGGTCGCCAAATCCAGCCTGCCGAACGTGGTCCTCACCTCGCTGGGCGACCGCATGGAAATGGCCGGCAGCCTCGAAGGCCGCCCGCCGCTGCTGGACCACCAGGTGATCGAAGCCGCCTGCCGCCTGCCGGTGAACATGAAAGTGCGCGGCGCCACCGAGAAATACGCGCTGCGCGAAGCCATGCGCCCGTATGTGCCGCAGGCGGTGCTGGATCGCAAGAAACAGTACTTCCGCGCGCCGCCGGCGTCCGAAAGCCCGCAGTCGAAGCTGTTCGAAATGATCCACGACGTCCTGAGCGGCCCGGCCTTGAGCAACGTACCGTTCTTCGATCCGCGTAAAGTGCGCGCCTTGCTGGCTACACTGCCCAGCCTGTCGCCGGCCCAACGTGCTTCGGCCGACAACCTGCTGATGGAAATGGCCGGGCTGTGCCTGATGCAACAACGCTTCGCCCTGAACTGATTTGCACGCGGCGCACCGCGATTGCGGTGTGCCGCCTGACCCAAGGAGGGTCCATGCTGAAAAAACATTTGTCACTCGCCGTTCTCGTCACCCTGGTCTGGGGGGTGAACTTCCCCATCACTAAACTGGGCCTGCGCTCGATCGATCCGTTTGTGCTCACGGGTATCCGCTTCGCGCTCGCCGCCTTGCCGCTGGTGTTCTTCATCAAGCGCCCGGCCGTGAAGTTCAGCTATGTCGCCGCCTACGGCTTTATCTTCGGGCTGGGCATGTGGGGCGTGATCAACTACGGGATCCAAGTGGGCGTGAGCCCCGGCATTGCCTCATTGATCATTCAGCTCAGCGTGTTTTTCACCATGGGTTGGGGCTTTGTGTTGTTCAAGGAAAAAATCCGTGGCGCGCAGATGCTCGGTGCACTCCTGGCCCTGATCGGCCTGGCGGGGATCATCTCCACCCAGGAAGGCAACCACGCGGTACTCGGGGTCATGCTGATCGTGCTCAGCGCGGTGGCCTGGAGCGTGGGCAACGTGATTATCAAGAAATCCGGGGTCAAGGAGATCTTCTCGTTCATGGTGTGGGCCAGCCTGATCCCACCGATCCCGCTGTTTCTCACGGCCTGGCTGATGCACGGCAGTGCGCCGTTCGAAAGCCTGCAGGCGAGCCTCGACCTGACGGCGATCCTGTCCATCCTGTTCCAGGTGTACCTGGCCACGCACTTCGCCTACTGGGGCTGGAACTCGCTGCTCAAGCTGTACCCGGTGTCCACCGTGGCGCCGCTGTCGTTGCTGATTCCGGTGTTCGGGATCACCAGTTCGATGCTGATTATCGGCGAGCGTATTTCCACGCCGAACCTGATTTCGATCGGCATCATCATCGCCGGGCTGGCCGTGGGGCTGTATCGCAAGCCGGCGAACCTGGCACCTGTAGAGCCGCAGCCGATTGTGCATATGGATAGATAGTCATGGCATGAATTCGGGATTTTGTTCGCCCATCCAGTGCTCTAGCCTGGGTCCGGTCTTGTACTGAACCCAAGGAAACACCATGAGCACGCCCGAATTCTTTGTCACCCCAGGCTATGGCGACTACCTGCGCGAACACCTGCACTACTCGCAAGCGGTAAAGGTCGGCAATCGCGTGGAAACCTCCGGCCAGGGCGGCTGGGACGATGAATTGCAGATCCCCGCCGACCTGGGCGAGGAAATCGCCCAGGCGTTTCACAACCTGGAGCGCACCCTGGCCACCGCCGGCGCCAGTTGGGAGCACGTGATCCACGTCAACTCCTACCACGTCGGCGGTTTCCCGCCCGAGGTCAACGAGGCGATGGTCAAGCACTACCGCCAGTACATGCCCAACCATGCGCCGATCTGGACGCAACAGGGCGTCGAAGCGCTGGGCTTGCCGACCATGCGCGTGGAAATCCGCGTGATCGCGATCATTCCCTGACCCCGAACGTACCGATCACCCAATCGGCGAATACCTTGAGCCGCGCGCTCTGGTGCCGGTTGGGCGGGTAAAGAATATGCAGCGGTGTGGCCGGGCGTGACCAGTGCGGCAACACGCTGACCAGTTGGCCGGTGTCCACGTAGTGCTGCACGATTGCCTTGAAATGCTGCCCGACGCCCAGGCCGGCGAGCAGCATTTCCTTGAGGCCGTTGCCCTCGTTGGTGGAAAACGCGCAGTTTTCCACCTCGATGCGCGTGTCGCCCTGCTCGAAAATCAACGGTTCCGGCTTGCCCGAGCCGGCGAAGAAATAGCCGACGTTATGGTGATGTTGCGCCAGGTCCTGCGGGGACACCGGTACACCTCGGCGCTCCAGATAAGCCGGCGCAGCGCAGGTGAGGTACTCAAGGTCCGTGACCTTGCGACCGATCATCGCCATGTCCTCCAGCTTGCCGGCGCGGATCACGCAATCAACCCCCTCCCCCACGATATTCACTGAGCGATCACTGATGCCCAGGGCGACCGTGATATCGGGATACTCGCGGTGAAAATCCACCAGCGCCGGAATCAACAGGCAATTGGCGAACGACGCCGGTGCGTCTACCCGTAAATGCCCGCTGGGCTTGAGGGTTTGCCCGCGCACGGCGCTGTCGACTTCATCCAGCTCTGCCACCAGGCGCCGGGCATGGCGGTAGTACTCCAGCCCTTCGGACGTCGGCGCCAGCGCACGCGTGGTGCGGTGCATCAACTTGATGCCCAGGTGCATTTCCAGGTCGTTGATCAACTTGCTGGCGGTGGAGCGCGGCAATCCCAACTGGTCGGACGCACGGCTGAATGAGCCGGTTTCGACCACACGGACGAAGGCGCGCATGGCAAGAAGCTGATTCACGAGAGCGACCCTTTAAGGAATACCCGGCGCATGCCGTGGCGATTGCCAAACACCCTGCTGGACTTCAGCACGCGAAGTTTTCGATCTTGACCTGGCCGTCGGGAAACGTCGCGATGATTTCCAACTCGCCGCCCATCGCGCGGATGTAGTCACGCAACGTACTGATGTACATATCGGTGCGCCTTTCCATTTTGGAGACGGCGGCCTGGTTGATATTCAATATTTTCGCCAGGCTTTCCTGGCTCAACTGCTGAGCCTTGCGCAGTTCGTGCAGCGGCATTTCCTTGAGGTGTTGCTCAAGCAACTGCTCGGCTTCGGCACGCGCCTGCGGCGTCATGCGAGCTTGGAGTTCGGCGAATTTCTTAGCCACGGTTACGGCCCTCTTTACGCAATATTTCTACATGCACGTCGTACAGCTTTTCTGCCACGGCGACGTGCGTTTCATACCATCGATGTTGTCCGGTCTTATCACCGCCCATCAGTAACAACGCACATCGTCGCGGATCAAACGCGTACAACACCCTATAAGGCCGCCCCGCGTGCTGGATGCGCAGTTCTCGCAAGTTGCCGTGCCGAGAGCCCCTGATGTCGCTGCTGTGGGGAAAACTCAAACCCGGCCCGAAGAGGCCCAGCAGATCAACGCTGGCCGACACCGAAACCTGCTCTTTTTCACCCAGATGTTCCCACCAGGCCCCGAATTCATCCGTGTATTCAATTTCCCAGCTCATGCAAATATGCCATCCAAGGAATATAAACTCAAGAGCCTGAAAACTAGTAGATAAACCGGATGAGCTGCCACCCGCCAACCTCGGGAAATTGTTTGTACATCCTTCCTGGGTGGCGGCGGAATAGTGCCTACGCAATAGAAATGGCGCCCCATGCACGGTAGCTCGCTGCAAAAACACAATTATCGAAATGTAAAAAGCGCTCTAATACCCGCCTGTTGACTGGTTTTGAAGATCCTGGAGTTCGCAATGCCCCATGAAGGCAACCTGTTACAAGCAGCCGTGGTGTTCCTGCTCGCCGCCGTGCTGACCGTGCCCCTGGCCAAACGCCTGCAACTGGGCGCGGTCCTGGGCTATCTGTTTGCCGGTGTGATCATCGGCCCCTCCGTGCTGGGTTTGGTCGGCAATCCGCAAAGCGTGGCGCAGTTCTCGGAGCTGGGCGTGGTACTGCTGCTGTTTATCATTGGCCTGGAGTTGTCGCCCAAGCGTTTGTGGGTGATGCGCAAGGCGGTGTTCGGGGTGGGCCTGGCCCAGGTGCTGTTGACCGGCCTGGTGATGGGGGCCGTGGCGTTGTGGCTGTTTGGCCAGCCCTGGAACAGCGCGATCGTGCTGGGCCTGGGCCTCGCGCTGTCGTCCACCGCGTTTGGCCTGCAGAGCCTGGCCGAGCGCAAGGAGCTGAACCAGCCCCACGGGCGCCTGGCGTTTGCCATCCTGTTGTTCCAGGACATTGCCGCAATCCCGCTGATCGCCATGGTGCCGCTGCTGGCCGGCAGCGATCATCCGACCACCGAGGCCCAGGGCCTTCAACACGTGCTGCAGATCCTCGGCAGCATCGCCGTGGTGATCATCGGCGGCCGCTACCTGTTGCGGCCGGTGTTTCGCATCGTCGCCAAGACCGGCCTGCGTGAAGTCTCCACCGCCACCGCGTTGCTGGTGGTGATCGGCACCGCCTGGTTGATGGAACTGGTGGGCGTGTCCATGGCCCTCGGCGCCTTCCTCGCCGGCCTGCTGCTGGCGGACTCGGAGTACCGTCACGAACTGGAATCCCAGATCGAGCCGTTCAAGGGCCTGCTGCTCGGGCTGTTTTTCATCAGCGTGGGCATGGGCGCCAACCTCAGCCTGTTGCTCAGCTCGCCGCTGGTGGTGATCGGCCTGACGCTGCTGCTGATCGGTCTGAAGCTGCCGCTGCTCTACGCCGTGGGCCGCATGGTCGGTGATCTCAACCGCGAAAGCGCGCTGCGCCTGGGCGTGGTGCTGGCGGCAGGCGGGGAATTCGCCTTCGTGGTGTTCAAGATCGGTCGCGACCAGGGCCTGTTCGAACCGCACCTGTACGACATCCTGGTGCTGACCATTACCCTGTCCATGGCCGTGACGCCGCTGCTGCTGTTGGTGTGCCCGAAGCTGTTCAAGCCCAAGGTCAAGCCGGTGGAAGTGCCCGAGGAATACCGCACCATCGAAAGCGATGCACCGCGCGTGGTGATCGCCGGCATGGGCCGCATGGGGCAGATCGTGGCGCGGATCCTGCGTGCGCAGAACATCTCGTTCATCGCCCTCGACACTTCGGTGGAAACCATCGAGCTGACCCGCAGTTTCGGCGGCATGCCGGTGTTCTATGGCGACCCGCAACGCCCGGAAATCCTGCATGCCGCCAAGGTCGACCAGGCGGAATTCTTCGTGATCGCCATGGACGACCCGGAGATCAACATCAAGACCGCCGAGCTGGTGCGCAGCCTCTACCCGCACATGAAGATCATCGCCCGCGCGCGTAACCGCCAGCACGTGCACCGCCTGGTGGACCTGGATGCCTCGCCGGTGCGCGAGACCTTCTACTCCAGCCTGGAAATGAGCCGCCGTACCCTGGTGGGCCTGGGCTTGAGCCAGGCCCAGGCCGATGCGCGCATCACCCGTTTCAAAAACCACGACTTGCAAGTCCTCGCCGCCCAACACGCGGTGTACGACGATGCGGCCAAGGTCATGCAGACCGCCCAGGAAGCCCGTGCAGAACTGGCGCGACTGTTTGAGATGGATCGGCTCGAGGAGGAGTCCGACAAGGTGTAAGGCTTCGGATGAACGATATTGCGAAATTTCTGACAGAATATGCCGCAATTTCGTTCATCCCTGGAGCGCTTCATGGCCACTTTCACCAAGACCGCCGTCCTGCTGGCCCTTGCGCTTACCGCCGGCAGCGCCTTCGCTGCTGCCAAGCCTGCCACGCAAACCCTCTCCACACTGGGCGGTAAGTTCACTTTCAGCCTGCCCAAGGCCTACGTCGCCGACACCCTGCCGGCCGGCAAGGCCGAAGATGGCACCGCCGACACCCAAGGCACGATGTACGCCAACCAGACCACGAAAAGCGTGGTGATCGTCGCCGAAACCGTGCGTAACGACGGAGTTACCATCCAGGACAACGACACGCAGTTCCTCGACGGCGCCGTGGCCGGCTTCGTCAAGGACCAGACCGCTGCACTGCCCGACTTCAAGAAACTCAGCGAGAAGAAACTCACGTTCAAGGGCCTGGGGTTGCGCCAGGTGGACAGCACCGCCACCCAGGGCGGCGGCAAGACCTTGAACTCCACTTTCCTCGGCGGTTCGGGCAACCATTTGCTGGTGATCCAGGCCATCTCGCGGGCCGATGATGTGAAGGGGCATGCGGAGTTGGTGAAGCAGATCACCGGCGGCAAGTGAGCCGATCTTCCTGACATCACCAACAAATGTGCGAGCTGGCCAGCCAGCTCCCACACTTAGCCAACGTCAGTTCAGGCTTTTTTCCAGCCAAACCTTCAGGTCCTGCACCTCCGCCTCGCTGATGGTATGCGGCATGCCCGGATAGCCATGAAACTCCGGCGTCAGCCCCAACCCCGTCAGCACCTCATTCGCGCGCGTCGCCGACGTATACGGCAGCGCCTGGTCCAGGGTGCCGTGGCCGATAAAGATCGCCAGCTGTTTCAGGCGTTCATCCGGCTTCAGCTCGGCCTTGAGCACCGGCAACACGCTGCCACTCAACGCCGCAATCCCACGCACCAACGCAGGCTTACGCAAGCCCACCTCGTAGGACATGATCGCACCCTGGCTGAAACCGACCAGGAACACCCGGTCACTCTGGGTGTGGTATTTGGCGGTGGCCTGGGTCACGAAGTCTTCGAGCAGTGTGGCGCTGCGCTGCAAATCAGCCGTTTCGCCGTTGTACTCGCCGTCGCCCGGGGTCTTGGTAAACCAGCGAAAACCATGCGGGTCGACCGGCATCGGCGCACGGGCCGACAGGTAGGTCCAAGTGGAGGGCAGCGCGTCCTTGATGCCAAACAGGTCCTCCTCGTTGCTGCCGAACCCGTGCAGGAAAATCACCAGTGGCTGGTTGCGCGCATCGCCCTGGGTCTGTTCCAGGTATGAAAGCGGCAAATCGGTATGCAGGCTGGTATCGGCCTGGGCGGCACCGGCCACCAGGGCCAGCGCCAGGGCAAACAGTTTGAGCATGGGACGTTACCTCAGGGTTTGCGCAACAAATAAGTGTCCATGATCCAGCCATTCTCCAGGCGCGCCGCCTTGCGCACCCGTTCAATTTCTCCAGCCACTTCGCTGACCTTGCCGCTGATCAGGATTTCATCCGGCGTGCCCAGGTAGGCGCCCCAATAAATATCCAGGCCTTGATCCGCCACGCTGCGGTAGGAATCTTCGGCATCGAGCATTACCACCAGGGTATCGGCATCACTCGCCTGCCCTGCGGCCAAACGGCGCCCGGTGGTGATTTCGACGGACTTGCCGATGCGGTTCAGCGCCACCTTGTGCTGGGCCGCCAGGGCTTGCACGCTGGTGATGCCGGGGATGACTTCAAACTCAAAGTGGCAGCGGCCACTGGCGAGGATCGCCTGCAGGATACGAATGGTGCTGTCGTACAGCGCCGGGTCTCCCCAGGCCAGGAAAGCGCCGACTTCACCGTCAGCCATTTCCTCATTGATCATGCGTTCGAACGTCGCCTGCTTGTCGCGGTTGAGGTCCTGTACGGCCGTGGTGTAGTCGATATCCCCGCGCACACGCTCGGGGCAGTCGGCCTCGACGAAGCGGTAGCCGGGCTCGGTGATGTAGGTCTCGCAAATCTCGCGACGCAGGTCGATCAGCTTGTCCTTGCTCTGGCCCTTGTCCATCAGGAAAAACACGTCGGTGCGGTTCAGCGCTTTCACGGCCTGCATCGTGATGTAGTCAGGGTTGCCGGCGCCAATGCCGATGATCAGGATGCGTTTCATGGGTTGCTCTCAGTGCGGGGCGTGGATTTTGCCATGTTCATGCGGCCAGGCGTGAGTTTCCAGGCGCAGGCGCCAGACAGTGTTGAAGCGCAGTTCGGTGGCGCAGAGTGGCTCGACGTCGATCCGGTAGAACATCGCGACGGGCAACTGCAACACGTACAGCATCGCGGCGCGGATGACAAAGGGATGGGTGATAGCCACTACGTGCCCGGGCTGTGTTTCGAGGGTTTTCATCCACTGTGCCACGCGTGCGCAAATCTGCTCGACCGACTCGCCACCGTGGGGCGCACTGGCACTGTTGGTCATCCAGTCCTGCAACTGGCCATGATCCAACTCGCTGATGGCCTGGCCCTTCCAATCGCCGAAGTTGCCATCGCGCAGGGCTTCTTCAATCACCGGCGCACTGCCGAACAAACCCGCCGTCTGCCGGGCGCGAGCCTCGGGTGCGCAGAGCAGGCGCAGGTTTTTCGGGTAGCGCCCGGCCAGCGATGACGCGGCAGCTTGCCAGTCCATCGCCACCGATTCGTCATCGGGAAAGCGCCCCTGCTTTTGCAACGGCGTGATGGCATGGCAGATAAGGGTCAGACGGGTGGCCTGCATCACAATTTCACTCTGTTTCAGCGCGCAGTCAGCGTAGACTGGCAAAGTTGTTTCAACATGTTACAACGAACATGAAAGAGGAAGCCGGTTCGATTCCGGCGCGGTCGCGCCACTGTATTCGGCCCAGTAGCCGTAAGCCAGACCCTGTTTCAGCCCCTTCGCTATCCATTTCGGGACGCGTCATCCCTGGAGGTTCTCATGGCTAACACTGCTGCAACCCATCCTGATGTCTATGTGCCGACGATCCCGCTGGGCGAAATCCTGCCCTGGGCGATCTTCGGCGGCCTGCTGCTGATGCTGGCGATTTACTTCGTCGGTGCCGAGCAAGGCGCCACTGCGGTGTTCAAGGGCATGTACGTGCACGAGTTTGTGCACGACGGTCGCCACCTGCTGGGTTTCCCCTGCCATTAATTCATAAGGGAGACACACCATGACAGGGCAATTACTCGTACGCGGGATGCTGGTGGGCCTGCTCGCCGGCGTGTTGGCCTTCGGTTTCGCCAAGGCCTTCGGCGAGCCGCAGATCGACAAGGCCATCGCCTTTGAAGACCAGATGGCACAGATGCACGGCGATGCGCCGGAAGAAGAACTGGTGAGCCGCAAGGTGCAAAGTACCTTCGGCCTGTTCACCGGCGTGGTGGTCTACAGCGTGTCCCTGGGTGGCCTCTTCGCCCTGGTGTTCGCCTACGCCCTGGGCCGCATCGGCAAGGTCGGCCCGCGCGGCCTGGCGGCGCTGCTGGCATTGGCGGCCTTTGTGACGCTTATCCTGGTGCCCGGGCTCAAATACCCGGCCAACCCGCCTTCGGTGGGGGACCCGCAGACCATTGCACAGCGCACCAGGCTGTTCTTCCTGATGCTGCTGGTGTCGGTGGCGGCGGCCGTGATCGCGATCAACGCCGCGCGCAAGCTGATTGCCCGCCGTGGCGTGTGGAGCGGCGCGATCCTCGGCGTGGCGCTGTACATCGTGATCGTCGCAGTGGCCGGCAGCCTCTTCCCGGTGATCAACGAAGTGCCGGAGCAGTTCTCGGCCGTGCTGCTGTGGAAATTTCGCGTGGCCTCGTTGGGCATCCAGTTGGTGCTGTGGACCACCCTGGGCCTGGTGTTCGGGGCGGTGGCCGAGCGCAAGCTCAGCCAGCCAAAAGCCCGATTCAACTCCTGAGTCAAATCCCGGGATGGGCCAGGTAAAACACCTGGTAGCCCGTCCCGGGATGGTCCGCCTGCAACGCCTTGGCCGACAAGGTGATCCGTACCAGCCGCCAGGCCTGCACATCCAGCGCGAGGAACACCGCAAAGGTGTCGCCGCTATCCGCCAACTGCTGGTTGCGACTTTTCTCCTCGGCCAGGATCGCCGCCCTGTCCGCCCCCGGCTCCAACGCCCATTCCTCGCGGTACAGACTCAGCGCGGTCTGCGCCGGCCCACGTTGCACATCCAGCGGCAACCAGCTCTCGATATACGGACGGCCGAAGCTGTCGAGCACCTTCTGAAAGCGCTCTCCGAGCAGAAAATCGGCGGCCTGCAGTGGGTCGGACCATAGATACACCGAGGCATACACTTTGCCTGCGTGCTCCTGGGCGATAAACGCCTTGAACAGCAACCCCTCGGCGTGATCCCACAACGGCCCCAATTGCGCGGCGCGGCGGCGGATCACGGCCATGTCGTAGTCGGCAGGCAAGCGGTGTGAATACTGTTTGGCAAACATGAAGAAGCTCCCGTGCAAGTTGAGGGTTCAGCTTGCGCAGCGCCGATGATTTCAACAAGATATCAGCCGATATATGTGCGATAAGGATTGGATATGACTGACGCGCTAAAACCGCTGGATATCGACACCGTGCAGGCCTTTGTGCTGGTCGCCGACTTCGCCAGTTTCACCCGCGCCGCCGCAGCCCTCGACACCTCCCAGGCCGCCATCAGCCTCAAGCTCAAGCGCCTGGAAGAACGCCTGGGCTATCGCTTGCTGGAGCGCACGCCGCGCCATGTGCGGCTGTCACCGCAGGGCGAGCACTTTATCGTTGCCGCGCGCGCCCTGCTCAATGCCCACGAACGCGCACTGGGCGATATGGGCAGCCAAGCGCCCCGGCGCCTGGTGATCGGCATCAGCGACCATGTGGCCGGTCCCGACCTGCCAACCTGGCTCAGCCGCCTGGCCGCCTACGACCCGTTGGTGATCCTTGAAGTACGTATCGCGTCCTCCCGCGACCTGGTGGCCGCCTTCGACCGCAATGAGCTGGACGCGGTGATCGTGCGCAATGAGGGCGAGCGCCAGGACGGCGAAGTGTTGGCGGTGGAACGCTTTGGCTGGTTCGCCGCGCCCACCTGGCAACACCGCCCCGGCACGCCGCTGCGCATGGCAACCATGGCCGCGCCCTGCGGCGTGCGGCACCTGGCGACGCGCGCGCTGGATGCGGCGTGTATCGACTGGACCGAGGTATTTGTTGGCGGCGGGGTGATGGCCGTGGGTGCGGCAGTCACCGCCGGATTGGGCGTCGCTGCCCTCGCCCACCGCGTGGCCCCGGCCGGAGCGGTAGAGGTGAGCGAGCAATACGGCTTGCCGGCCTTGGCCGTGAGTGAGGTGGTGCTCCATAGCCGCATCAGCGACACGCGTTCGCGGGAAACCTTGCGGGCCCTGAGTGCGACCTTTCGTGGCGTGTTGCAACGCTGATCAGCCTTTCTGTGGGCGCTGGCTTGCCTGCGATGCAGGCACCTCGATCCACCAGGCACACCCGCTGTGAGCGCGCGACCGCCAGCAGCCGCTACCCGGACAACGGACAAACACTCAGCCAAACCACTCCCGCCGCCCTTCAAACGTGCTGACGATCAACTCGACAATCATCTGCACCGCCTGCGCATGCTGCACCTGCGCATTCACCGCCAGCCACACCTGGCGTTGCATGCTGTCGGCCAGCAACCCCGGCAGTGCCACCAGCCCGCGGTCGAAACTGCTCATGTAGTGCGGCAGCAAACCGATGCAGGCGCCGCAGCGGATCATCTCCAGCATCAGCGAATAGGCCTGCACCTGCACCACCGCCGCCAGGCGTTGCTCCACCACTTGGTTCCACGCCTGCAGGGCGTCGACCTGTGCATCGGGTTGCCATTGCACCAGCATGTAGTCATTCAGGTCGTCGACGCTGTCCGGGCGCGTGGTCAGGCGCGAATAGCGCTTGGCGATATGCGGCAAATATTCCAGGCGGGCCAGGGCCCGTGGCGGTTCGGTGGCGAAGCTCGGGCCGGGCACCGGGCCGTCGGTGTCGGAGAGCCACACCACCACATCGACGTCCACCGCTTGCAGGGACAATTGGCTGTCGAGGGAGATGATCTCCAGGCGCACGCTGGCGTTGCGGCGCAGCAAGGCAATCAGGTCACGGCCGAGGATGTCGTGCAGGATCGGCTCGGCCACCGCCAGGCGAATCAGCGGCTGTTCCAGCACCGGCAGGCGCCGCTCATGGGCCAGGGCTACCAACTGGGCCTGCAACTGCAAGCCGTCGCGGCTGAGCACCAGGCCGTTGCCCTGATAACTGAACAACGCATGGCGCAGGTGCTCCTCCAGTTGCGCCAGGCGCTTGCGCAGCAGCGTCGCCTTGATATTCAAGCTGCGCGCGGCCTGCATGAAACAGCCGCAGCGCGCACTGACCAGGAAGTAGCGCGCCACCTCCGGATCGATCTCGGCGGCCAGGGCCAGCCAGGCGCCACGTGACTCGGATGGCGCGCGATAGGTTGAAGGCCCTTGTTGGCCGGACGGTTCCAGTAATGCCATGTGAGACTCCCTGTCTGTCGGTCGGTGCATCCAATGCGGGTGGTCGCGGGTTACTCCAGCACTTTGTTCAACTCGGCACCGTCGATACTCAAGGTCGCGGTGTTGAGCATGCCTTCCAGGTAGGCCTTGGCGATCTGTTCCTGACGTTGGGCACGCAGGGCCTGGGTCAGGCGTTCGCGCAGTTCGTCGAGGCTGGCGGTGCGCGCCGGCTGTTGGCTGGTGAGCTTGAGCACATGAAAGCCCGCCGCACTCTGCACCGCGTCCGATACCGCGCCGACCTTGAGCCGCGACACCGCGCCGCGCACCTCGGGCACCAGTTGCTGCAATGGCTGCAGGCCCGAATCACCGCCACGCGCAGCAGTCTCGGGGTCCTGGGAAAACTGGTTGGCCAGGGCGGCGAAATCCCCCGGTGCGGCCTGTGCCCGGCGGCTCAGTTCCTGGGCCTGGCGGCGCACCGTGTCGAGGTTTTGCGGGTCATTCACCGCGAGGAAAATCTGGCTCACCCGGTACAGCGGCGGCGTCACCCATTGCGCCTTGCCGCTGTCGTAGGCCTGCTGCAATTCAGCCGCGCTGGGGTAGTCCGCCGGTACCTGGCTGACCGAGAGCATGTAGTCGCGGAACACGATCTGCTCGGTGGCGGCGCGGGTCTGCTGCTCCACCTGCGGGCGCTGGCGCCAGCCCTGGGCGTCGGCCTGTTCGAGCACGGCCTTTTGCGCCAGCCGTGAGCGAATCCAGGTTTCCAACGCGCCACGGTTGCCACGCAGTTGCTCGCGAGACTCGGCTGGCAGGCTCGCCAGCACGCTCTTGAGTTCGACCAGGTCGATCTGCTGATTGCCCAGGCGCGCCACCGCGGGCCCGGCCGGCGCCGGATCGAGCAGCGGTGCCGGTTGCTGGGCGGCCACCGGGTCGCTGCCCGGACGCAGGCACAGCGCCACGGCCACCACCAGCACCGCCAGCGCGCCGGCGCCGACCATCAGGGTTGGCTTCTTCACAGGACGGGTGCCTCTTCGCCGACCGCCGCAGCCTGGGCCTGCAACTGCGCGGCCTGCTGGCTGTATTCACGCAGGTAGACGATGAATTCCTGCAGCAAGCGGTCCCACAACTCCAGCTGGCTGCGCAGGTGCGAGGCGCCGACGCCGGCCACCACCACGTCCATTTCCATCAGCAAGAATTCGCCCTGCAGCGACAACCGCGCAAAGCGGCGCGAGGCATTCCACACCTGCGCCAGGCCTTCGGGCAACTCGCCCTGCACGCGCAGTGCGCAGCTGTAGGTAAAGTCCACGTAGCCGCCCTGCTCCGCCGCCGGATTGCCGAAGCGCACGGCAAAGCCGATGCCCTGGCTGGCGCTGAGCAGTTGCACGATGCCGTTCTGTTCGCTCTGGTTGACCCGGTAGCCGGCTTCCTGCAGCAACTCGGTGAGGCTCTGGGGGGTGACGCTGGTGATCAATTCGTTCATGTGCGGTTCTTCCTTGTGATCAATGGTTGACGCCCGCCTGGGGCGCATCGAAACGGCTCTTGTAGAGATCGTCGCCAAAGCCCTGGGCCAGTTCCTCGAACTTGACCCGCGCGCTGCTGGCGAAGGGCTGGCGAATACTCATCACCTCAGCCACGTCAATCTTTTCGTAGGCCGTCAGCAATTGCTGCGCCACGCCGTACATCTGTTGATTCTTGACTGAACATTGCTGCACTTGTGTGTCACGTTCACTCAACTGTGCCTGCAAGCGGGCGCGCTCGGCTTCCTTGCCTTTGGCCAGGACCAGCAGTTCCTCATACGCCTTCTTGAACTTGCCGATCTGCTCATGGCTGGCCGCGACCTGGGCTTGCGCCTGGCTGTGCAGGTTCTGTTGCTGGCCGGCCAGTTGCTCGGCCGTGCCACGGGCCTTTTCCAGCTCGGCCGTCAGTTGCTTGATTTGCGCCTGGGCCTGCTTGGCCTGGGCCTCAGCGGCGACACGCGCCGCACTGGCCTGGGCCTGCTCGCTTTGCAGCGCCTGCAATTGCTGGGTGGTGCTGCGCAGTTGCGTACGCAGGCGTTCCTCCATGCCTTCGGCGCAGGCGCCGCTGGCCACCAGCAGCAACAACAGCCCGCAGATTCGCGTGTTCATGTGGCATCTCCCTGCGCATCAAAAGCGCGTGTTGAGTTCCAGTTGCATCACATCGACTTCGAACGGCGCGCCATACACTTCGGACGCGCTCAACCAACGCGCACTGGCGTAGATGTTCTTGTCGATGCCGTAGTTGCCGGCGATGAAATAGCCCTTGGCGTTGGTGCCGCCCAAGTGGAACGAGGAATCGTTGAAACCGTCAGGCAAGGCGTCGGGCTGGATGTACTTGTAGCCAGCCAGCACATTCCAGTCGCCGCGCTTGCGCATCTCCAGCGCGCTGCCGAGGGTCATCTGCACCATCAGCGCGTTGCCACCGCTTTCGAACTGGCCCTTGCTGTTGATGTTGTTGACGATCTCGCCTTCGCTGCGCTTGAGCATCTCGCCCTTGTCGTAGGCCAGGTTGTGGATGAAGTTGCCCTGGGTGCGCAGCTTGAAGTCGCTGGGCAACTCGGCATCCCACGCCAGGTTGAGGTCGAGCACGTCGAACTTGGACGCCAGGCCGACAAACTGCGGTTGCGGGGTCAGGCCGGGCGTGGCCGGGTTGGGGGTGATATCGCGCAGCAGGAACACGCTGTTGCCCTTTTGCATGAAGGCCAGGCGCGAGCCGTCGCTGTCACACGCCGGCTGCCCGGCCCAGGGTTCGCAGGCGCCGGAGCGTTTACCTTCGATGTCGTCGAAGTGGTAGTACGCCACCGCACCCTTGAGGCTGTTGCCGCGGTTGAGCTTCCAGTTGGCGCCGATCTGCCCGCCAAACAGCCATTTGGTTTCGCTGTCTTCCTTATCAAAGCCGTTGCTGCTGGCCGAGTCGGAGGTGTACTCCACCGGGAACGCGCCGAGGGTGCCGAACAGCCCCCATTCGCTGTTCAGGGCATGGTTGAAATTGGCGGCGATACCGTCGAAGTTGAGGTCGCCCGAATACATCATGTCGGTGGAATAGAACGGGTTGGCGAAGCGCCCGGCCGTGAGGGTCACGTCTTGGGTGGCCTTCCAGCTCAGGTAGCCCTGGTCGAGCCAGATATCCTTCTTGCCGAAGCCACCGCCGAGGGTCTGCGTGGTAGACACCGGGTTATTGTCGGAGCCGGTGCCGATGCGGATACCGGCAGTCCATTCCGGCGAAATCACCGCCTTCATGCCCAGGCGGGCGCGCAGGCGGAACAGGTTTTCGCGGTCCTTGGTGGTGTTGAGCAGCGGCGGCAACTTGGTGTTGGTGTCTTTGTTGGTGTCGTACGGGCCGCTGTCGTTGAGCTTGGCGTAGTCAACGATTTCATTGCTGTTGTTGCCCGAGAAATACCGCGATTCATCGCGCAGGCGTATGTCGCCGTCAAAGGTGATACGCGAGACCCAGTCCGGGAACGTATTGGGCTGGGCCCAGTTTTCCTGCTTGGCGGTGGCCATGACCTCGGCCTTGACCTGGTCACGAATCTGATCTTTTACCGCCTGCGGCACGTACTGCACCCGCACATCACCCGGTGCTGCCGCGGGGCCTGCGGCCACCACCGGCGCGGCATTCGCCTGACGGGCCTGCTGGGCTTCCTTTTCGGCCTGGGCGATCAGCCCATTGGCGGTGTCCTGGGTCAGCACGCCTTGCTGCACCAGCAGGCGGATCAGGTTGATGGTGACGTTTTCCGAGGGGGCGACCGGGGCTGCCGCCGCCTGGCCGACCAGGGTCGCGATGACCATGCCGACCGCCAGGGTCAGTCGATTCACGGGGGAAATCATGTGTACGCAACTCCTGTAAAAATCCGTAGATAAAAGGTGTCGATCAATCCGGACGCCGGCCCTTGAGGGACAGGCGCAGGGGCAGCGTCAACGACGCCGGCGGTTTCTGGGTGGCACGCGGTGCCTGGATCAAGGCGAGCATCTGCGCGTCGGTCTCGGCATCGCCGCTGGACTTGGCCACCAGCGCTTTGGTGACCTGTCCATCGGCGCCCAGCCACAGGTCTATCTGTATCGAGAAAGCCTTCTTGCGCAGCGCCGGGTCTTCGCGCATCAAGCGCTGGTAGGTGCCGGCCAGGTACTGTTTGTACGTACCGGTCCCCAGCCCGCCGCCACCGCTGCCGGCCATGCCGCCGCCCTTGCCGGCACCGATGTTGAAACCATCAGTGCCGGACTGCGCGTCGCCATCGATCTGCATCGGGTTGGCCAGGTCTTCGTTGGGTGACGGTGGCGCTTCCTCGGCCGGCTTGACCTCTTCGGGTTCCGGGCTGGGCACCGGCTCGGGGACTTTTTCCTCGACCTTGGGCTCGGGCTCCTTGGGTTTTTCCGGCGGTGGTGGCGGCAGCGGGATAATCGTCGGCACCTTCGGCGCTTCGCGGCGTACGCCACTCATGTCATTGGCCCACTGCCACAGGAACCAGGCAGCCACGGCGCCCAGCAGCAACCCGGCGCCCCACTTCAACGGGCGCAAGGGCGGCTTCTTCTTCACCGGCAACGGCGCAATCGGGATCTGTGCAGTCATGGCTCAGCCCTGGCTCGGTTTGCCGGTGACCAGCCCGACCTGGGACAGCTCCAGCCGGCGCAACAGGTCGAGCACTTCGATAACCTTCTGGTACTGCACCAGCGCATCGCCGCGCACGATCACCGGGAAATCCGGATTCAGTGCTTTTTCGATGCGCAGGCGCTCTTCCAGCTCTCCGAGGGTCACCGGGTAGGCGTCGAGGAACACCTGGCCGCCGTCATTCACGGAAATCGCCTTGGTCTTGGCCTCCGACAGCGACACCGAGGCGCTGGCCTTGGGCAGGTGGATCTGGATGCCCGAGACCTGGGCGGTGGCGGTGAGGATAAACATCACCAGCACCACCATCAGCACGTCCACCAGGGGCGTGATGTTGATGCTGTCGACGGCGGCATCATCGTCATCGTCGTGGGAGGCATTTACGGAAGCCATGGCGATTCTCCTCAGGCCGGAACCGATGCGTGGTGTTCGCGGCGGTGCGCCGCTTCACTGTGCTGGCTTTCGCCGTGCATCTCGGCCAGGCGCGTGATGAACTCGTCGACAAACACGCGCATGTCGGCGCTGACTTCCTTGTTGCGCGTGATCAGGCGGTTGTAGCCAAACAGCGCAGGGATCGCGACGAACAGCCCCATGGCCGTGGCCAGCAAGGCCGCCGCCATGCCTGGGGCGATAGCGTTGATGTTCACGTCACCGGCCATGGCCGTGCCGAGGAACACCACCATGATCCCCAGCACCGTGCCGAGCAGGCCGATATACGGCCCGCCGGCGATGGCGTTGGAGAGGGTCGAGAGCTTGGCACTCAGTTGCTGGTTTTCGCGGGTGCGCACGCCGTCCATGGAGCAGCGAATCGCCTCGATCGTCGCCGCCGAGACCGACGAGGTGTCGGCCCCCTGCGCGCGGCGGGTGCGGATCTCCTTGACCGCCACCAGGTACAGGCGCCACAGCGAGGAATGGCTGAGGCGCTCAGCCAATTGCGCGTCGTCGGCGTACATCTCCAGGCGCGTGCCGATCTGTGCGAAGTGCTCGCGGAAAATCTCGTTGGCACTGCTGACCCGGCTGACCTGGCGGTTCTTGCGCAGCATGATCACCCACGACTGCACCATCATCGCCACCAGCACCAGGATGATCACCCAGGCGTCCACCGGCACGGCGTTGAGCAGGAAACCCAGGCTGCCGAAACCGAAGCCTGACTGTTCTTCATCCACTCCGTAGGCCACCAGTTTCGACTCGGCGCCCTGGGCACTCGCGTCGGCCAGCAACAGCGCAGCCGGACGCGCCACCTTGGACAGGCGCAGCTCATCGATGGCGCCGGCGAACGGCAGGTGCGTGCTGGCCGCTTCCGGCACGTCGGCACCGATCGCCAGTTGCGAGTTGAAAGCCGGCATCGCCACGGCCAGGGTCGCGGTTTCGCGGCCGTTCACATATAAGCTGAGCTTGTCGCCCTCGGCGGCGAATGCCAGGTGCTGCCATTCGCCAGGGTTCAGCGGCTGGGTCGACACGGCACGCTGGCCGTCGACGTCCACGAACGGCATGCCCTGGTTCAGCCCCAGCAGCAAGCTGTGCGGGCCGTCACGGCGGGCCAGCACCACTTGCTCGCCACTGGCCTGGTCCAGGCGCAGCCAGGCGCTGAAGGTGAACGCGGCGCCGGCGGCGTGTTGCAGCGACGGGCTGGCCGGCAGCAGCAATGGCTGGCCACTCAACTGCAGGGCGCGGCCGATCACACCGTCGATGCTCGCGCCGGTGGCGTTCACCGACGTGTTGGCATAGGCGGTGGTGTCGCGGGCCGGTGTGCCGTTGGCACCGTCAAAGTGGTAGAGCGCGGTGTAATTGGGGTCGAACGTCAGCTGCCCATTGGCGGTGGCCGGGGCTTTCTGGTTGCCGTAGTACATCCACAGGTCCTGGCGTTGACCCCCTTCGACCTTGGGCACGTCGACCCAGATCAGCGCCATGCCCATCAGCGGGTCGAAGCTTTCGATCTGGTGATTGAACACGGTCTTGTCGTCGGCACTCACAAAGCGCAGGTCGGCGCCGTCGTCCTTGACCCCGTCAAAGGTAAAGTTGCCGGTGTGCAGGCGCACCAGCAGCGCGGTGCGGCCCAGGGCCTGGCTGATGGCGGCGCCCTGGGCGGTGGTGTCCACCGAGATCTGCTTGCGGTAGTGCCAGTCGTCCTGCCACCAGGCATGGGCGGTGGCCGGGAGCGCGAAGCCCAGGCAGATCAACAGGCTCAGAAATAGGCGTTGCATGGGTGAAGTCTCCGGAAGAAAAAGTCAGAAAGTCGCCTGCACACTGAAGTGCAGTCGCGCGTCCTGTTTCTGGGTGTTCGGTCCATCGAGCAGCGGGTAGCCCCAATCCAGGCTGCCGGACAACCACTTGCTCAAACTGGCGCGGGTGCCGAGGCCGACACTGGCCAGGCTGTATTCGTCTTCCTGCTCGGGCAGCGGGTCGTGCAGGCGCATGCGCGCGCCTTCGGCGAACGCGTAGAAGCGCCACTCCTGCACGTAACTGCCAAGGAACTTGGCCAGGGACGGGGTGCGCAATTCCTGGGAGAGCAGATAGCCCTCATCCCCGGTGCGCTCGGCCGCCAGGTAGCCGCGCACCGAGGTGGCGCCGCCGGCGGAATATTGCTCGTTGGACACCAGCGGCCCCGAGGCCAGCTGGAAGCCGCCCTTGGTCGCCGACTGCCAGTCGTTGGCGAAGGTGTAGGTGTAATTCAGGTCGCCCTTGAGCAGCGCGAAACTCGCGCTGGCCTTGTAGCGCTTGTACTCGAATTCCTCGGCGTCGCTGCCGTAGCCGAAAAATGCGCGCGTGCCCACCACCAGGCTCAGGCCGAGGCCCAATTGGGATTGCTCGGTGTAGCGATAGCCGTTGTAGCCAAAGGTCATCGGTGCGTATTTGAGGGGTACCTGGTCGCTGCTGGCGCCGAATTTCATCTGCTCGTCGAAGTCCTTGAAGTCGACCCCGAACGAGAACGAGTTGGCCCAGTTGCCCATGGCCGGCAGGCTGTAGATCGCCGACACGCCATAGGAATGCCCCTTGCCCAACACGTTGCTGCCGCCGATGGTGGCGATGTTGCTGTCGGACTGGTAACCGGAGAACTGCAAGGCCCAGCGCTCATCCAGCGGCGCGGTGTAGGAGCCCGACCAGACCTTGGCGTTGTCGGTGTCCTGGGGCGCAGTGAAGTAGGTCAGGGAAATGCTGTGGCCCAGTTGCCACAGGTTGTCGTAGCCGACGGTCGCCACCGAGCGCAGCTTCTCGGTGTCGGCGCTGTAGTCGTTGTTCAGGCCAATACTGGCGTGCCAGGGGTTCTGGTCTTCGACCTGCAAATCCACGTCCATGGTGCCCGGGCGCTGGCCTTCGCGCACCAGCGGCGTGACCTGGCGCCCAGCCCCGCGATTGAGCCCGGCCAACTGGGTTTGCACTGTGGCGAAGTCCGGCACCGCGCCCTCTTCCAGGGCCGGCACCTGCTCGCGGATTTCCACCGGCGAGTAATGTTTGGCGCCGACCACACGGACCCGGCCGACCTTGGTTTCGCTGACCTGCAGGTAGACGATGCCGTCATCGACCTTCTGCTCCGGCAACTCGACGAATACCGATTGATAGCCGCGCGCCTGGTAGATTTTCTGCAACGCGTCACGGGCGCCTTCGATATCGTCCAGGGTCTTTTGCGGGCCGAGAAACGGGTACACCGCCTCCTCGATCGTCGCCGCGTCGAGCACAGTATTGCCGCGCACGAAGTACTCGTTGACGTCGACCTTGCGCGCCGGGGCTTGCTCCCCCTCCTCGGCCCACGCCGGTTGCGCCAAGGCGCCCAGCGCCATGCAGCACAGCGCCAGCGTTGATTTGAACAGATGCTCCACACCGCCCCCTGACATTCTGATTATGTGCGCCGCCGCCGATGGCGCGACGTATGGCCAGCTCAATTACTGGCGATCGAGGTACTGCCGTGGCGTGCCAGCCAGGTGTGCAACAGCGCGAAGTTCAAGGAGAACTCCGGCGTGTGCAGCAAGGCGCCACAAAACACGTCACCGATGATTTTCTGGATGAGTTGCACCGCCCGCGGGTTGTTCAGCAACGTGGCGATGTCGCGGGTCAGCGCGTGGATGCTCCAGACCTTCTGGTTCAGGTCCAGGCCGACGAACCAGCGGAACAGCAGGTTGTAGTTGAGCTGTTCATGCAATTGCTGCTCGCTGGGTACCGAATACAACAGTTGCAGCAGGAGGATCTGCAGCACCGTGTGCGGGGCGATCGACATCGGGGCTTCGGCCACCAGCCAGTCGCGATGCTGGTCGAGGATTTCATCGATCTGCGGGCGCAGCAACACCAGGGAATGGCCCGCCGGGATGAAGCTCGCGACTTCCTTCAAGGCGCCCTGCCAATCGTCCTGAGAGACGATCCACACCCACGGCGCGCCGTAGCGATACACCGAAACCGGCTTCTTGCGCGCCGCTTCGACGATCTTCGACAGGCGCTGGTCGAGTTCCTGCATGCCCACTTTCGAGTAACGTTCCATAGTTCCCATCGCCCCACTCCTGGCATCCTGCTTGCGGCTAAAAAGAACGCCTGTCTGGCGTCCTCAAGCGCGTTACACAGGAGAGACGGGAGTGGCCAAGGGCTACCGAACTTTTGTCATGAAAGCTTCATTTTTGCTTGAGTGGGTTACTGGGAGGACTCGATCACGCATGCGCTTTTCTGTAGGAGCCGGCTTACCGGCGATCCCATCGCTGGCAAGCCAGCTGCTGCACACGGTAGATCGGTTGTCTTCAAGGCCGCTAACCCGCGGGGAAGCCCACCCCTTGTAGGGGCAGTTCGTAGGATTTTTTAACCGTGCGTACCACCAACGTCGACGAATAAGTCCGAATCGGAATATCCCGATAAGTCTCCAGAAACCGATAGATATACTCGGTGTATTCCGTCGCATCGCGAAACTTGGCAACCATCACAAAATCAAACTCGCCGGTCAGCAGGTAACAATCCTGAATCTCCGGGTGGCGGGTGAGGATGTGCTGCATCTTGCGGTCGATATCGTGGCTGTCCTTGTCCAGTTTGATCAGGAAAAACGCGGTCACCTGGATGCCCAGCTTGCGCTCGTCGAGCACCGCGACTTTTGCCTTGATAATCCCCACGCTTTCCATGCGGCGAATCCGCCGGTAACAACTGGTGGACGACAGCCCCACGCTGTCGCTCAACAACTCCAGGCTCTGGTCGCAATCCTTTTGCAACTTGCCCAGGATCTTCAAATCCATGGCGTCTGTCATCGGTTGTAAATCGTCCTTGAAAATTGCAATGAATCCGTCGCGAAGACGGGCCAATTTGCACAAATCCTGCGCAGCGGCTCGTTAACATCAATCCAGCTTAGCAGCCCAGCCAACACCTGGCCCGGGGCGGCATGAGAGGGATCTTATGATAGTCGCGAAACCGACATGGACCGCTGATATCCACGGCCTTTTCAGCGCCCCCTACTGGATACCGTCCGCCTCGCGCGCCGCCGTCGCCGCCACCTGGGCGGGCTGCATGAACGCCTACGATGTGTTCCTGGAAGACCCGGACTCGGTCAAGACCTGGTCGCAGACCATTTACCAGCACCTCGCCTCGCGCAACATGCCGCTGACCACCGACCCCCAGCAATTCTGGCCAATCGATGCGCTGGAAACCTTCCGCCTGTGGGTCAACCAGGGCTGGCGACTGGACGCCAGCTCGGCCTTTGACCCCGCCGAGCGCATCCCCCCACCGGCCCTGCCGCAGCCGGTCAAGCGCGTACGCCAGGACATCCGCGCCCTGAGCCCGGAGCAGTTGAACCTGTACCGCGCCCGCCTGGATGACGTGATGCACATCGGCGACCCGGACAGCGGCTCGCCCTGGCAGCGCTACGCCTACATCCACACCAACTGGTGCCTGCATTACCAGGAAGCGTTTGCCCTGTGGCATCGCGCCTACCTGCTGCACCTGGAAGCGCTGATCGACTGCGCGATTCCCTATTGGGACTGGATGGCCGCCGACGCCAGTGTCGATGGCAGCCCGCAGGCCGGGCTGCCCCAGGCCTTCCTCGACGAGACCTACGTGCACCCGCACACCGGCGAAGTGCGGCGCAACCCTTTGCGCTATGCGGCGGCCAAGGACGGCTGTTCAAAAGTCTGCGCCAGCGCCAGCGTCGAGGGCGTGGACTGCCGCTATGTGCAGCGCAACCCGCTGTTCTACACCCAGGGCGAGGCGTTTCGTGTCGAGCGCACGCGCCTGTATGGCATGAGCCGGATCTTCCAGCAGCAAGTGCTGGATGCGCTCACCTTCACCACCTTCAGCCAGCCCCAGGGTGTGCCGGGGTATCCCTGGGCCAACATCACCACGTTTGACCCGCCACAGCCGGACAACCTGTACCCCAATCGCGCGCTGAATTTCGACGGGCTCTACGAACAGCCCCACGACAACTATCACGGCTGGATCGGCGGCGACATGGCCGACAACGCCTACACCGCCTTCGACCCGGTGTTCTGCTCCTACCACGCCAATATCGACCGCATGCTCGAAGGGTGGATTCGCGCCAATCCGGCCGCGCAGTACACCACCCAGTGCCTGTTGCAGCCATTCGCCGGGCACCAGGCCGAAGAGGTCAGCTTCACCAGCGCGGATGCCTGGCGCTACACCACCCTGGGCGACATGGCCCAGGACAGCCGCCACATCGGCTACGACTACGGCACCCCGGTGGCGCCGCAGTTCGGTGCATCCAAAGCCTGCTGCGAGGCACAGCCGGCAGGGACCGGCCCGTGGGTGGTGTTCGACCATGTGCGCTGCACCCACGACACCTTCCTGATCGACGTCTTTCTCAATCAGCCAGACGCCACCGCGCAGCAGGTGAACGCAGACAACCCGCATTACGTCGGGCGTTTCAGCCGGATCGGCATGGGCCTGGTGGACGACAAGGGCCGCTGCATCACCCAGGGCGTGTCCCGCGCGCTGAATGCTGCGCGCAGCGTCAAGGCGCTGCACCTGGCGCCGACGGATGCCGCGCAGTTATCGCTGATCGTGACCCATCTCGAGAGTGGCCAGGTACTGACGCCCGATGCGTACGCGCCGCTGCCTGGCTTTATCGCGCAACTGGTGTGGGACGACCCACGCCAAACCACCGCCGGCCCCGCTACGGGCGCCGGTTGCTGCTCCACGTCCCACCACACACCTGCTGGAGAACCGACATGAGCACACCCTTCACCCAATTCACCTCCCCCGCCGAGCAGGCGCCCAAGGACTACAACAAGCTGGGCCTGGAAGACCAACTGTCGACCTTCGAGACCAACTGGAACAACAACGTCACCGGCTGGACCCAGATGTCGGTCATCGGCAACCCCTGGTCCAACCTCAACGACGCGCCGCGCTCGGGCTACTACAACCCGATCGAAAGCGGCTACGGCACGCAGACGCCGATCACCATTACCTGGCAGCCGTTCCCCAACCGCCTGTGGACGTTTTTCTACAACAACGGCGCCGCCGTGGTGCCGCAGTTGAACGGCAAGGCCATGACCCTGGATCAAGTGATGGAACTCACCGACCACGGCCAGATTACCCTCGACGGCACACTGTTTTCATTGTACCCGGACCCGACCGCCACCCAGCTGCAGATCCCCAGCGTGCTGTGCAAATCGATCAACTGGAACGGTCCCTACGCCGACTTTTCGCCTTCGGGTCCACGGGGCTGGCTCGATGAATACTGCGAGTGGTCGATCACCCGCGACCCCGACGGCAATATGCGCAGCATCATGTTCACCAGCGAAAACCCGGCCTACTTCCTGACCATGTGGAACATCGATCCGAATGCCGTGCTGGGGCTGTACCAGGCGTATGTCGACCCGCAGGTGAAACTCGAAGACCTGTACCTGCGCTACACCGCCAACGGTCCGACCGGCAACGCCGGCGACCCGGTGATCGATGAAACCACCGGCCGCCCCGCCTACGACACCGTGAACAAATGGAACAGCGGCACCGTACGCATCCCCGGCGTGTCGGGCGGTGCGATGCACCTGACCTCCGGGCCCAACACCCTGAGTGCCGAGATCTACCTGGCAGCCGCGGCCACCATCCTGCGGCCGATCCGCAGCAGCGCCAACCAGCAGAGCCTGATCTGCTGCGCCCAGTACGGGCAGAACTACCGCAACTCCGACCCGCACATCGGTTTCTCGGCCAACCAGGCGGCGGTGAACAACCTCATCTCGTTGACCAATCCGATCGGCCTGTACCTGCAACAACCCAAGTCCTTCAGCGGCTGGAAAGGCCCTCAAGGCCAGGATGTGAGCAGTTACTGGCGCGTGACCCGTGGCACCGCCGGCACCGGCCCGAACAACTCCGACCAGATCCTGCAAGCGGTGTTCGAGGTGCCGCAAAGCGCCGGGTTCTCGATCAACGACATCACCATCAATGGCACGCCGATCAATTACGTGTGGGTCATCGCCGATCAACTGGATGTGGCCCTCAGCGTGACGCCGGCGCCCCTCACCGCCACGCCCGAAGCCTGCGAATGTGTCGCGGCGAACAACACCGATACGCAACCCTGGCCCGTGCAGTTGCTGCCGCTGGACCTGTTCTACGGCCAGTCCCCCAGCGACTTGCCGGCCAGTTTTGCCCCCGGCACCTCGGCGCAGTTCGTGCTGGTGGTGCAAGGCGCCGACCCGCAGACCACGGTCGCCGACGCGCGGGTGCAGTTCTCCAACCCGGGGATCAGCGCCCAGGTCACGCAGTTCCTGCCGGACGCCTCGGCTATCCCGGGGCAAACCGACAGCGGCGGCACCCAGGGCTACATCATGACCGTCACGGTCAGCAGCAGCGCCGCGCCGGGACTGGTCAGCGTGCGTGCGCTGAACCCGAGCGAAGCCGCCAACCCCAGTGCGACCCAGCACCCGTGGGAAAGCGGCCTGGCCCTGGTGCCCGGCGCCTGACTGCCTGCGGCCGCCGCTGCCTGGCAGGGGCGGCCGCCCCCTGAGACTGGAGCAAGGAATGCGATCATGAACGGATGGCCTCGCCCGCTGCGCCGGGCACGCTTGAGTGTGTTCTGCTGGATAACCTGCGCCCTGCTGCTGGCCCCACCCGCGGCCAGCGCCGCAACGGACGCCCAGAGTTGCGTCAGCCAACTGGTGTTCGATCCCACCAGTGGCGGCTTCCTGCCGGTGAACAATTTCGGCACCGAGCAGGACTTTCTCAATTGTTTCGGCTGGCAGCTGTTTATCGCCATGAACTGGTCGGTCAACCCCGGCTGGCCCGCCAACCCGAGCCTGGCCGGCGAGCCGGACACGCAAAGCAGCGCGGCCCAGTTCGGCGTGCCGCCCACGCCCGGCCAGCCAATGAGCAACGCCCCGGTGTGGGCCAGCTACAAGGATGCCAGCGATATCTTCCTGCCCGGCGCGGCCAAGCCGTCCGGCTGGGGTGTCGAAACCCTGGTGCCGTCCAATTGCAGCGCCTCCGGCAACCTCAAGGCGTTTGCCAGCGGCGCGCGCAAATTCATCACCGCCACCTCGGAAAGCGCCATTAACCGCAAGCATCGCTTTCACCTGTCCAGCGGCACCCAGGTGACCCTGCCGGATTCAATCATGGAAGCCTCCGGCGGCTGGCTGACGGACCAGGCGGGCAACCTGGTGTTTTTCGAGCGCAAGGTCGGCAAGGCCGAGTTCGACTACATCGTCAATAACGGCCTGTACGATGCAGCCAACCAGCTGATCGTGGCGCAGAACAGCGACAATCGGCACCCCGCCGGCCTGTCATTGCCGGCAGGCAAGCTGGTGCGCGAACTGCCGGCCAAGGCCCTGCCCCAGGAAGAACTCGGCGCCCTGGAACTCAAGGCCGCCTGGCGCGTGCTCACCAACAAGCCCGAGCTGTACGGACGCTACCTCACCACCGTGGCCTGGCTGCAACGCCCCGACACCCTGCAGTGCACCCAGGAAGTGGTGGGGCTGGTGGGCCTGCATATCATCAACAAGACCCAGACCCAGCCGAACTTCATCTGGAGCACTTTCGAGCAGGTCGACAACGTGCCCGATGGCGGCGCCGCACCGCCGGATGGCTACAGCTTCAACAACCCGGCCTGCACCGGCGCGGCCTGCACACCCAATGTGGCGCGCGTGCAATGCGACGCCAGCCATACCCCGCCCAACTGCACGCCACTGGAGCAGCCGGTGCAGGCCACGCGGGTGAACGCCACGCCCCAGGACCTGCAGGCGCTGAACACGGCGGTGCAGCAGACCTTTGCCGAGAAAACCCAGGGCCAATCGGTGTTCCAGTACTACAAACTGGTGAATGTGCTGTGGTCGAAGACGCCCAATGCCCCCAACGACCCGGGGCCGGGGCCGAACGTGAAGACGCCGCTGTCCTACGGGCCGTATGTCAGCGATCAGAATGGGGTGGTGGCCAACACGACCCTGGAGACCTACGTGCAGAACGACAACTGCAATGCCTGTCACCAATACGCGGCGATTGCCGGCACCTCGGGGCTGGCCTCGGATTTTTCGTTTCTGTTCGGCAATGCCGACTCGGCGAAGAACACCCGGCTGATCAAGCGCGTGGAGGCATTCAAGACCCTCAAGGACAATCCATAGGCGACGCAGATGCCTCTGTAGGCGCCGGCTTGCCGGCGATGCAGGCACCTCGGTACATCAGGCACACCCAGGTGATGCCATATCAGGCAAGCCAGCACCCTAAACAGGTCCGGGCAGCAGCCAAAAAAACGGGGCGATCATTGATCGCCCCAAAGGTACATCGAGAGGTCCTTCTGTAAATCTACAAACTGATCTGCTTGCGCTCCTCGTCGGTCAAGCGGGCCCGCGCCTGTTCACTCAGCGGCCCCGCGCCCAGGACCTGCACCGGGCTGTTGGGGTTGTAGCCCGAGGTCTTCTGCGCGGGCGCCGGTTCTTGCGGCAAGGGCTCGCTGCCCAGGCTCAACACTTCCACGGTCATGATCGACGGCCGGCCCTGCTTGGCCGCCGTCTGCTGGCTGCGCGCCGCGTCTTCCGCCGCCTGGGACGCCGCCGCCCCTGCCGCGCTGGCCGAACTCATGGCCCCGGTGTTGACGGTGGCCGATACCGGCACCCCGGACGACTTGCCCTGGGTCTGGATGTTGGCCGCGTTCACCACGTGCAAGGCAGCGATGTTGACGTTGCCCGACACCCGAATGCCCGCCTCGCCCGCATCGATGGTGCCCATCGGCGCAATCAGGTCGATATCCCCCGCCGGCACTTCCGGGATCGGGTTGAGCGTGGCGATCCCCGCACCGGTACTCGGCACCGATGGTGACAGGCCGACGTTGCCCCAGTTGTCATAGACACGCTTGGGCGGCGTGTACACGACGGTGGTCTTGGAGCCGCGACCGGCGTTGATGTCGCCTTCGCTGGTCCAGCCCATGATCGAGCCGCCGAAGGTGGTCATGATGCGGCTCTGGCCCAGCAGGATGCTGCCCAGGGAATACAGCTGGATATCGCCGGCCCCCTGGGTGATCACACCGGCGGTGGACGGCGGTGCGGCGCCTTCGATGCCGAAGGTCTGGCTGCCGCCCGGCGTGAGCATCTGGATCGAACCACCGAAGTTGGTGTGCACGCCCGCGCCGCCGAACAGGGTGATATCGCCCTTGTAGGTGAGCGGATTGCCGGCCACGTCCTTGTCCGGGAACAGTGCCGCAATCGCCGCGCGGCCACGCAGGTAGCTGCCCTGGCGCACGCTGCCGTCCTGGTTGTACTCGCGGCCGGCGGCCTTGAGTTCGGCGAAGTACACGTCGCGGGCAAACACCCGTTGTTGCTCGGCCGGCAGGCTGGCGTAGTAGGCGCGGGCCTGCTCGCTGTTGCCGACAAACCCGAAGCGCTCGGCCAGCCAGCCGACCAGTTCGTTTTCGTAGGTCTTGGCCACCTTGGCGCCCTGCAACGACTCGCCCGGTTGCGCCAGGTTGGCGGGGTTCAGGTACGGTTCGACGAAGCGGCGGTAATCCGGGCCGCTGGCGCCGACGCCGGCTTGCATCACGATGCTCGCGCCGGGGCGTGTGTCGCCCGCCGCCACAGCGCCCAGGCTGGTGATACCGACCTTGTCGTCCATCAGGATATTGCGCCCGGCGCTCACTTCCAGATTGCCGGGGCCGGCGACGTTGAAGCTGCTGTAGAGGATGTCGCGACCGGCGCTGACGATGGAGATATCGGTGGGGCTGTTGTGCACGAACAGGTTGCCGGCAAAGGTGTAGCTACCGGTACTGTCGTCGCCACCGCTGGCCCCTGCCAGGCCGGTACCGCTGCTGACGATATCGCGCCCGGCCCGCATCCAGACCGGGCCTGCGCCTTCAAAATAGGTTTGCCCAAGACGCGGATCGTCGGCGGTGGTCATCGTCAGCGTACGCCCACTGTTGACCCCCAGCAGATCCCCCGTCATTGCATAGAAGCGCGCGGGCTCCAGGGCATCCCCCCATTGGGTGCTGGCGGTGTTTGGACCAAAGGCAAACAGTGGGAACGAAATGCCTAGCCTGGCAACGTTGGCGTCGGTGGAAACGTTGCCGCTGCCCACGTCCGCTCGCCCGCCGATAAAGCCCTGGAAGGCCGGGTGCAGGATGCTCGCCAAGGTGTCCGGCGCCGCACTGGAACGGCTGATGGTCAGGTCGCCGCCATAGATCGAATCCCCCGCCAGCAGTTGCAACTGGCCGTTGGTCGACGGCGCCAATACCAGCGCCTTGAGCGGCGGCAATACGTTCGTGTTCAACGTCGAAGCGCGGCCGTAATACAGGCTGCCGTTGGCCGCGACTGCACGCAGCGTCGCCGGATACACCGCCGCCAGATCCGACTCGGCGGTATCGGTCAACGGCGTGAGATTGCCCCCGGCGGAGAACAGGTCGATGGCCGTGCGGTCGGTCCACAGGCTGAACCAGCTCTGCCCAACGCCACTGACGCCATTGTTTTCATACGCCAGGACATTCATCTGCGGCGCGCGCCCCGGATCGGCCACGTCCTGCAGCACCAGGTCCCCACGCGTAGACAAATTGAAGGTCGCATCGCCCGGCAGCAGGCTCCAGCCCCCGGTCGCGGCCGCAGACGTCGAGCGGCTCGGATCGTAGGCGCGGATTTCGCTGGGACTTTGATCCTTGGGTTGGCTGCCGTAGCGCAGCGTCAAGCTGCCCAGGGCGCCGCCCGTCATCTGTACATGCCCGCGCAGGTCGACCACCGCACCATTGAGATGCTCCAGCGCAATCTGGCTGCCGGGATTGACCGCCCCGCCCACCCGCACGTTCAAGTCACCGCCCCCGGTGAGTTGCAGGCTGCCATCGGCCGCGACCCGCCCGGTGCTGCCTACCGCCAGCACCAGGCCCGTGCTGCGCGGGCTGACGTTGGCGGCCACGTAGCCCGTCAGCGGTTTGAGCATCCCCGCATCGCCACCGACCTCGACATTCAGGTTGCCGCCGCCCAGGGTGCCGAACCCGGTGAAGCCCACCATCCGGTCCGCGAGGCCCGCGACGGGCACCATCGCGCCAAAGTTGATCCACCACGCGGTGGATTGCGCCTGGCTGCCGCTCAAGCCGTTGCCCTGGCGCCACAGCCAATTGCCGACGTTGGCCGAATCCACCTCGCCATCGGTCGTCACCGGACGCCCGCCCGTGGAGCGCGCCTTGCTGGTTATGTTGCCGGTCAGGTTACCGCCGACCTTCAACAACAGGTTGCCGCCCCCCTCCGGGAACCAGGCGCCCGCCGGGCTGCCGGCTGTGGCGGTCGTGGCACTGCCGGCGGTGTAGACGCCGAACAGCGATTCCATGCTCAAATCCCCGCCGGCCAGCAACTCCAGGTCCGCCGCACCGGTGCGGATCACGCTGAAACGCGTGCTGCCGCCGACGATCTTGCTCGGGCCAAACACGCTGTAGTGGCTGTCGGCCAGGCGCAGGTTACCGGCCTGCGGCTGCGGTTGCAGCGCTCGGCTATCGGCTGCCTGGGTGTCGGCACCGGCCACCAGGCGCATCGACCAGGCCTCGGAGCCCGCGGGCAGCATCGGCGCCGCCGCCCACAACTTGCCTTGCCCATCCGCCCCCGGCACACGCAGTTGCACCGAGGTGGCATTGCCCGGCAACTTGACGTTGGTGCCCACCGGCAACAACGCGCCACGGGGCAGCGGCTTGGTGCCATTGAGGATCACCGTCGCGGTGCTGCCCAATACCCCCGGCAACGGCACTCCCGCAGGCCAGGTCATGATGCGCACACTGGTGAGGCTGACCAGCACGGTGCCGGCGTCCAGGATGCTGCCCGCCGGCAAGCTCACGCGCTGGGTCAATATCGTTCCCGCCGGGTACAGCACGGTCCCCGCGGCATTACGCACCGCGCCCGCCAACACGGTACCGGCCGGCAGTGCCAGGGTCGCATTGAGGGTTGCCGCCGCCGGCAAGCGGGTGCCGGCCGGCAGGCTGCGGGCCTTGATCGAGATGTCGAAGTTGAGGGCCACGCCGCCGGGGAACGTAGTGCCGTCCGCCAGCGTCACGCCGTTGCCCGGTACCACCACCGTGCCACCGGTGAAGTCGACACCGGCGCGCAGTACCCAGCCGTTGTCATCCGCAGTCGCGGCCGGCGCTGCAAAGCCATCGTTGATACTGCCGTAGATATTCAGGTCGCCTCCGGCGCGCAGGGTCAGGCTGCCGGCCTCGGTGGGCTGAACCGATTTGAGGCTGGCGTAGCGATACCCGGACAGGTTCAGGTCGCCCTGCACGACCAGGTCGCCGTCGGCGGTGTTGCTGCGGATTTCCACACCGGGGCGCAAGTGGAAGGTATCGCCGTAGGTCGCGTTGTTCAGGCCGGCCAGCTTGGTCTGCGTCAGGTTGGTATTGCTCAGCGCCGCATTGATGTAGGTGGTGCTTAACGCATGCAGGTCATCCAGGTATTGCTGGGTGACGACTTGATACGGCCGGCCGGTGGCCGTGGTGTCTGTGCCGACCGGCGCATCGGTGTAGGTGGCCATGCCGTTGAGGGCAATCGAACGTGCCCCCTGGATCGTCAGGCGCCCACTGGCGTCGATGGCAATGTCATTGGCGCCCACGCGGGGCGCATTCAGTTCCAGGGTGCCCCGGTTGCGTCCGTCATTGCCGGTGGCGGTTTCGGTGCCATGGCGCAGGTCGATGCGCATTCCGTCGGCCAGGGTCAGCGGGCCAGTGCCCGAGCCCAGGACCACGCTGGCGCGGTTCGGCGAATCGATGATCTTGCCGTAGCTGTCGACACGCAATTGCGTGCCATGGGCGTCGAGCACCGCCGTGCCGGCCAGCGTCAGGCCATTCTTGCCGGCCAGGTTGATGTTGCCGACGCGTTCGCCGCTGGCGTCCACTCGGCCGGTGACCAGCAGGCTGCCATTGTCCACCGAGACATTGACGGTATTGGCCTTGACGCCGTCGCCAATCGTCAAGTCGCCCTGCTTGAGCTGGAAGCTGCGCGCACCAAACACCTCGCCCTGGTTGAGGCGCTGGTTAAGGGCCGCGAACCGCTCGCTCAGGCTGCCGCTGCCGCCCAGGTGCTGGGCCTGGATCTCCACCGCGCCGGCCAGGTAAGGCACCAACGTGCCGCCGGCATCGTAGTAGCCGCTGCTGCCAGCGAGGATCTTGCCCGCCAGGTCGACGGTGCCCGCCGCGTCGCTCACCGCCACGGCGCGCAGCTTGCCCGCCTGGTTGAAGGTGGCCGAGAGGTCGATGGTCGAGCCCGTGGCCTGCCGCACATTGCCCGCGCTGCTTTGCAACACCACGTCGCCGCCCGCGCTGTATTTGGTCAGGTCGTCGAACACGATGGCGCGACCGGACACATCAATCGAGGCGTTGTCGGTCAGCACCACATCACCACGGGCGCCCAGGGTCACCTTGCCGCTGGGCAGTACCACCGCGCTGGCCAGGCGCAAGCTGTCGCCCTGCAGCGACAACTCGCCGCCAAGCCCCTCCACCTTGCCCACCGGCCCCGACGAGGCGCTGACATCAATGGCGCCACCGGCGGTGATCTTGTTCACCGAGCCGGCTTCGCCGGTCATCAGTGGCGTGAGGATATTGAGGTTACCGCCACTGTAGGCAAAGCCCTTGATCGCGTCGTAGGCGCCCTGGCTCTGGTACACCGAGAGGCTACCCTTGTGGTTGGCGGTGATGCGCTCGCTGGCATTCAGGTTGACGTTGGCAAAGCCCAGCGCCAGGCGGTTCAAGGTGGCGGTGGTGCTGGCCTGGGCAAACTCGCCATAGCCGAACGTAATGCGCTCGGCGTTGATGTCCAGGCGCCCGCTGCCGGTGCCGGCACCGCCAGCCACCACAGTGCCGGGGGCTGCCTCGGCGCCCTGCCAGATCAGGTTGGCGGTGTGGATGGTGGCCACATCATTCGCGCCTCCCGCGCCGTAGATCGCCGGGGTGGAGAGCATCAGGTTGTTCAACAGGGACTTGCCCGTGATCGCGTCGTAGGTGTCGAGGGTGGTCGATCCGTAGAAATTGAAGCTGTCGCGTGCCGACAGTTGCAGGGTCTCCAGGGCCGGGGCGCCGAACTGGGTGTCGCCACGCAGCAAGCGGTCGAGCACTTGCTGGGTGAGGGTCAGGCCCGCCGGCAGGCGATTGGCTGCGGCAGCGTCAGCCAGGGCCTGCGGGCTGCCGACGTTGATGCTGGCGACGCCGAGGTTGAGGTGCCGGGTGCCGTAACGCACCTCGTCGCCCATCAGCAGGGTCTTGTCAGTCAAGGCGACGATGCTGCCCTCGGAGTAGAGAGCGGTTTGCCCGCTGCAAGGGGCGCTGGCACAGGTGCCCAGCTTGATCCCGCCGCTGCTGCTACCCGCGGGCGCACTGACCACATTGAGCAACCCATTGGAGACTGCGAGCATATTGCCCACACTGTAGACAAAACCATCACGTGCGTCATAGCTGGCCTTGCCGCGCCCGATCGTATTGATCGACGCGCCCTGCTCCACCACGATTTCCCCGTCAGCACTCAAGAGGAATACTTCCGGCGCGGCCAACGTCGCCCCCGTACGCAGGGTGACCGAACCGCTGGGCATATTCGCCAGGTTGATGTAGCCACCGTTCTGGCCATACGAGACCTGGGTCATGCCGCCAATCATCAGGCGTGCGGCACCCAGGGCATTGAGGCTCGCCGCATCCACGGTGACGCCAGCGAAATCCGCTGTGGCCGCATTGCCTGCCGCCACCACTTCGATTTCGCTGTTGTCCATGTTGAGCACCGCCACGGTACCGGCGTAACCGCCGGCAGCCGCATCGAAACGGCCGATCCCCTGGAACGAGAAGGCATCTGCACCGGCCCCCGGCCGCAAGGCCAACTCCAGGGTCTTGGCGTCCCGCTCGAGCATCGCCCGAGGCACGCCGAGCCTGGCGGCGTCGGCCACCGCGAACTGCGCATAACTGGTTTCGTTGTACTGGGAATAACGGCGCAAGGTATCGGCCGACGTGAGGATCAACTGGCTGGCAATGCTGTTGCTGATCCCGGTATTGGCGATGGACAGCCGCCCCGCAGTCGACCACGAGCCGTTGCGCATCTGCTGGGTCGGCCCCACGCCTGCAGCCCCGGCCAAGCCGTTGATTTCGACTCGGAATGCGCCGGGCATCAAGGCATACGTCGACGGCATCAGGGTATAGGTGCCCGCCGCGAGCCCCGGCACTCCTGCGCCAATCGTGATTTGCTGGCCGATCAACGGGTCGACCGCGCCACCCTCCGGCGCCATGGGTGCGTAGCCGGGCTGCACGCCGGGCACAATCGCGTAGACCGGGTTGGTGCCCAGGCCCGGCAGCACAAAACCGCCGTTGGCCCCGATTTGCATCAACGGGTTGTAGCGGGCGTCGGTAGAACCGCCGCGCCCGGAAATAAACCCGGCGCCGAGTAATTCGCCGCCGCCGGACAGGTCCACAGTGGCCTCAGGCAGCACCGCCACCGACTCACCGCCGAGGACCACGCCGACCTGCAGGCCACCGTTCAACGTCGGTATCCCGCCCTGCCCGAGGAACGTCACGGTCTTGCCGTTGTATTGATAGATCTGGCCGTCCACTGTACCGCCGTAAGGCAGCACCAGGCCCCTGCCGCTCACCGAGGTCAGGCTGCCCGGCAGCAGTTCAACTTTGCTGGAGCCCAGGCTGCCGATCTCAATCAGCCCCAGCGGCGCACGCACCACCCCGCCCTGCTTGATGGTCGGACCACCCAGTTGCAGGCGACCGAACGCCGAGTACGGCACGGCAGCGGTGCTGTTGCCGGTACGGGCGATGGTGAGGATGCGTGTCGGGTCGTAGTTGTATCCCGTAGTGTCATTGTTAGCGTCCAGATAGCCCGCCATCACCCTCGCGCCGACCTCAGTCGCCGGGTACAGCTGGGCTGCGCGCAAGGTCATATCTCCGCGCGTCATCAGTTGCGTGCTGATGCCGGTAGCGATCACATCCGCACCCGCCCCCACCAGAAACCGCAGGTCGCCCTGGCTGGTCAGTTGCACATCATCGAAGCCGCGACGGTCGATACTCACCTGACTGCTATCGCTCAGGGTCAGGTCACTCTTGTTGCTGAACAGCACATTGCCACGCACATCGACCAGGTTGCCGGAGGCATTGAACAGCGCCTGGCTGTCATGTTGAGACATGCCGCTGGTCAACACCGGATGCAGGTATTGTTGTTTGTTGGGGTCCAGCGGCGCGAGGATGCCCGCCAGCAGCAGATAAGGCGCCGACAGGTTGATACGGGAATTGGCCGCCGCCGTTTCAGTCAGCCCCATGGCGCCGCTGTACAGGCGCAGGCTCTGGCCCATGTTCAGCGACACATCACCGTCAAAACTCAGCAGGCCATTGCTGAGCAAGGCCAGGTTGTCAAACCCGCCGGCACGCACCTGGTCCACGCCCAGCGCGCCATGGCCGTACGCCAGGCTGGCGGCGGCCGCGTCGGTGCTGCCCGGCAATGCGCTGCCCTGGTGGGCTTGGCTGAGCACCAGTTCACGGACGTTAAGCACACGGTCGGTCACGGCGCTCATGGCGTAGTACGGAGTTTCCAGCGCCAGCGACAAGCTGCCGCCCGCCGCCCCTGCACCACCGGCACGCGCTACAAAGCTGCCATCCAGGTACAGGCCGTTGTTGGACGCAAAGCTGATGCGGCCGCCATTGCTTGCCACCTGCACCCGGCCCTGGCCCGGGATATCCAGGGTCGCCTGCGTACCGGAGGCGTCCAGGCGGGCGCCGTCGCGCACCACCACAAACAGGTCGCTGGCCTTGGCAATCCCGGTGGCCAGGTCGATGTCGCCGCCAATACTGATGGTGCCGCCATTGCGGACCTGGCCGTAGACACTGCCGCGATTGCTCACCGCCGTGACGGCCCGCGAGGCGACGTCGATCAGCGCGTTTTCGCCGACCCAGATCGAACGACCGTGGCCGCCAGCGTTGACCAGTTCGGAAGCCGGAACCGTCAAGCCGCCCAGGCTGACACTGCCGCCCCAGGCGTTCAGGGTGCCGTCCAGGGTCAACTGGCCGACGCTGCGCAGGTTGATGCCCTGGCCAGGGTCGACGTTGATCACCGCCCCCTTGCCCACATTCAGCGTGGTCGTCGCCAGTTCGGCCGCCGTGGATTCCTGATGCCCTGCCGTCAAGGTCAGGCTGGCGCCGCGCCGTTGCGTCAGCACGCCCTTGGTGGCGTCTTCCTGATACAGCGCCGGTGTCCAGCGCTCCAGGGCCGTGGCCGGGTCGCTGCCCGTGGGGCTGGCGGAGGTCTGCTCGCCCAGGCGATAGACCGGCGTGGTCACATCCACGCGCGTGCCGTCGGTGACCAGCAAACCTTCGTTGCCGGTGATGTCATAGGCCGAGAAGCCCTTGTTGAAGAAATCGCCCGCCAGTTTCAGTGTGTCGGCGGTCGGTGCGGTGGCGCTGGCGCCGATCTGCACCTTGCGTGCCTGCAACGCCAGGGTGCCGCCGCCGTTGACGCCATAGCCACGGATTTCACCGTCCAGGGCCAGGTTGCCGAGGGCGCCCATGGTCACGTCACCGCCCTTGCCGCCGACGAGCTTGCCGTCGAGGCCAAGGCTGCCACCGGAGGATGCATCCACCACGCTGCCGGCCGCCAGGTGCACATTGCCGGTGCTGCGCAACGACACCTTGCCGCCGTTCACCGAGGCCACGCCGCCCACGTCGGCAGGGTCCAGCAGCAGGTTATTCCAGCGTCCACTGGTGTCGAGCCTGACGCCGGCGGCCACGTCGAGGCGGCCGTTGCCCGCCAGGATCGTATCGCCGACCGCCCCCGCCTTGAGCGGGTCGACCTGGCTGAGGATATTGCCCGCATTCAGACTGCCACCATGGGCCGTGAGGTTGGCATTGATGGCTACGCCCGGCCCGAACAGGGTGATGTCGCCCCCGTCCGCCACCTTCAGCGCGCCATTGACGGTGATCTGCTGCGTGGCGCCAACCTTGACCGCGCCCAACTGGTAGCCATTGAGCTGGTCACTGTCGAGCACCACCGTGCCTTGGCGATCCGCCGGCAAGGCGGTGCTGAGGTCGAGGCCATCGGCAATCTTCTGCGTATTGCTGTCGATCAGGACCTGGTCTGTGCTGCCGCTGAGGGCATAGCGCAAGGTGCCCGTGGTCTTGTTATAGATCGGGATGTATTGGCCAATGATCAGTTGCGCGCGCTGGGCCCGGGCCTTCTGCGATTGCTGGTAGCCATCGAGGTTGATGTTCGGCGCCTGGGTCTGGCGGTCGCCCTGGAACACGTCGCTGATCAACTGGCCTTCGAGCACCGCGCTGGTGGTGCCGACCACCAGCTTGCCGGCGTCGCGGCCCACGGTATAACCGGCCTCGTAGCGGCGCTGCGGCGCGATCAGCGGGTTGTAGTAGTACTCGGTCTGGCCCCAGCGTGCGCTGGTGTCTTCATAGCCTTTGTAGAAACCCGAATAGAGAATGTCGCCCGGCGCCCTGGAGACTTCATACAAGCGGCCATTGGGGCCCTTGAGCCAGGTCTGCTGGATATAACCGGCCTGCACATCCACGGTGCCGCCGGACAGGTTGATCTGCGCGCCCTGCTGGGTCACCACCTCCTTGCCAGTAAAGGTCACGGTGCCGCCCAGGGCCATCCACTCACCCACCGAGTGGCCCTGGGTGCCGAGGTAGCCGCCGACTTCCAGCAATCCGCCGGCGGTGTACCAACGGTCTGTGGCATAGCCGTTGGTGCCCGCCGGCACAAACACCAGCTCGCGCAGGTCGACCCACACATCGTTGTTGATCAACTGGCCGCCATCGCGGTTGACCGGCGCATCGCGCTGCTCGTTACCCTGCACGTTGATCTTGATGTTGTTGGATTCCATCGACACCTTGACGCCGACGGCACCCGACACATCGATCATCGCGCCGTCGCGCACCAGGCTGCGCCCAGCGGCGCTGACCGCGACCTGGCCGCCGGTGGCGAGGGTGATCGAGCCTTTCTGGAAGTCCACGGTGCCGCCGCTGACGATCTCGATCCGTGACTGGTCGGTGCGGTCGGCCACCGCGCTGAGATTGTTGAACGCGCCGGTGACCAGGTTGGCGGGCGTGCCATCGAGGTTGACCAGGCCATTGCCTTTCTGGCTGTTGAGCGCGGTGCTGCCGCTGCTGTCCAGCAGGATCGCAGTGGTGCTGCCCTCGCCCAGGATCACGCTGCCGGTGGTGTCGGTGGCGGCGTTGAGCAAATGGACCGTGCCGCGGGTGTCCACCGAAGTGCTGGCCAGGACCACGCCATTTTGCTGCACCTGGTGCCCGGTCAGCGTGATGTCGCCGGTGGAGGCCATGATCAAGCCGCTGTTGGTGACCTTGCCGGCGCTGCTGCCGGCGTTGGGGCTGGTCGCCACTTCATTGCCACGGGTGGTCGAACGGTCATTGCCGGTAGTGCCGACGCCCTTGCGGATGTAAAAACTGTCGCCGGCCGCCAGGGTCGCCTGGCCCTTGGCGGTGTTGATAGTACCGGCGTTTTCCACCTCTGTGCCGAGCAGCAAGGCATAGCCGCCGGCATCGGTGGAGGTGGCCGGGCTGTGGGTCTGGATCAGTGCACCGCGCTGGACCTCGACCTTGCCCGCCGCATCGGTGAAGGTCGGTTGGGTGCCGGTGGCGTCCACGTAAATGCCACGTTGAGTGAATTGCTCATCGGTGATGTTCGCGGCGGCGGCCACCAGGTTGCGCACGTTGACCTGGCTGGTACCACTGAAGACCACGCCGTTGCGGTTCATGATCATCACCGTGCCGGCGCCGGTGATCTGGCCCTGGATCTCGCTGGGGCGCGCGTTGGGGTCGTTGACGCGGTTGAGCACGGCCCAACTGGCCTGCTGCTGGAAATCCACGGTGGTGTTGCGCCCGACGTTGAAGGTCTCCCAGTTGAGGATCGCCTTGTCGGCGGTCTGCTCGATGGTCACCGTGGTTTTGCCGCCGGCCTGGGTCTGCACCGGGCCCTTGGCGTTGGTCCAGCCCTGGGTGAGGCTGTTATCGACCTGCAGGCCGCCCTTGCCCAGGCCATCGGGAACGGTCGAGACCTGGCCGAAGGCAGCCTGGCGCCCTGCCGCCTGCGCCGCTTGTTGCGCCGCAATCGCCGCGACGCTGGTGTTGAGCGTGCTGATCGAGCGCGACAACTGCTGCTTGACCCGCGCCTGCTGGTTCAGCGATGGAATCCCCGGCACCTGGCCCGCGCCGGTGCGCGCCGCCGTCGCCGCCTGGGACGCGCCCTTGTCGGCAAACCAGCCGGAACTGAAGGCCGTGGCCGCCTGGGCGTTGCTCGCCACCATCAACAGGGCAATGGCCTGGGCCAGCGGTTTAAGGCGCAGGATCGTCTGGGCGCTCTGGCCTTGGGCAGTGCGGTTTACCGGTGATTTGCAGCGGACCATCGGAGATCTTCCTTGTTTTTAATTCGCCAGGGGCAAGACACGCCCGCGTATGAGGGTTAGGCGGTTGGCGAGGGGCCGGACTGAACTTCTGTCATGGAAAGTTCACATGGGGCTGGTAACGCAAAAAAATCAGCAACGGCACAGGCCGTTGCTGATCGGGTGTCGCAGGTCGGTGAAAGCGTGGGTTACAGCGGACGACCGATGCCGTTGCAGACGTTGGTTTTACCGATGCTCAGACCGCTGGTTGCCGTCAGGAAAGTGTCGGTGATGGCAGCTTTCCAGTTAGCCGGCAGCGGCACGAAACGGTTGGCCGAAATCGCGGCGTCGTTGTTGGCAGTGGCGCCGAAGTGCTTGGTGAAGAAGCCACGTACCTGGGAGGTCTGATCAGCGTTGGCATAGCACTGGCTGAAGATCAGGTTGGTGAAGCCAAGGATCGGGTAGCCCGAATCAGGGTACGGTTGAACGCCGGCCGCGCCCACTGGACCGAACACTGGCACCCAGTTGTCAGGGTTGTTGATGTCCAGCGGAGCGCTTGGGTCGTTAGGTGGCAGCACCTGGGCGATGGCGTCGGAAACGTTGCCCGGCGCTGGCGACACACCTTCGACGCCGTTGGCTTCGTCTTTACCGACGCGAGCAACCTTGGTGGCGTCGTCCAGGCCTTCCAGGGTGGAGGCCGCGTAGTCAGGGCTCATGTAGGTGATGCGGCCTTGGGCGGCGCCCAGGGCAGTCATTACACCCTGGCTGCCGGTGGCAGCAACGGCGCCGGCAGGCAGGCCACCGGAGAAGCTGTTGGCGAACGTGGTGGTAACGGCGAAGGAGCCGGTTTCAGCGTTGCACTTGGCGTTGAGGAAACGGGTGAACAGCTCGGTGGTGCCGCTGCTCTCGCTGCGATACACGATCACGATCGGACCGGTACGCCCAGCACCGGAAATCCCGCTCCAGTTCTTGATGCGACCGGAGAACACACCGCACAGCTCTTGAACGCTCAGGTCAACATTCGCGCTGCCGGTTTTGTTGAACGGAATGGCCACCGACGTTGCAACCGACGGCACCTGGATCAGCTTGCCCCAGGCCGGTTGTTTGGTAGATGCGTAGGTCGACAATTCAGTCGCAGTCAGTTTGGAATCGCTACCAGCCCAGTGCACGTTCTTATTGGTAACGCCGGCCACGAACTTGGTGTAGTCGTTGGTCAGGAAGGCAGCCTTGCCATTGCCGCTGCCGACGCCGATGTAGGGGGCGAAGCCAGTGGTGAGTACGCCGGCAGTCTGGTACAGCGGCTGTGGCAAGGTCGCGCCGCCGCCGTTTACGTCAGCGAATGCAGCCTGTGCCGAGCACAGTGCAGCGAGGGTCATGGATACCGCGAGAACGTTGCGCTTAAACATGAAGAAGCTCCTTTCGTCGTGTTTGTACGTTTGGGGTAGATGGCTCTTGCATGACGCCATGGCTTCGGTCCCAAGCCGTGATGCGGGGGTGGCGAGGGGTGAGGCCATGGGTAGGAAATTTCGCAGTTTCCGATGACAGCAATAGGAAAAAACCTCGGGAGGAACACCTTGATTTTTAAAAGATTCTCGGGTGTTTTGGTCATCGTTCTGAACGCTTTGGGCGCAGGTGACAGCGAGGTTTCAGCCCGCAATGGGTGGAGGCGGTACGGGCTGTGGCAAGGGCGGTTGGATGTGACGGAATGAGGAACCCGAGGTTGGCCCTGGCGATGTCGGCCCGCGCCGAAATCAACTGAGCAGCCCCTCCTTACCTTTCTTGACCGTATTCAGGTCACGAGTTGGTTGATCTCGATGATCGGCAACAGCACCGCCATCACGATCACCAGCACCACCGCGCCCATCACCACGATCATTAGGGGCTCGAGCAACGCGGTCATGCCCATGGCGCGCCGTTCGATATCCCGCGACAGCGTCTGCGCGGCACGCTCGAGCATCGGCGGCAGCGCGCCGGTTTTTTCACCGCTGGCAATCAGGTGGATCAGCACCGGCGGGAAGACTTTTTCCACCGCCAGCGCAGGGGCCAGGTTGACGCCCTCGCGCACCTTGGCGGTGGCGTCGTTGACGCATTGGCTCAGGCGGTCGTTGGAGAGGGTCTGGCGCGCCGCTTCCAGCGCGCGCAGCAGCGGCACGCCGGCCCCGCCGAGGATCGCCAGGGTCGAGGCAAACCGCGCGGTGTTCAGGCCCAGCACAAAGCGCCCGATCAGCGGCAGGCGAAGCACGCGACTGTGCCAGTGCAGGCGCGCCACGGGGTTGCGCAGGTACAGGCGCCAGCTCCAGAAACCGCCGACAAGCGCACCGAAACACAACCAGCCCCAGGCGCGAATGAAGTCGCTGGCGTTGAGCATCGCCAGGGTCAGGCCTGGCAGATCCTGGCGCGCCTGGGAAAACGCGCTGACCACCTGCGGCACCACGTAGCTCAACAGGAAAATCACGATGCCGATGGACACCAGCCCAACCACGCCGGGGTAGATAAAGGCCGTGAGGATTTTGCCGCGCAGGTTGTTGCGCTCCTCGATGTAGTCGGCCAGGCGCTCCATCACTTGGGCGAGGTCGCCGGACTCCTCCCCCGCCGCGATCAACGCGCGATAGATCGACGGAAAATCCCGTGGCCGTGCCGCCAATGCATCAGCCAAGCGCATGCCGCCGCGCACATCGGCACGCACGGCGGCGAGGGTCTGGGCGATGTGCTTTTTCTCGGCCTGCTCCACTGTCGCGCTCAGTGCGGCCTCCAGCGGCAGGCTGGCGCCGAGCAGGCTCGCCAGTTGCCGCGTGGCCCAGGCCAGGTCGTTGTCCGACAGTTTGGCAGTGAACAGGCTGCTGCCGGCGGCATTCGGCTGATTGCCTTCGACCTGCACCAACAGCGCGGTCAGGCCACGGCTGCGCAACGCGGCAAACGCGCCGCTCTGGCTATCCGCCTCCAGGTGCCCGGCCTCGACTTTGCCGCTGGCGTCGGCGGCTTCATAGCGATAGCGATTCATCAGGCGTCCCGCGTCACGCGCAGGATTTCTTCGGGCGCAGTGGCGCCGCTGCGCACCCAGCGCTCGCCGTCTTCGCGCATGCTCAACATCCCGGCGCGGCGCGCGGCCACGCGCAGGTCCTGCTCGCCGGCACCCTGGTGGATCAGGCTGCGCACGTCGTCGTCGACGCAGAACAATTCATGGATCCCGGTACGCCCGCTGTAGCCGATCTGGTTGCATTGCGCGCAGCCCACCGGGCGCCAGGTGCCGGGCGCGGCCGGGTCCTGTTGCTTGCAATGCGGGCACAGGCGCCGCACCAGGCGCTGGGCCAATACACCCAACAGCGACGACGCCAGCAGGAACGGCTCGACCCCCATGTCGATCAGGCGGTTGACCGCCGACACCGCGTCGTTGGTGTGCAGGGTCGCCAGTACCAGGTGGCCGGTGAGCGAGGCCTGCACGGCGATTTGCGCAGTCTCCAGGTCACGGATTTCACCGATCATGATGATGTCCGGGTCCTGGCGCAGAATCGCGCGCAAGGCCAGGCCGAAGGTCATGTCGATCTTGGCGTTGACCTGGATCTGGCTGATGCCCGGCAAGTCATATTCCACCGGGTCTTCCACGGTGAGGATATTGCTGGTGCTGGCATCCAGCCGCGCCAGGGCCGCGTACAGGCTGGTGGTCTTGCCGCTGCCGGTGGGCCCGGTGACCAGCACGATGCCGTGGGGCTGGCGGATCAGCGTATCGAGGCGCGCCAGCAGTTGCGGCTCCATGCCCAGGGTTTCCAATTGCAGGCGCCCGGCCTGTTTGTCGAGCAAACGCATCACCACGCGCTCGCCATGCCCGGTCGGCACGGTCGATACGCGAATATCAATCGGCCGGCCGGCCACGCGCAGGGCGATACGGCCGTCCTGGGGCAGGCGCTTTTCGGCGATATCGAGTTGGGCCATGATCTTGATCCGCGACACCAGCGCGCCATGCAGCGCCTTGCGCGGCGACACCACGTCACGCAGGGTGCCGTCGACGCGGTAGCGCACCACTGAATGGGTTTCATAGGGTTCGATGTGAATGTCACTGGCCTCATCCCGCGCCGCCTGGGTGAGCAAGGCGTTGATCATGCGAATCACCGGCGCGCCGTCCTGGGTGTCCAGCAGGTCGGTGATTTCGGGCATGTCTTGCATCAGGCGGTCGAGGTCGACTTCGTTTTCGGCGGCGCCGACCACGGCGGCGGCGCTGCCGGTGTCGGCGTAGGCACTGGCGAGCAGGCCGTCGAGTTCGTCGTCGCGCACCTGTTCAAGGCGGCTGTGGCCGAACTGACGGTGTACCTCGCTGATGGACCAGCCGGGGGTCGAGGGGCATACGGTGAGTAGCCTGCCTTCCTCGCAGGGACGCAGGAGGATGCGTTGGGATTTGGCCCAGGCGTAGGGGAGCAGGCTCATGGTTTTGGCTCGCTTGCACTGGATTTAGAGGGACCGAGTACATATCCGTTGTTGGGGTAACGGCTACTTGGGGTTCCGCTCTTACAGCGGCTCACTTTTGAAGAGCGCAAAAGTAAGCAAAACGCTCTTGCCCCAACACTCGGCACCTCGCCTAGGCTCGGTGTGCCCGTAATCCGACATTGATTTGGGCGGCCGCCGCCACGCGCCATCCATGGCGCGGGGCGGCTAAACCGGCATCCCTGCCGGTTTACCCCCCAAATCAATATCGAATTCCGGCCAGCGTGTTTGATGGGGCGCCTAGGATCAAGGTCAAGATCAAGATCAAGATCAAGATCAAGATCAAAAACAATGCGAAAGCAGGTGGGTTTTTCTGTGGGAGCTGGCTTGCCTGCGAAGGCCTCCACTCGGTGTGCATGCCGTACCGAAGTATCTGCAGCGCAGGCAAGCCAGCGCCCACCAAGAGCGCAACCATAAGTCACGGCCGCGCCCCTCCGGAAACCGGTACCGCGCGAATCACTGCCCGCGGCCCCTGTTGTTGACCACCCGGGATCGCCTTCTCCACCGAAGGCAACTGCGGCGCCTGCACATCCGGCATCGCCCAGCTGTGCTCCGGTTGCAGCCCGCCCTGGGCGCGGCGCATGAATTCGTAGCGGTTCAGGGTGATGCTGCGCCCTGCTCCGCTGTCGCGGATGATGTAGGGGCGCAGGAACACCATCAGGTTGGTCTTGTTCACGCTGCGCTTCTCATTGCGAAACAATGCGCCCAGGCCGGGAATATCCGACAGCCACGGCACCGCATCATTGCTCTGGCTGTAGCCGTCCTGCAGCAGCCCGCCGAGCACCATGATCTGCCCGTCATCCAGCAGGATGCTGGTGTCGATCGCGCGCTTGTTGGTCACCGTGCCGGCCTCCACCGACGCCCGCGCATCCACGGTGCTGACCTCCTGGTAGATATCCAGCTTCACCGTGCCGCCCTCGGAAATCTGCGGGCGCACGTTGAGCTTGAGCCCCACCTCCTCACGCTGCACGGTCTGGAACGGGTTGTTGCTGGTGCCCCCGCCACCGGTCACGTAGCTGCCGGTGACAAACGGGATGGTCTGCCCGACGAAAATACTCGCCGCTTCGTTGTCCAGGGTCAGCAGGTTCGGCGTCGACAGCACGTTGGTGCCGCCCTTGCTCTTCAGGGCGCGGGCCAGCACCTTGAGGTCGAGCACCTTGCCGATCCCGGGGATGTCTACGGTGCCGTTGACCAGGCCGACGTTGAGGCCCTTGGGCAGCACATCAATGCTGGTGGGGCTGGAGGGCTTGCCATTCACACCGCTGCCGCCCAGGTTGACGCCGCCGAAGCCGCCCTTGCCACCGAGGTTGCCGGCCTGCCATTGCACGCCAAACTCGGTGGCGTCGTCCTCGCCGACTTCCACGATCAAACTTTCGATCACCACCTGGGCGCGGCGCTGGTCGAGCATGTCGATCACTTCGCGCAGGTTGCGGTACAACGGGTCCGGGGCGGAAATCAGCAAGGTGTTGGTGGTGGCGTCGGCCTGGATGGTCACGCCGCCAGCGCTGAATGCGGTGTCCTGGTCGCTGGGAGTGCTGCCGGTGCCAGGGGTGGAGCCGCTGGCTTGCCCGTAACCCGACTGCACGCCGCTGCCGGTGGGCGTGCCGCTGCTGTTTTGCGCGGTGCCGGTGGCCGGGCTGTTCTTGCTATTGCCGCCCATGCTGCTGAGCTTGCCACGGGCATCGTCGCTCACCCCGGTATCGCTTTCGCCGGTGAGCAGCCCGCGCAGCGACTGCGCGAGTTTGCCGGCCTGGGCATTGCGCAGGTACACCACGTGCATATTGCTCGGGTTGCTCTGGGCATTGTCGAGCTTGTAGATCAGGTTGCGCGCCAGCTCCGTACGCTCCGGGCTGCCGGAGCGGATGATGATCGAGTTGGAGCGCGGGTCGCCGATCACGTTGATCTTCTGGGTCTGGTCGGCGCCCTGGGTTTCCAGCAACTCGCTGACCATCGCGGCGATGTCCACGGCGATGCCGTTCTGCACCATCACCACGTCGGTGTCGATGGCGCTCGGGGTGTCGATGCCATTGATGATCTGCGCGACGCGCGCGAGGTTTTCCGCATAGTCGGTGATGACGATGCTGTTGTTGCCGGGGTAGGCATTGATCGGGTTGTTCGGCGACACGATGGGGCGCAGCACCGGGATCAGGTTCACCGCGTTTTCATACTGCAGGCGGAAAGTGCGCGTCTGCATGCCGCTGCTGCCGGCGCTGTAGATCGGCCCGCCAAGCAACTTCGCATCGGCCTCCGGCACCACCTGGGCCACGCCGCCCACATCGACCACGCTGAAGCCCTGCATGCGCAGCGCCGCCAGCAGCATGTCGTAGGCCTGGTGCGCGGGCACCTGGCCCTCGCTGACCAGCGTGAGGTTGCCCTTCACACGCGGGTCTACCAAAAATTGCTGGCCGGTGGCGCGGGACAAGGCGCGCACCACCGCCTGGATATCCGCGTCGACGAAATTGAGCTGCACCGGCTGGTCGCCCAGCGGGTTGCGCGCCTTGACCGGCGCCGGGGCCTGGCCGCGCGCACTGTGGGTGACCGGGTGTTGCGCGCGGGGTTTGGGCGGGACTTCGCGCTGGCGATCGAGCGGGGTTTCGCCGCTGCGACGGGTGTCGGCCAGAGGCTGGCCGAGTTCGCTGTCCACCAGCAAGGGCGTGTTTGGCTGCGGGCTGCTGCACGCGCTCAACGCCAGCAACAGCAACGGCGCGACCTTGCGAAAAGGCGCGTGATGGGGGACTGACCACTTCATGAAGCTTCCTTAGCGCCAAGCGCCTGATCCATGCGAACGGTCCCGGACACAGTGCCGGCCGAGTTATCGATAGCATCCGGCGCGCGCTGCAAGCGCGCCTCGGACACCTCCAGGGAAAACGAATGGGGATTGCCCAGCAACCAGCTCACCACGGCGTCTGCCGGGGCATTCTCCAGCGTGAGGCGCCAGCCGCCGGCGTCCAGTGCCTGCAACTGGTAATGCCCTTGCAGGCCGGCGCCATCGAGGGCCTGGCGCAACGCGGTTTCATCGCCGTGGCGCGGCGCCGCGACGTCCTGCAACAGCACCTGCAAGGCCGCCGCCTGGGCGCGCAGCTTGGGGGTCTCGGCCTGCCAGTACTCGATCTTCTTCAGCGCGGGTTGCACCAGCACAAGCCAGGTCAACAGACTCGCCAGGACCAGCGCAGCGCCGATCAGCAGGCGTTTCTCGCGCAACGCCAGGCCGCTCCAGAACACCTGCGCCTGGCTGCGCACCTGCCGCCACTTATTCATCACTGGCCTCCGGTTTCTCGGCGGCCTGGGCCGGGCCGATGCTCCAGCCATGCTCATCGCGCTCGGCGACAAAGCCGGCCTGGGCGAGCGCGGCTTGCCAATCGCCCACGGCCGTGGGGCTGCGACTGTCGGCGAGCAGCGCCAGGTGCAAGCGGCCCTGTTCGAAGTCCAGGCTCTCGACGCTGCCGACCATGAAGGGCAGGTTGCTGCCCGCCAGCTGCAACAGGCGGGTAAAGCGCTGGCCCGGATCGGCAGCCGCACCGCTCTGGCGCGCAGCCAACTGCTGGCGGGCCTGCTGCAATGGGTTGAGCACCACTGGCAATTCAGGAAATGCCTGGCGGACCTGCTGGCTCATCAGCGCCTTGAGCCGCTGGCCCTCATCCACCTGGCGGGCGGCATACAGGTTGAGGCCGACGGTCCAGATCGCCGTCGCCAGCGCCACACCGGCGAGCGCCCTGCCCCATCCGCCACGGGGTGCCTGGCTGAGGCGCGCGTGCAAGCCCCAGGCCGGCACGGCACCACTCCAACGCTGCTGCGCCTCCACCAGCGGCACATCGAGGGTCTGCAAGCCCAACGGGTGCACGGCGCCTTGCTGCAGGCTGTCACGGGTCAACAGATAGCCGTCGTCCAACGCTGCCGCGCCGACCGGCAAGGCATACGGCGCCGGGTACAGCCCGCGCAGCTTGAGCGGGGTCTGTGCGACGACCGCGGCGAGCCGCTCCAGGCCGGCCTTCGACACCCAGCCGACCTGCACGCGCCCATCGCTTTCACGCGGGCCGTGGGCCACCTGCATCTGCTCCACCGGACCGAGGATCAGCGCCTGGGCGGCACAAGCCACCGCCGCAGCGGTTTTCGCCGCGGGCAACGGCGGCAACTCAAGGCTGGTCAACAGGCTGTCGCGCGGATGCAGGAAGCAATCCAGCGCCTGGCGGGTCTTGCCCAATTGCGCCAGGCTGGCGTGCCCTTCGTCCACCACCACGCCGCGCTCCAGCCAGGCAAACGTCACCTGGCTGTCCACGCTCAACTCATCGAGCGGCGGCAGGCCAATACGCAAGCGTTTCATACCCCCACCCGCGACCAGATCACCCGTGGCGGGCGGTCTTCGGGGCGATGCAGCAGCGCGTCGAGGGTCACCCGACGCTGCTCGCGTCGTGCCTGGCCCTGCAGGCGAAACCACTCGCTGGTAATGCCCACCTGCACCGAATCCACCGCCACCTGGGGCAAGTGCAGGCGGTTGACGAAATCCCCGCGGTTGATAAACCAGCGGCCGCCGTCACGTTCGGCCAGCAACCCCCGCGCCTGGGCCAGGCTGAGCTGCGGCACCACCGCGCTGAGCACTTCGGCGCTGGCGGTGTTGCCGTTGACCCAGGTATTGCTGGGAAGCACGCTGATATAGGTGCGCAGGCGCCGCAACAGCGCCGGGTCCAGGCCGTCAATGCCGCTCAAGTCGTCGAGGTTGCGCAGCATCGGGTATTTGGCCGGCACACCGTTCTGCTCATAGGAGGCGATGACCCGCTGGCTGATGCGCCGACTCACGGCCGGGTCGACCCCGATCAGGCGGCACAGGCGCTCGAAGGACTGCAATTGTTCGGCATCCGGCTGCTGGCGGTTGACCAGGTTGCGCAGGTTGAACTTGCCCTGCTCGTCCTCGACCTGCCCCTCGAACACGCCGCCCTGGGCCTGCGCCCACGGCTGGTCGAGGCGCGTCAGCACCTCCTTCTGGCGCGCCTCCCAGAGCATCTGCCGGCTGCGCTCCAAGCCGCCTTGCAACAGCCACTGGCCCTGTACGCGCAATTGCTCGGCTTCCAGGCTGCGCGTGAACACACTCTGACGCGTGAGCATCGCCCCGGCGAGCACGGCCACCACCGCCGCGATCAGCAAGGCGCTGATAATCGCCATGCCGCGCTGCTTCGCCGCTGTGGGCGAATACCGTTTCATGGCGCTCCTTACAACTGCCAGGAGCCGATATCGGCATTCACGCCGTCGCCATCCGGTTGGCCGTCGGCCCCCAGCGAGAACACATCGACCTCACCATTGGCGCCCGGGTTGAGGTAGTGATAAGGGTTGCCCCACGGGTCGTTGGGCAGGCGCTCGAGGTAGGCGCGCCAGTTGCTGTTCTTCGCATCCGCCGGACGCTCCACCAGCACCTTCAGGCCCTGGTTCATGCTCGGGTAGGTGCCGTGGTCCAGGCGATACAGCTTGAGTGCTTGCATCAAGCCGCCGATGTCCTGTTTCGCCGCCGTGGCCCGCGCCTGGTCCGGGCGATCCAGGACCTTGGGCACCACCATCGCCGCCAGGATCCCGAGGATGACCACCACCACCATAATCTCGATCAAGGTGAAGCCACGCTGGCCGCGAGGCCCTGGCAATGGGGATTTGAGGCGCGCGATATCCATCTCGACATTCCTTGGCTTGAGTGCATTTCGTGGCGCAGTGTTGCAAGAACACATGTCAGTCGTATTGAAAATCCTCGGGAGTTTCGGTCGCCAATCGGTCAACTCCCGGCGCTAGTCTGCGGGCCTGTTTCCAGGCTTTCGAGACCCCCATGGACAGCCGTCGCAAGGCGCAGGGCTTTACCCTGATCGAGGTGCTGGTGGCGCTGGCGATCATTGCCGTGGCCATGGCCGCAGCCGTGCGCGTGGCCGGGTTGATGACCCAGAGCAATGGCCTGCTGCGCGACAAGTCCATCGCCTTATTGGCAGCGCAGAGCCGCCTGGCCGAGTTGCGCCTGGAAGGCCACTTGCGCAGCGGCAAAAAGACCTTCGACTGCGACCAGGGCCGCTTGCAGCTGCGCTGCGAACAAACCATCAGCGCCGATGGCGAACTGTTTCAAGTGCATGTGCAGGTGCTCGACGCCCGCCGTGAAGCGCCGCCGCTGGCACGCCTGGACACACAGGTCAGGGTCGAGTGAGCAGCGGCAGCGCAGGCCCGTCCGGCAACTTGTCGAGCTTCACGCGCAGCTTCTCGCCGCCGCGCTCGATCTCCACGCCGTCGCCTTCAATGGCCGTCAGGCGCACGCCGGGGCTGAGGCGTTCACCCAACAAAAAGCTGCGGGGCGGGCCGTCGTTGAGGCTGAGGATCGCCACGGCACCGCGTGCCCCGGCCAGCACACCCGAGACCTTGACCTGCACTGCCGACGGCGCAGTCGAGAACCATTGCAGCGCCGGGTTATCACTGCGCGCCGCGAGGGCCTGGGGCGTGGCCGCCGGCGTGTGGGATTCGGCCGACGTGAGCAGCAGCGGCGTCCAGACCGCCACACCGGCCAACGCCGCCAGCACCGCCAGTGCCTGCACCCCGTGGGCCGGTGAAAAACCAAGGGCAAATGCCATGAGTAGGACCTCCTGTTTGTCCGTGGCACCAGCCTACAGCTCAATTCGCACGTTTTTATTTCAGCTCCTCTCCAGTTCTCCAGGTGCCCTGCGATGAAACAACACGGCTTCACCCTGATCGAGTTGATGGTGGTATTGGTGATCATCGGCATTGCCAGCGCCGCCATCAGCCTGACCATCAAGCCCGACCCACTGCACCTGCTGCGCAAGGACGCCGAGCGCCTCAGCCAACTGCTGCAAATCGCCCAGGCCGAAGCCCGCACGGACGGCCGCCCGATCACCTGGCGCGGGGATGCCGAGGGCTTTCGCTTCAACCGCCGCAGCGACGACGGCAGCGGCATCGAAACCTTCCAGGGCGACGACCCACTGCGCCCGCGCCTATGGGAAAGCACACCGATGCAAATCACCGTCGAACCGCGCCAGCGCCTGGTACTCGATGCCGAATGGATCAGCCCAGCGCTGCGCGTGGTGCTGTCCGACGGCCAACACCGCCTCAGCCTGCAACGCGACGCCCAAGGCTTGATGCGCGTGGTGAGCCAGCCATGAACACCTCCCAACAGGGCTTCACCCTGATCGAAGTAATGGTCGCGATCATGCTCATGGCGCTGGTCAGCGTCATCGCCTGGCGCGGGCTGGACAGCGTCACCCGCGCCGACCAGCACCTGCAGGCCAGCAGCGAACAGACCGAAGTGCTGCTGCGCGCACTGAACCAGATGCAACGCGACATCAGCCTGCGCGCCAGCGTCGAACTGAACGCCCCGGATCCCTCCAGGAACAACGAAGAAAAGGTTGATGGACTGGCGGCCGTGACAGTGCGCAGTTCCGACAGCAAAGGGTTTCGGCTGGACATCATTCGCAGCGCCCCCGTCACCGGGGATGGCCTGCAACGGGTACGTTGGTGGCTCAAGGGCGACCGTTTGTATCGCGCTGCGGCGCCTGCACGGGATCGCTATCCGTTGCCGGCGGCGAAGGACGCGGTGGTGGTGCTGACAGGGGTCAGTGATCTGCAGGTGCGGGTGTGGGAGGCGGATAAGGGCTGGCGGCAGCTGAGCGGGAATCGGCGTGAGGATCCGTTAGGGCTGGAGATCAGTCTGGTCCGGGAGACGCCCCAAGGTGCGGAGCGCTATCGGCAGGTGGTGGGGCCGTTGAAGTGATTAACTCAACAACACCACCCCACCCGGCAACTCAGTGCACTTGGCCCCATACGCATCCCGAATCAACAACGCCACCCCCGCCAACTGCTGCAGGCTGAACCGTGCCTGCACGCGGCGTTGGCCGAGTTGCTTGTTGAGCAGCACCAGCATGCCGGGGCGGTAGCGGTTGATCTCGTCCACCACCGTCGCCAGTGTGGCGTTGTTGAACACCAGCACCTGTTCGCGCCAGGCCACCACCGCCTGGGTATCCACCACCACGGGTTCGCCCATGCCGGCGGCGCTGTAGGTGAGTTGCCGTCCACCTTCCAGGCGCACGCTGCGGCCGGCGACGTCCACCGACAGCCAGCCTTCGATACAGGTCACGCAGACGGTCTGATCGGTGTTGCGCAGGTTGAAGCGTGCCTGTGCCGCACTCACCGCGCCTGCGCCGGCCAGGACCTGAAGCGGCTGCGCGGCATGGGCGAGCACTTCGACTTCGCCTTCGAGCAGTTCGATGCCCTGCCCCACTCGGCTGATGCGCGTCTGGGTGTTGAGTTCCAGGCTGATGCCGTCGCTCAATAGCACCTGTCGCTGCTCGCCGACCTCGGTGCGGTAGTCCGCCGTCAGGCCAGCGAAGCCGCCGGGCGAGCCGACGTGCACCATGACCACGGCTGCCGATGCGGCTATCGCACCGCCGAGGAAAGCGCGCCGGCCAAAATGACGCGGCTGCGCCACTTGCGCGGCGGCCGGGGCCAGTTGCTGCCACACCACCTTGGCCTGCTCGAACGCCTGGGCGTGCTCGGGGCTTTGCGCGCACCACGCCTTGAGCGCCTTGGCGTCGGCCACGGTGGCACGGCCCGAGGTCAGCAGGACCAGCCAGTCGCGGGCTTCATCGTGCAGGGGGCTGGCGGCGGTTTCCCGGGCGGTGGAGAGGCTAAAAATATTCAAGCGCGCACATACTCACGGATTTATCAGGGACTCGACACTAAGACGGTTTTCCGGCCCCGGGACCGAACCGCTGGATCACTTTTCTTTCGAGGCGCTTGGCGCAATGACCGAGGGCGGCCTTGATTTCCTTCTCGACCATGCGCGTGGAAATGCCGAAACGCTGGGAGATTTCCAGGTGCGGCGCCTCTTCCAGGCGCGCGGCGATAAGGATCTTGCGACGACGCGCCGGCAGCTCGTAGAGCGCCTTGACCAGGGACTGGATTTCTTTCTGGCCGCCGACCACGCGCGAGGGGTCCTGGGCTTCGTCGGCGCTTTGCAGCAGCTCTTCCACTTCACTGCCGGTGAGCAGGCGCGCATCGGCCTGGCGGCGGTCGGCGGCGATGTTCAAGGCCATGCGGTAGAGGTAGGCGTTGGGTTGTTGCAGGTTCGGCGGCACGTCCATGCGGTCGACCCGCAGATAGGTTTCGTGCAGGACGTCATTGGCTAGGTCCTCCGACCCCAGGCGCTTGCGCAAACGCACCTTGAAGTCTTCGTAGGAGGCCAGGAACAAGCTGACCATCGTGCTGTGCCCGGTATTTTTCATCCGCCCGAGGCTCCTTTGACTGCTGTGCATTCCATGCGCATTCCTGTTGTGTCGGGCATCAAAAGTAAAGTCACCGGCTGGCGCAGCGAGCTTGGCGCCGGGCGTTCCACCCGCGCCGTGCCCAGGCTGCGGACCAGTGCTTCATCGCGTTGTTCATCGCCGGTGGAGCTGACCAGCCGGCTGTGTTCGATGACCCCGTCAGGATTGACCCAGACCTGCACCAGAGCGCGAAAACTGCCGGGACGGGTCACCGGCGACCGGCACAGGCTGGCTTCGATGGCCTGCTGCACGGCGGTGGCATAACTGCTGTTGATCCGCGCCGCCTGACGGGCCGCCGCGCCACGCGCTGCCGGCGGCTGGCTGACCTGCGGCACCTGCAAGGTAAACGCATCGCTGCGTGCGTAACGCGCCATCAGCCCGCTCCCTGTCAGCAACATCGCCAGCGCCTCAGGCGCCGTGAAGCGCCCGCGCACGCCGATGGAACGCCGGCCCCGGGTCAACTCGCGGTCGACCAGCACCGCCATGCCCGTGGCGCGGCTGTAGGCTTGCAGGGCGTGCTCGAGGTCTTGTGCCGGCAGGTCCAGCGCCAGCGGCGGTGTCTCGGCCCGCGCCGCGCCGCCACCCGCCAGCAGCAACAGCAAGACCAGGACGCATCCGGCGCGCCTCCAGGCTCCCTGTTCACCCCCTGCTCTGCATCGCTGCACGGCCGACGCGCCCTAGAAAACCGTCATCCTGAGGCCAGTTTATGAACCTGATGTTACGGTGATAGCAAAAAAAACATCACGGTGACGAGAGGCCCGCTGCACTAGACTTGCCAGGCACAACGGCCCACACCCCGGGCCCGCCAGGAGGCACTGATGAAGCATTTACCGATCCTCGCCAGCCTGTTGCTGTGCGCCGCCCTGCCCTTGCTCGCCCAGGCCGACAATGCCCCGGGTGGCTGCGCCGAAGTCGCGGTGGATGGCTACAAGGCGCCGGACTACGGGTGCCTGAGCCAGCAGATGGGCAGCGAGACGAATGCAACCAAGGCCGCGCAGAAGAATCGCGAGGCGCAGAACATCCCGGTAGAGCGGCGCCAGCCGAACAAGGTCGGCCTGGCCACTCCGGCGGCGACCAGCGTGCGCATGGGCAACACCTTCGGTACGTCGGTGAAGCCGCAGCGACCGTGAGGGATCACCTTCGATAGAACACGCCGCAGGAAACTTCCTTGTACAGGTGGTCGGTCCACCCTGAGTTGTGCACGTAGATCTGCTGGTGCGAGCGAAACTTCTCGATCCCGCGAATATTCACCATGTCCTCGTGCCAATTCGCATAGATCAGCATGCCTTCGATATCTTCGATGGTTTGCGGGTCATCCTGGCCCACTAGAAACGTCGGCACACCCAGGCACAGGCTGAACGTGACGCCTGGATGGTTGGCGCGCAGCCTGGCCAGGCGCTGCACGTGATCGGCCTGCCGATGACGCACGGCGGCAGTTTGCTTGTAGGTCATCCCGATGTAGTAAGGCCACCACTCTCGGTCGACCCTCGCGACGATGGCATAGAAATAGGCGTAGTCATTTTCCGGGATGCCGTTGGAAAACAGCAGGTCGTGGGGCGCGGGGGGTGTCCAGGCAATGTCGACATTGACGTCGAAATAATCCGGCCAGGAAGCTGTAAACGTCTCGCCAATCATCTGATCTCCTATCGAGCCGTCCTCTCCGGGCACCGGCCAATACCGTCCATCTATTTCCTGGCACACCCCGCGCAGTGCCCGTGGCCGCCAGACGAAGGCGGGACAATACCCGAGATCATGGCCCTGAGCCACCACTGCTGGCACACTCCACGTTCCACTTGCAGCAGCACGGCCCGCCATGAACGACACACTGGTTTCTCGCAATGCACAACTTGATCAACTGGCCCTGATGCTGGTGGTGTTCAAGCACTACGTCGAGATGAAAAAAAATGCCCAGCTCCTGGACACCGCCCGGCTGGCCGAATCGGTGATCGCGGAGCTGATGTCGCACTTGTGCGGCATGGGCGGCTTCATCGATCTGAATAAGGACTACCCCAACCACCCTGGCATAGACCTGTTGTCCGACGATGGCACTGTGGGGGTGCAAGTCACCGTGACGCGCACTCCGCGCAAAGTCAAAGACACCCTCGACCACGTCCCGTCCCTGCCCGCCACGCTTCAAAAGCTCTACCTCGTGATGGTCTGTGGCCGGCAGAAAAACTACCGGTCGGCTTCGATCGCTCAACACGCTCATGCTGCCGGCATCTGCTTCGACCCCAAGACCGATATTCTCGATCTGGAGGGGTTGTTTGAAATGGCCCGGCACAACAGTCAGGCGCACATAGACAAAGCCATACAGCGACTCGAAAAAGAAATGGGCCACCGCGCGCTGAGCCTGCTGGGCAGTTTCAACAAAAATGCCGACCGCGTGCTGCAGGTGATCCAGGCTCACGGGGTGCGAGGACCGGCGTTCAATGAGCTGCTCGACATTGACCCCTGGGTCGCGCCGCCCCGCCTGACCACTCCCGATGCCCTGCAACCCTGGCTGACACCGGTCAATTGCGCGACCATCGCCGAGCAATTCAATGTGCCGCCGAGCTGGCTGGACGGCGCCGACGAGCGCACGGGCGATTATTACGACAGCTCACCCTGGCGCACCTCGGGCGATGTCATGGGGCTGCTGGCAACGATCACCGAACGCTACCGCAGCGCGCACTTCCATATCGTGATTGCCGACGACATCGACACCCCCTTCGACTGCTTCCACGAAACGTCGCCGGGGGCACGGGAGGTGCCCTTGCTGGTGTTCTACAAAGCGCACGGACCCTACGGCGATGTCTATGCGCATTTAGGGGTACAGCCTTGGAATGTGCTGCATCACCGTCAGGCCGCGTTCTTTCTGGCCACCGCCATTCGCGACTTTGCGCGCCAGGGCTTGGGCCATTTCAGCGTCGAGTGGGAGCAGTGGCCGCGCAACGACATCCTCGCCAGTTGCACCGGTACGCTATTGGCCGAGCTGGTGCCAAACCGACGCGGGCGACCGCTGGACGAGCGCGACTGGATCCGTTTCGATGGCCGCTGGCAGTTCCCCGGCCGACCGGACCTGACCACAGCGTTCAACGATGAGTATCTGCCCACCGTGCTGCATGGATTCCAGCGCCTGCAACAGCGCCAGCACCGATTTCGCGTGCTGCAGGAATATGTCGATACCCAAGTCGCCTGGAGTGCCCTCGCGGCCCCGGCACCCGGCGCGAAGCGTGTCGACGGCTATGCGGCGTGTGACATCGCACAGATCTGCCACGTGCCCTTGCGCTGCGCCGACGCCCTGGGCAACGAGCATGAACTGTCGGTAGACAAGGCGCGCGAACTGATCGATGAGCAACTGGAGATGGCCACTGCGGACCCGAAAAAGCGCTTCGTCTTCCTCGATATCCGCGTCGATCCGGCGCGCGCAGACAGCTAGCACCGGGCTCGGATTATCTGGGGCAGGTATCGGCAGGCACGCCGGGCGGCGTGCCTGCCGATCAGTGGCTTAGAGCAACGACAGCGGGTAGCTGATGATCAACCGGTTCTCATCGAACTCATTGGTGCTGAAGTCCCGGCGCAGGGTCGAATTGCGCCAGCGCACGTTGAGGTTGCGAGCCGGCCCGCTCTGCACCACATAGGCCAGTTCGGACTCGCGCCCCCACTCCTTGCCATCGGTGATCGCGCCGACATGCGCGTTGTCGCCACGGATATAGCGGGTCATCAAGGTCAGGCCCGGCAGGCCCTGGGCGGCGAAATCATAGTCGTAGCGTACCTGCCACGAGCGCTCCTTGGCCGCGTCGTAGCTGGAGTTGTAGCTGTCGTTGGCCAGGCTGGTGCCGGCCGTGCCGTTGACGCGCATCCAGCCGTTGTCGCCGGACATGCGCTGGGCGCCCAGGTAAAAGGTGTGCGCGCCAGTACGCGCCGAGAGCATCGCCGACATCGCGCGGTTGTCCAGGTTGCCGGCCAGGGCCTTGGCGTTTTCTTCACCGGAGAAATAGCCGAGGTTGGCGCCCAGTACCCAGCTGCCCACCGGTTGGCTGTGGGTCAGGTTGAAGTAGCGCTGCTGGTAGATGTCCGCCAGTTCCGAGTACCACACGCCGAGCTGGGTTTTCTTGTCGTTGAACTGGTATTCGGCACCGCCGAAGTTGAAGCGGTCGGAGGTGGCATCGGGGCGCCCGGCCATGAACATGTCGTCCATGCTCGCGTCGTTGCGCGGGCTGTTGGCGCGAAACTGGCCGCCGTACAGGCTCAGGCCGCTGATCTCCCTGGACGTCAACTGCGCGCCACGGAAAGTCTGGGTCAGCGAACGGCCATCGTCGGACCGCAGCACCGGCAAGGCCGGCGCCCACTCACCGGCCTTGAGTTCGGTGTTCGACAGCTTGGCCTTGAGCGCCACGCCGAGCCGTCCGAAATCATCCGCCGGACGCCCGTCATCGTGCACCGGCAACAGCTGGGTATTGGCCGTGCCCTTGCCGCCGTCGAGCTTCACCGAGTACAGGCCCAGCACGTCGACACCCAAGCCGACCACGCCGGCGGTGTAGCCCGAGCGCGCATCGAGGATAAAGCTCTGGGTCCACTCCTCGGCCTTGGCCTGCGGGTAGTTGCCATTGACGAAGTTGCGGTTGAGGTAAAAATTGCGCAGGTTCAGCGAGGCCTTGCTGTCGTCGATAAAGCCGTCGGCGTAGCTGCTGCCGGCCGTGAAGACCAGGCAGGTGAGCACCACAGGGTTGGCACGTAAAAGGATCTTCATTGTTATTATTCCTTTTCGGGAGGCGAACGCCTCCCGTCGCAGATCACGGGTATCTGCTGGCTTGAGAGATAAGGTGAGGTGGAGCGGTTTAGTTGCCGGTCAACGCAATGATCGCCGGCACCGTCAGCACGGCGGTGTAATAGCCCATGAACTGCACGCCGATGTTGAAACCCAGGAAGCGTGCGAGGAAGCCGCCGAGCAGGCCCACGGTGACAATCACCATCAACCCCAGCAGCCCGCCTTCCCAGATACCGATCACCAGCACCAGGCCGATAAAGGTCGCGATCACCGCTTCATGGCTGATCTTGCGCACCACAAAGGCGGCGGCGCCGTGGGCAAAGTTCATCGTGAACGGGTACGCGACCAGGATCGCCACGATCACCGCGAGCATGCCGTAGCCGAGGAATTCCCAGGTGTTGAGCAGGTTGTGCAGGTTGTTGATCTCGCCGGTGGCGTTGTCGACGAAGAAGCGCGGCGGCGCGTTGAACAGCGGCGCGGCCGGGCCGGCGGCCACCGGGCTCAGCGGCAGCCCGAAGGCCATCAGCGGGATCAGCGTTTCGGCGATGTAGGTTGACTCGGTCACGCCGTTACGCGCGGTGATCACCGTGGTCAGGCGGTCATAGGCCTGCTTGATCCGCGAGCCGATCACTTCGCCCATGATCACCGTCATCGCCACCGGGCTGAACACGAAGGTGGCGCTGGAAACGCTGGCAGCCATGGCCGTGACGCGCACCTGGCGCGGGTTGATGACCTTGAACGGGTTGGGAAAGTAGCCGCTCCAGCCCTTCACGTCCGGGGCCAGGGAAAACACCCGGTAGTGGTCCCGACGCATGCGCTGGCGCTCACTCGGTGCCAACAGCGAGAACAGCGAGGCAATCAACGGCGCCACGGCGATGCCGAGGAAGTAACTCACCGACAGCTTGACCCCGTATTGCCCGGTCAGCGCCTGCAACGCGACGATCACCACCACAAACGGCACCAGCGCCAGCACGGCGGCCCAACGCCCGGCAGAGAAATAGGCAATGGTGAACGCCGCGCACAGGAACACCCATGGCGCGAACTGCTTGATCACCGCACCGAACGGCGCCAGCAGCACCGCGAACAGCACCGACAACGGCACCGCGATCAACGCCGCCACCGCGCCACCGGAGATCATCTTGCGCAGGGCAATATGCGGCACGCCGAGTTTGCGCAGGTAATTGGCATCCGCCAGCAGGGCCGTGGCCGAGGTGTCGCCGGGAATCCCCAGCAACGCGGTCGGCACGGCATGCGTCATGTGCTTGGCCACGGCGCCGGCCAGGAAGAACGTCAACACCCCGGCCGGCGGCGCGCCCAGCAGCACCACCAGCATGGTCAGCGGTGCGAGCGTGGTGGTCTCATCCGTGCCGGAGACCAGGCCGATGGCTGCGAACACCACCGCGCCGAGCAGCCCGAGGGCGAAGGCCATCATGATTTCATGCAACAAGACTTCCATTACCCGCGCCCTCCGCTGAGGCTGGGAGTCAGTGCCGGAGCCTGGGCGACCGACACGTTTTCTTCGCGGGCCTGGGCTTCACGGAACAGCTCATACAACTCCAGCTCGCGCAGTTCGGCGATCACCTCGGCGGACAAGTCCTCAAGGCGCCCGAGGCTGCCGTATTCCTTGAGCAGGTCGGCCACCACTTGTTCGCGAAAGCTCTGGTCGGCGACGTTTTCCTGCACGTCGCGCTTGGGTGCAAACAGCCTGGCACTGATGGCGCCACCGGCCAGGCAGCCGAGAATGCCGATCAGCATGGCGTAGGCTCGCGCCATCTGCGCCGACTCCACCAGGTGGTGCAGTACTTGCTGCGCGGCAAAGTAGGCGCCCAGGCTGACCACCGCGCCAATGCCGATGGACATCGCCAGGTCACGGCCATCAATGGTGTCGCCCCAGACCTCGTAGAGGTTTTGCCTTTTCGGCGGTAAACGTTGCTGCATGGTGCCCTCCGGCCCTTTCGGGCTTGTTGTTTTTATAGGGGGGTGAAACGTTCAGGGTCGGCGCAGCGTGGCGCGCCCCACGGTGGTGGCCTGGCCCTGTTGATTGACGATCTGCAACACCAGCGTGATGCGTTCGCCCTCCACGGCCTGGATTTCACCGTGGGCGGTCAACACGTCACCGACGTAGGCGGCGCGCCGATTGCTGTACTCGAAGGCCAGCAGTTCGTCGCTGTCCTCCATCCAGTCGTAGAGCAACTGCGTCAGCCAATCGCCCTGCAACGGGCCATCGACCAGCAGCGCCGGATGGCCTTCCTGGTGCTGCGCGTACAGCAGGTCATAGTGGATGCGGTGGGCATTCCAGATCGCCGCGTTGTACAGGAACAGTTGCACGGTGCCCGGCGTGTATTGCCGTGACGGCAAGGCCTGGCCGATGTCGAGGGTGGGCATGATTATCTCGCTATCCGGGTCAGGTATTCGGTCACCAGCGGCTCGCCCGCCTCGTTCTCGAAACGGTTTTCGAACACCAGGAAAATCAGCGGCCCTTCGGCGCCCTGTTTTTCGTGGATGTCCACCAGGGTCTGGCGGCACACCAGCACATCGCCGGGGTAAATGCGCCGATGCACCTCATAGCGGCTGCCGCCGGCGAGGATGCGCTTGAGCGGCAGCTCGGGCAGCAACGGGCTGTCCGGGCAATGGCCGTCTTCACGCAGGTGGTCGAGGGGCAGCACCGGCATCAGCACGCTGAACAAAAACATCAGCGGCGCTTCATCACCGGCGAGGAACCGCGCCTGGCGCTGCCCGGTGGCGACCGCGTATTTACGGATATCCTGGCGGTTGACTTGAAAACGCACCGGCGCCAATGCCTGGCCGATGCAGCCTGTGATTTCGGCGGTAAGCAGGCTCAAATCACACCTCGCCGGACCAGGTCCTCGTACTGCGCTGCGTCCAGGCCCAGCCAGTCGCGGTAGACCTGCTGGTTATGCTGGCCGACACCCGGCGCGCTGGCACCCTTCTCCAAGGTGCCGCCGGAGAGCTTCACCGGGTTGCCGAACACCTCGAAATGCGCGCCCTGGCATTCGACGCTGACCACCATGTCACGCTCGCGCACATGCGGGTCGGCGACTACTTCATCCATGCTCTTGATCGGCGACAACGGGAAGCGGTCGCCGGTCAGGGCTTCCAGCTCGGCCTTGGTGTGCGCCGCGCACCAGCCTTCGACGATGGGCTTGACCCGCCGCAGGTAAGTGGCCTGCTCGAAACGCTTGGCCATGGTGTCGATTTCCGGATCGCTGGCCAACGCCGCATCACCGAAGGCATGGCAGGCCTCGCGCCAGAACTTGTCCGTGTAGGCGCCGAAAAACACAAAGCCGTCCTTGCACGCATAGCGCCCGTAGGGTTTGACGAACGGATGGCCGTTGCCGGTCGGGCCGACCACTGCGCCGGTCTCGGTGTAGGTGACCAGGGCGTTTTCGGTCAGCGAGATAATCGAGTCCTGCTGGGACACGTCCACCAGTTGCCCCTGGCCGCTGCGCTCGGCTTCACGCAAGGCACCGAGGGTGCCAATCGCGGCATACAGGGCTGCGGATAAATCCCCCAGCACGGTGCCGACGCGCATCGGCTCTTCCACGGTGCCATTCATCGACCACAGCCCGCCGGCGGCCTGGGCGCTGCTGTCGAACGCCGGGCGCGACGAGTTCGGCCCATGCTGGCCGAAGCCGCTGATGGCGGTGAACACCAGCGCCGGGTTGACCGCCTTGAGCACCTTGTAGCCCAGGCCCAGCTTGTCCATGGTACCGGGGCGGAAGTTCTCGATGACGATATCGGCCTTGCGCACCATGTCGAGGAAAGTCGCCTTGCCGTCGGCGTGCTTGAGGTCCAGGCACACCGCCTGTTTGTTGCGGTTGAACTGGGCGAAGAAACCGCTGACCGGCGCGTGGCTGCTGCGGCTCATGGGCGGGAATTCACGGGTCAGGTCGGGGTCGGTGGGGTGCTCGATCTTGATCACCGTGGCGCCCATGTCCGCCAGCAGCATGGCGCAGTACGGCCCCGCCACTACACGGGTGAGATCGAGGATAGTCACGCCCTTGAGCGGGCCGAAGCCGGCCAGGGTGTCGGTAAGAGGGTTCATGGGTTCTCCACTTATTGTTATTGGGGACGTGCACGCAGCGCCTTGGCCACCCGCGATTCGCCGGTGCGTTGCAGCCGCTTATCAATAAAGACGGCTACCTCCAGCAGTTTTGCAAGGTCGACGCCGGTGGCGATGCCCTGCCCCTCAAATAGATACACCAGTTCCTCGGTCGCGACGTTGCCGGTGGCCCCTGGAGAATAAGGGCAGCCACCCAGCCCCGAGACCGAGCTGTCGAACACCCGCACCCCGGCCTGCCACGCCGCCTGCACATTGGCCACGGCCATGCCGTAGGTGTCATGGAAATGCCCGGCCAGGGCACTCAGCGGCACTGCGTCGGCACAGGCCTGGATCAACCGCGTAGTCGCGCCCGGCGTACCGGAGCCGATAGTGTCGCCGAGGCTGACTTCGTAGCAGCCCATGGCGTACAGCGCCTGGGTCACCGCGACCACCTGCGGCACCGGCACTGCGCCGCTGAACGGGCAGCCGAGCACGCAGGATACGTAGCCACGCACCGCCACGCCGGCTTCCAGGGCCTTGGCCAGCACCGGTTCGAAGCGCTCCAGGCTCTGGGCAATCGAACAGTTGATGTTCTTCTGCGAAAACGCTTCGGACGCCGCCGCAAACACTGCCACCTCGCGGCAACCGGCGGCCAGGGCCATGTCCAGGCCTTGCAGGTTGGGTACCAGCGCGGTGTAGGTCACGCCATGGCGCTCGCCCAGGCCACGCAGCACGGCAGCGGAATCGGCCATCTGCGGCACCCAGCGCGGCGACACGAAGGCCCCCGCCTCAATGGTGCGCAAGCCAGCATCGGCGAGGCGTTCCACCAGCGCGATGCGGGTCTCCACCGACAGGCTGCGCGCTTCATTCTGCAAGCCGTCGCGCGCGCCCACTTCCACCAGCCGAACGCTGTTCATGCTCACTGCCCGCGCTTGTCGAGCAACAGCGCCCGGGCACTGTCGGCGCGCACGTCATGGGTGGCGACCATGCGCTCGACCAGCCACTGCACTTCGTCCCCACGGGCACCAGCGGACAGCGCCACATTGCGCGCATGCAACGCCATGTGCCCGCGCTGGATGCCTTCGGTGGCCAGCGCGCGCAACGCGCCAAGGTTCTGCGCCAGGCCGACCGCCACGGCGATTTCACCGAGTTCCTGGGCGCTTTTCACCCCAAGGATGCGCAGCGACAACTGCGCCAGTGGGTGGGTCTTGGTGGCGCCGCCGACCAGGCCAAGCGGCATGGGCATCTCCAGGGTGCCGACCAGGTGGCCCTCGCGGTCTTTCTCCCACGTGGTCAGCGAACCATAGTGCCCGCTGCGGCAGGCATACGCGTGCGCCCCCGCCTCTACCGCGCGCCAGTCATTGCCGGTGGCGACCACCAGCGGGTCGATGCCATTCATGATGCCCTTGTTATGGGTGGCGGCGCGGTACGGGTCGATAGCGGCGAAGGTGTAGGCGTCGATCACCCCTTCGATCACCTCTTCACCGCTGTACTCGGCGGTGGCCAGGTGCTGCGGGGCAATGCGCAACTGGGCACGGCACAAACGCAAATCGGCCAGGTTCGACAGGATGCGCAGGCGCACCTTGCCGCCGGTAAGACGCTCCATCAGCGGCGCCACGGCCTCGGCCATGGTGTTGACCGTGTTGGCGCCCATGGCGTCGCGCACGTCGACGATCAGGTGCGCCACCAGCATCGGCCCGCGCGGGCTGTCGGCGAAGGTGTGCACCTCGATATCGCGGCAGCCGCCGCCCAGGGTGTTGAGCAACTGGTCCTTGCTGTTGGCCAGGGCGATGATTTCATCTTTGTTGCGCAGCAGGCTCAGCCGCGCATTGAACGGGTCGCTGATGCCGATGATCTGCACCTGCGCGCGCATCAGTGGCGCGCTGCTGGAAGTCTGGAAACCACCGGCCGGGCGCGTCAGCTTGGCCATGAACGAAGCGGCAGCCACCACCGACGGCTCTTCCACCACCAGCGGGATCACCACGTCGCGACCGTTGATGCGGAAGTTGCTGGCCACGGCGTACGGCAATTCGAATTTGCCGATGACGTTTTCGATCATGCCGTCGGCGATTTCCAGGGGCAGCGCACCGGCGTCACGCAGCAGCGCCACATCGTCGTTGCTCAAGCCGAGCAAGGGTTGCAGGTGTTCAAGACGCTGGCGTGGGGACAGGCTGCGGAAGTTGGGCAAGCGGGAATCGATGGGCATTCAGGGGCTCCTCAAGGAGTCATTTGTTATTGGATGCCGCCAAATTGCCCCATCTGTAGCCTTGAAAGAAGGTACAGTTTTGCCGGACAGTTCAGCCACTGTACCCATAACAAGAACCCACAAGGAATTGCAGCATGTCGCGCCCGACCCTCGCGCAACAGGTGGCCAGCGCCATCGCCCAGCAAATCACCGACGGCGCCCTCAAGGCCGGCGAGAAGCTGCCATCGCTGCGCGAATACATGCGCCTGCATGGGCATTCCAAGAACACCGTGATCACCGCCTACGAGCACCTGGCCGCCGACGGGCTGGTGGAGGCGCGCCATGGCCAGGGCTTTTTCGTGATCAAGCGCGTGGCCCACACCAGCGAAGACGAAGAGAGCCAACCCTACAACCGCGCCCTCGACACCATCTGGATGATGCGCCAGCAATTTGTGCGCGACCCGGGCCACTCGCACCTGGGCGAAGGCTTCCCGCCGGTGGAATGGCTGATGGACATGCGCCTGGACAAGTTCCACCGCCAGGTGGTGCGCGCCGGGGTGACCACGCTGTTTCGCTACGGCACACGCCTGGGCAACGCCGGGCTGCGCGCACGCCTGGTGCAAAAGCTGGCGGACTACGCGCTGCCGGTGTCGCCGCGCCAACTGGTGACCACCTTGGGTGCCAACCATGCGATGGACTTGATCATCCGGCGCTACCTCAACCCCGGCGACCCGGTGCTGGTCGAAGATCCCGGCTACTACCCGCTGTTCGGCAAACTGCAGTTGCAGGGCGCGCGCATGTTCGGCGTGCCGCGCGAACCCGACGGGCCGAACCTGCAGGCGCTGGAGCAGTTGATCAAGGCCCATCGCCCGCGCCTGTTTTTCCTGCAGTCGATCGGCCACAACCCCACCGGCTCGGACCTGTCCCCGGCCAAGGCGCACCAGTTGCTGCGCATCGCCGAGACCTACGACCTGCTGCTGGTGGAAAACGATGCGATGGCTGACTTCAAGCCCAGTTCGGCGATCAAGCTGTCGGCCCTCGACCAACTCAACCGCACCTTGTACGTCGGCAGCTTTTCCAAATCGGTGTCGGCAGCCCTGCGCGTGGGTTTTATCGCTGGTAGCAAGCAGCGCGTCGAGGAACTGGCGGACATCAAGATGATCCTGCACAACAGCGGCGCCGAGTACAGCGAGCGCACCATCGACGTGATCCTCGGCGAAGGGCACTTCCTGCGCCACCTTTCGCGCCTGCAGGATCGCCTGCGCCACGCCACCGCCCGAGGCCTGGCGCTGCTCGACGAACTCGGCGCCGAGGTGTTCTGCCGGCCCGAGCAGAGCCTGTACCTGTGGGCCCGCTTCCCGACTGTCGAGGATGCCAACGCCCTCACCCGCCTGTGCCTGGCCCAGGGCGTGATGCTCGCGCCGGGGGCGATCTTTTCCACGCAACCGAAGAACACAGTGCCGTGGACACGCCTGAACGTGGCTTACCTGGATGACCCGGTGTTCTGCCGGATCATCCGCGAACTGCAATAAGGCCTTTTGACAAATTTTTCATCTACGCTCGCCTAAGATCGCCCACCTCGTTGGGGAGTAACCTGCTTCTGATCCTGTCGGAAGCGTTCGTATCAACATATTCGGCAACCTGCCGTGGTGCGAACACCGTCTTTTCGGTTGGTGAGACCAGCGACACATCCATGCCTAAAGTCGGGCGTGTGGGTGTGTCGTTGTCTCATATAGCCCGACTGGAAGCCTGACCGTGAACCCCATTTCCCTGATTCTTCTCGCCCTTGCCATGTCCACGGACGCCTTCGCGGCGGCCATCGGCAAAGGCTCCAGCCTGCACAAGCCACGCCTGACCCAAGCCCTGCGCGCCGGCCTGATCTTCGGCGTGATCGAAGCCATCACCCCGATGATCGGCTGGGCCATCGGCCATGCTGCGACGCGTTGGGTGGAGAACTGGGACCACTGGATCGCCTTCACCCTGCTCGCGGTGCTGGGCCTGCACATGATCTACAACGGGCTCAAGGCCGACGATGACGAGGCCGAAAAACCGACCCAGCATTCGTTCATGATCCTGGCGGTCACGGCATTTGCGACCAGCATCGACGCGCTGGCGGTGGGCGTGGGCCTGGCGTTTGTCGACGTGAATATCCTGGTGGCCTCCGCCGCGATCGGCCTCGCGACCATGACCATGGTGACCATCGGCATGATGCTGGGCCGGGTGCTGGGCACCGTGGTGGGCAAACGTGCCGAGATCGTCGGCGGCGTGGTGCTGATGCTGGTGGGTGCGACAATCCTGTACGAACACCTCTCAGCCTAAATACAAAACTGCAGGAGCCGGCTTGCCGGCGCCTGCAGGGACGGGCCTCAGGCCGCGTGGCTTGCTTTCTTCAGGCTGTCCATATCGATCACGAATCGATACTTCACATCGCCCTTGAGCATCCGCTCATACGCCTCGTTGATCCCCTGGATATCGATCATCTCGATGTCCGAGACAATCCCGTGCTTGGCGCAGAAGTCGAGCATGTCCTGGGTCTCCTGAATCCCGCCGATCAACGAGCCAGCCAGGCTGCGGCGCTTGAAGATCAGGCCGAATACCGCCGGCGACGGGTGCGGACTGTCGGGCGCGCCGACCAGGGTCATGGTGCCGTCACGCTTGAGCAGGTTGAGAAACACATCCAGGTTATGCGGTGCAGCGACGGTGTTGAGGATGAAGTCCAGGCTGTTGGCGACCTTGGCCATTTCATCCGCGTTCTTCGACACTACTACCTGGTCGGCCCCCAGGCGCAGGCCGTCTTCGCGCTTGTTGGGTGAGGTGGTGAACAGCGTGACGTGTGCGCCCATCGCATGGGCGATCTTCACCGCCATATGCCCCAGGCCACCCAGGCCGACCACGCCGACTTTCTTGCCGGGGCCGACCTTCCAGTGGTGCAGCGGCGAGTAGGTGGTGATGCCCGCGCACAGCAGCGGCGCCACCGCTGCCAGGTTCGAATCATCGTGGGAGATGCGCAGCACGAACTTCTCCTTGACCACGATGCTGTCCGAATAACCGCCAAAGGTGTTTTCACCGCCGAACACCGGGCCGTTGTAGGTGCCGGTAAACCCGTTTTCGCAGTATTGCTCCTCGCCCTCGGCGCAGGACGCACAGTGCTGGCAGCTGTCGACCATGCAGCCGACGCCGGCGAGGTCGCCGACCTTGAATTTTTTCACATTGGCGCCCACCGCTGTCACACGGCCGACGATTTCGTGGCCGGGCACCGAGGGATACAGGGTGTTGTTCCACTCATTGCGTGCGGTGTGCAGGTCGGAGTGGCAGACGCCGCAATACAGAATGTCGATCTGGACGTCCTCGGCCCCCGGCGCGCGGCGCTCGAAGGTGAAGGGCTTGAGGGCATCCTTGGCGTTCTGGGCGGCGTAGCTGTAAGTCTTGGCCATTTCGTTCACCTGTGTGATCTGACGGTAGAGGTCAGTGGACCAGCATAGACGCTGAACCGTTCAACCGAGCACACCGGTACAAGCCCTTCGTCCGGTTTCACGCAATAGTGCGCTAGAGTCTTTCAGCCCCCTCAACCAGGAGTTTTTGCATGAGCACATTTGTTGCAAAAGACGGTACCCAGATCTATTTCAAGGACTGGGGCAGCGGTAAACCGGTGTTGTTCAGCCACGGCTGGCCACTGGACGCCGACATGTGGGAATACCAGATGGAGTACCTCAGCAGCCGCGGTTATCGCACCATCGCCTTTGACCGCCGTGGCTTTGGCCGCTCGGACCAACCCTGGACCGGCAACGACTACGACACCTTCGCCGACGACATCGCCCAGTTGATCGAACACCTGGACCTCGAGGACGTGACCCTGGTGGGCTTCTCCATGGGCGGCGGCGATGTGGCCCGCTACATCGCCCGCCACGGCAGCGCACGGGTGGCCGGCCTGGTGCTGCTGGGCGCCGTCACCCCGTTGTTCGGCCAGAAGCCCGACTATCCGCAGGGTGTCCCGCTCGATGTGTTCGCAGGGTTCAAGACCGAGCTGCTGAAGGATCGCGCGCAGTTCATCAGCGATTTCAACGCACCGTTCTATGGCATCAACAAGGGCCAGGTCGTCTCCCAAGGCGTGCAGACCCAGACCCTGCAAATCGCCCTGCTGGCCTCGCTCAAGGCCACGGTGGATTGCGTCACCGCGTTCGCCGAAACCGACTTCCGCCCGGACATGGCCAAGATCGACGTACCCACCCTGGTGATCCATGGCGATGGCGACCAGATCGTGCCGTTCGAGACCACCGGCAAAGTGGCGGCGGAGTTGATCAAGGGCGCCGAACTGAAGGTGTACAAGGACGCGCCCCACGGGTTCGCGGTGACCCACGCCCAGCAGTTGAACGAAGACCTGTTGGCGTTCCTGAAACGCTGAGTTAATGTCTGCCTTTATCGGCCGGGCTTGCCCGGCCTTTTTTTTACGCGCTCGAATCTCGCGCGGTCGCCGGGCACGATCGTGCTGAACCGCCGCCCCCTCGCCACGGTCCCAACCCATACGTTCATCGCTGCAGGTAGGCTCAAATGACACTTCCCAAAGAAATGACCCTGATCGAAATCACCGCCCCCGGCGGCCCTGAAGTGCTGCAACCGCGCCGCGCCGATGTGCCGGTGGCAGGCCCCGGCGAGATCCTGGTCCGCGTGCATGCCGCCGGCGTCAATCGCCCGGATGCGTTGCAACGCGCCGGAAAGTACCCGATGAAACCCGACATGAGCCCGATCCCCGGCCTGGAAATCGCCGGTGAAGTGGTGGCGCTGGGTGACGGTGTCAGCGAATACGCCGTGGGCGACAAGGTCTGCGCCCTGACCAATGGCGGCGGCTATGCACAGTTTTGCAGCGTGCCGGCCACCCAGGCGCTGCCGATTCCGCAAGGCATGGACTGGATTCAAGCCGCCGCCGTACCGGAAACGTTCTTCACCGTGTGGGCCAACCTGTTCGGCCTGGGCGGCGCCCACGAAGGCCAGCGTGCGCTGATCCACGGTGGCACCAGCGGCATCGGCACCACCGCGCTGATGCTCTGCCGCGAGTTTGGCCTCCAGGCGTTTGCCACGGCCGGCAGTGCCGACAAGTGCGCCGCCATTGCCAAGCTGGGCGGCGAGCCGATCAATTACCGCGAGCAGGATTTTGCCCAGGTCATCGCCGAAAAAACCGCCGACAAGGGCGTCAACGTGGTGCTGGATATCATGGGCGGCTCGTACCTGAGCAATAACCTCAAGGCCCTGGCCATGGAGGGTCGCCTGGTGATGCTGGGCTTCCTCGGTGGCGGCAAGGGCAATGACGTCGACCTGCTGACCATCATGGCCAAGCGCGCGATCATCACCGGCTCGCTGCTGCGCTCGCGAACCAAGGACGAAAAGGCCGCGATTGCCGCGCAGCTGCGCGAGCACGTGTGGCCGGTACTGGCCGCCGGGCGCTGCCTGCCGATCATCGACAAAGTCTACGAATACACCGACGCGGCCCAGGCCCATGCGCGCATGGAAGGTGGGGACCACATCGGCAAGATCGTGTTGCGGGTGGAGTAATCAGCGGGCAACCCCTCCCGGATTGGCGGCGTGATTACCCGAGGTAGGTGGGGTAGTCGATATAACCTGCTTCTCCCCCACCGTACATCCCCTCTTCGCGCAGCGGATTCAACGGCCAGCCCTTGAAGATCCGCTGCGGCAGGTCCGGGTTGGCAATGAACGGCCGCCCGAATGCGATCAGGTCCGCCAGCCCCGTCTCGACCAGGCGCGCGCCGCGTTCGGCGGTGTAGCGCCCGGCGTAGATGATCCGCCCGCTGAACGTCTCGCGCACGGCCTGGCGGAAGCTGTCGGGCAGGTCGGGCGCGTTGTCCCAGTCGGCTTCGGCGATGGACAGGTAAGCAATACCCGACGCCTCCAGCACCTTGATCGCCTCGATATAGGTGTGATGTGGGTCTTCCTCGACCAGGCCGATGTACACGCGGTCCTGGTCAGTGCCGCTGAACAACGGTGAAAACCGCACGCCCAGGCGTTCCGGGCCAACCACCTGGCACACCGCTTCAACAATCTCGCGCAGGAACCGCAGGCGGTTATCCAGCGAGCCACCGTATTCGTCATCACGCTGGTTGGCATGCGCCGAGATGAACTGGTTGACCAGGTAACCGTTCGCCGAGTGGATTTCCACCCCGTCAAAGCCGGCGTCCAGCGCATTGCGGGCAGCCTGGGCGTACTGCGCGACCAATGCCTTGACCTCAAGCGTGGTCAAGGCGCGCGGCACCGGCGGTTGCTTCAGCTCGCCGACGCCAGGCCCGGTTTCGATAAAGGCCTTGGCCTGCAGCGCGGCAATCGCCGAGGGTGCGACCGGTGCCGCGCCCTCAGGCTGCAACGCGTTGTGCGACACACGGCCGACGTGCCACAGCTGGGCAAAGATCACCCCGCCGTCGGCATGCACGGCATCGGTGACCGTGCGCCAGCCATCAATCTGCGCCGCCGAATAAATCCCTGGCGTCCACGCGTAGCCCTGGCCACGGGGCTCGATCTGCGTGCCCTCGCTGACCATGAAACCGGCACCGGCACGCTGGCGGTAGTACTCGGCCATCAGCGTGGTGGCGATATCGCCAGGTTGCGCACTGCGCTGGCGGGTCAGGGGCGGCAGTACCACCCGGTTGTTCAATGTGTGGTGGCCGAGGGTGACCGGCGTACTTAAAACAGGCTGGGTCATGTGAAATTTTCCAAATTCAGGACGAACAAAAGCGTTGGCGACGCTTGCGCGTCGCCAAGGAGTGACTGCAGTTAGTTAGCTCAGGCGGTGAGTTTCAGCAGGGCCTTGGCCACATCGCTGGAACTGGCAGGGTTCTGCCCGGTGATCAACAAACCATCTTCGAGGACAAAAGAAGCCCAATCAGCGCCCTTCTCATAGTGGCCGCCGAGTTTCTTGAAATCATCTTCGATCAGGAACGGCACCACGTCGGTGAGGCCCACTGCCGCTTCTTCCGAGTTGGAGAAGCCGGTGACGCGACGGCCCTTGACCAGCGGCTCGCCATTCACCGCCTTGACGTGACGCAAGGCCCCCGGTGCATGGCAGACAAAGCCGATGGGCTTGCCGGCACGTTCGAACGCCTCGATCAGCGCGATGGAGGTCGGCGATTCCGCCAGGTCCCACAGCGGGCCGTGCCCACCTGGGTAGAACACCGTGTCGAAGTCGTCCGCGTTGACCGTGTCCAGCTTGACGGTAGTAGCCAGCGCCTGCTGTGCCGCCGGGTCGGCGGCGAAGCGGCGGGTCTGCTCGGTTTGCGCATCCGGCTGATCACTCACCGGGTCGAGCGGCGGCTGGCCGCCGGCCGGGGAAGCCAGCACCAGTTCGGCACCGGCGTCCTTGAACACGTAATACGGTGCAGCAAATTCTTCGAGCCAGAAGCCGGTCTTGCGGCCGGTGTCGCCAAGCTGGTCGTGAGAGGTCAGTACCATTAATACTTTCATTTTCCAGTGCCTCGATCGATGTGAATGTCAGGGTTTTCAGGGCGACCCAACAGCTGTCGGGTCAGCAACAACGCTTCGTCAAAAGGCGCGGGTGTGTGGGTGATCTTGCTCATGACGCTGGCGCCCAGCCATAACGCGTACAGCTGCCGGGCCAGGACCTGCGGGCTGTGTTCGAGCAACAGCGAGCCGTCCTGCACGCCGCGCTGCATGGCCACGGCGAGTAAATCGATGGTGCGTGAGGTGCCCCGCTGCAATGCCAGGCGCATGGGCTCTGATAGGTCTGACACCTCCGCACCGAGTTTGACGGCAAGGCATTTGCCGGCATCGGTGCAGCCCGTCTGGTTGTCGATCCAGCACTGCCAGTAGCGCATCAATTTGGCGTGCTGGGACAAACCCGACTGGTTGAACAGCTGTTCCATGCCCTGCACGTACTGGTCGAAGTAGGTGTCGAGCAGGACCACGCCAAACGCGTCCTTGGACGTGAAGTAGTGATAGAACGAGCCTTTAGGCACTTCGGCGGCTTGCAGTATTTCGTTCAGGCCGACCGCAGAAAATCCCTTGGCGCCGACAATCGGCCGTGCACTGTCAAGAATGATCTGCCGTGCACTTCTGGTTTCGTTGCTCATGTCTTCATCCCGTCCGATTAGACCAGTCGTCTCGTCGTTGGGTGAATGTTAGGGATGGGGCCAGGCGCTCACAATGTCATATCCGCAAGGATTCCGGACACGCCGCAAAGGCGGTTGCCGTTTTCCCGGCAGCCGCCGACAATCGCCTCTCCCACGCTCCTGGAGAGATGCGATGCACAGCGTTGCGCTGATGGTTTACCCGAACTTCGAATGCCTGAGTCTCAGCGTCGGGTCGGTGTTCGAGTGCGCGAACCTGCTGCGCGGCGAACCGGCTTATGAGTTTCACCTGGTGTCGGAGAATGGCGGTGCGGTGATGGCGTCCCAGGGCTTCTCGGTGAACACCACCCAAGTGCGCGCCGAAGGCTATGACACGCTGATTGTCAGCGGCTACATGGAGTTTCGCCTGCCGGAGCTGAGCCTGCTGGAACTGGTCAAGGCCGCCTCTGCGCAATCACGGCGAATCGCCTCGTTGTGCATGGGCATCTTTGTACTGGCCGAAGCCGGCCTGCTGGAGGGCAAGCGCACCACCACCCACTGGATTCACGCACCGGCCTTTCGCAAGCGTCACCCGGCTATCCACCTGGAAGAAGACAAGCTGTTCGTGGTCGACGGCCAGATCTGGACCGGCGCCGGCATGAGTGCCGGGGTCGACCTCGCGCTGGCGATGGTCGAGAACGACCTGGGCAGCGATCTTGCGCGGCGCATCGCACGCAAGCTGGTGATTGCCCAGCGCCGGGGCAGCGAGCAGTCGCAGCTGTCGGCCTTGCTGGAACTGGACCCCAAGTCCGACCGTGTGCAACTGGCCCTGGCCTACGCCCGCGAAAACCTCACCCACGACCTGTCGGTGGAAGCCCTGGCCGAGGTCGCCCGGCTCAGCCCGCGCCAGTTCAGCCGCGTGTTTCGCGAGGAAACCGGGCAGACGCCGGCCAAGGCCATCGAGTCGCTGCGCGTGGAAGCCGCGCGGGCAATGATGGAGACCAGCCGCCACCCGGTGGAAGTCGTCGCCCGCGAAACCGGCTTCGGCGACCGCGAGCGCATGCGCCAGGCCTTCCTGCGCGCCTTCGGCCAGCCGCCGCAGGCGATGCAACAGGCGTTGTTCAATCCGGGCTAGGCTGGTAGCCGAACAGCGACTTCACTTCCAGATAGTCCTCCAGCCCGAACACGCCCCATTCGCGGCCATTGCCCGACTGCTTGTAGCCGCCGAACGGTGCGCCGTTGTCGGCCTTGCTGCCGTTGAGATGGACCATGCCGGTGCGCAGGCGCCGGGCCACGGCACGTGCACGCTCCAGGCTGCCGGCGGTGACATAGCCCGAGAGCCCGTAAGGGCTGTCGTTGGCGATGGCAATCGCCTGTTCTTCACTGTCGTAGGGGATGATCACCAGCACCGGGCCGAACACTTCCTCGCGGGCAATCGGTGTGTCTGGATCGACATCGGCGAAGATCGTGGGCCTGGCGTAGAAACCCGTCTTCACCCCGTGCGGGCGGCCCACGCCGCCGCAGACGGGCGGGCTGTCGACGGCCGCGAGCAACGCCTGCACCCGCTCGAACTGCGCCTGATTGGCCAAGGGTCCCATGGCCGTGGCCGGGTGGCTGTCGTCGAAGCAGATCTGCCCGGCGACTGCCTGTGCAATCGCCACCGCCCTCGCCTGCAACGCCCGTGGCACCAACATTCGCGTCGGCGCATTGCACGACTGCCCGCTGTTGCGAAAACAGCTGCTGACACCATGGCGCACTGCCGCCTCCAGGTCGGCATCGGCCAGGATCAGGTTGGCCGACTTGCCGCCCAGTTCCTGCGACACGCGCTTGACCGTGTCCGCCGCCGCCTTGGCCACCGCGATGCCCGCGCCGGTGGAGCCGGTGAAGGACAGCATGTCGATACCGGCATGCCGCGCCATGCCGTCGCCGACCGTCGGCCCGTCACCGTTGACCAGGTTGAACACGCCCTTGGGCACCCCGGCGCGGTGCAGGATATCGGCCAGCAGCATGGCCGACAGCGGCGCCTTTTCACTGGGTTTGAGCACCATCGTGCAGCCCGCCGCCAAGGCCGGGGCGAGCTTGCAGGTGAGCTGGTTGAGCGGCCAGTTCCAGGGCGTGATCAGGCCGCACACGCCGATCGGCTCGCGACTGATCAGCGTGCTGCCGTGGGTGCGGTCGAACGCGTAGTCTTCGAGCACCGCATAGGCCCGCTGCAAGTGGCCCAGCCCGGCCGGCACGTGGGCACTGCGCGCCAGTGACATGGGCGCGCCCATCTCCTGGTGCACGCACTGCGCCAGGGCCTCGCTGTGTTCGCGATAGCCCTCGATGATCGCCGCCAGCAACGCCAGGCGCTGCTCCCGCGTCCACTGGCTGTAGTGATCGAAGGCGCGCCGGGCGGCAGCCACTGCCCGGTCGAGGTCGCCAAGCGTGCCCAGGCTGATGGTCGCGACCGCGCACTCGGTGGACGGGTCGATCACTGCCAGGGTCTCGGTGCCCAAGGGCTTGACCCACTGCCCGTCGATATAGAAATCCCGGTGGTTCATCGCGTCGCCTCAAGGGCCTGCGCCAGGGTGTGGAAGATCAGCGCAAGTTGTTCATGGTCGAGGATCAGCGGCGGCGACAAGACGATATTTTCTCCGGACGCGCGCACCAGCACGCCTGCATCGAAACAGCGCTGGGCCACCTCGGCCGCGCGTGCCCCCGGCGCCCCGTCGCGGGGCTTGAGTTCGACGGCGCACAGCAGGCCAATCGCACGCACATCAAGCACCAGCGGCTGTTCGCGCAGGGCCAGCGCAGTGGTTTGCCACAGCGGGGCGATCTGCTGCACATGGGCGTTGATGCCCAACTCTTGATGCACTTCAAGGGTCGCGAGACCTGCGGCGCACGCCAGCGGATGGGCGGAATAGGTGTAGCCGTGCATCAATTCAATCGCCTGTTCCGGGCCTTGCATGAAGGCCTCATACACGGCGCCACTGACCAGCACGCCGCCCATCGGCACCGCACCGTTGGTGAGGCCCTTGGCCAGGGTCATCAGGTCCGGGGTCACGCCAAACGCCTGGGCAGCGAAGCTGTGGCCGACACGGCCGAAACCGGTGATCACCTCGTCGAAAATCAGCAGCACGCCATGCCGATCACACAGCTCGCGCAGGCGCTGCAGGTAGCCGAGTGGCGGCGCATACACCCCGCCGGAACCGGTCACCGGCTCGACGATCACCGCCGCCACCGTGGCCGGGTCGTGAATCTCCAGCAGGTGCAGCAAGGCGTCCGCATACTGCACGCCTTGCGCCGGTTGGCCGAGGCTGAAACGCGAGCCGGCATCATAGGGCAGCGGCAGGTGCGCGACGTCGCCGAGCAGCGGCCCGAAGTCGCGTTTCTGCCGGCCAATGCCCGACACCGACAGCCCGCCAAAGCCCATGCCGTGGTATCCCTTGGCGCGGCCGATCAGTTTGGTGCGGCGGCAATCGCCACGGGCCTGATGGTAAGCACGGGCGATCTTCAGCGCGGTGTCCACCGCTTCCGAGCCGGAGTTGGTAAAGAACACTTTATCCAGGCCGTCCGGGGCGCTGGCCACCAGCCGATCGGCCAGGGTCAGTGCGGCTGGATGGCTCATCTTGAACGAGGACACAAAGTCCAGGCGCCCCGCCGCTTCGCGAATCGCCTCGACAATCCGCGCCTGGCCGTGACCGGCGTTGACGCACCAGAGCCCGGCCATGGCGTCGAGCACCTGGCGCCCATCAGTGGTGGTGTAATGCATGCCGGCGGCGCGATCAAACAGCATCGGCGCGCGGTTGAACGGGCGCATGGCGGTAAATGGCGCCCACAAGGAAGAGGTCATGGGTGTACTCCTTAAGACGCGATGCGCGTGCCGATCAGGGTCGGGCGCTGCAAGGCGCCGGCATTGGTATTGACGCCGCGCGCGAAGTGCAGGCGGCCGTGATGCAAGCGGCAACTGACGTGGTCGCCGAAGGCGGTTTCGACAAAGCGCCAGTCCATGCGCAACTCGCCCTCGGCAGTCCAGCAAGCCTGGGCGACCACCGGGGTCTGCTCCGGCTGGTATTGGTGGTGCAGGTAATTGCCGGTGAGGCTGGTGATCGACTCCAGCGGCTGCTGGAAACCCGCGCGCAGGTGATGGGTGCCACGGTGGTCGACGAGGGTGAAGTCGCAGTGATCGGGATGGAAATCAAAGGCCAGTTCCTGCACGCCGTCTTCATTGGGCTCGATGCTGAAACGGCCTTGCAGGGTGGTACTGGCGGGCGAGCTTTTCAGGCCTTGCAACGTCGGCAGGTGCAGCTCGTCAATCAGCGCGTCCAATTGCGCCTGGCAGCCCTGGGCATCCGCACTCGCGCGGCCCAGCGCCGGGAACAGGTGTTGCCACAGCGCCTGGTGCAAGCGCTTTTCACCCAGGCGCAGGCCGCAGGTGAACACGATGACCGTGTCCTGTGCCGGCAGCACGATGCACTGCTGGCCGAACACGCCAGAGGCGTAGTAGCCACCGTGCTCGGTCATCCACCACTGGTAGCCATAGCCTTCGCGCTGGGCTTCGTTGGCCTTGTTCTTGTCGCGCGGCAGGTACTGCTTGCCGTCGAATTCGCCCATCCACACATCCTGCACCTGGTTGCGCGTGGCGTCGTCGACCCACTGTGGCGAGAGCAACTGGCGGCCCTGCCATTGGCCACGGTTGAGGTGCAGCACGCCGAACTTCAGCGAGTCTTCGCTGGTGCAGCTCAAGCCGTTGCCACCGGCGTTGAACCCGCCTGGCGCCAGGTCCCACTCCAGCCGGTCGAGGCCCAGGTGATCGAGGACGCGCGCCTGCAACAACGCGTGCAGGGTCTGCCCGGTGACCTGGGTGACGATGGCCGAGAGCATGAAACTCGAGGCACTGCTGTAGATGAACGACTGGCCCGGCGGCTCGTCCACCGGCTCCTTCAGAAACGCCTCGACCCAACTGCTTTGCAGGTTGCGCCAGTCACCGCCGGAAATACCGCGGGTGTGGCCGGTGCGCATGGTCAGCAGATCCTCGACCGTCATCGCCGCAAGGTTCGCACTGACAGGTTGCGGGCACAGCTCGGGGAAGAAGCTCACGACCTTGGCGTCGAGGCTCAGGCGCCCGTCATCGATCAACAGGCCGACGGCGGTGGCGGTCCAGCTCTTGGTTGCCGAATGCTGCACGTGGGGGCGATGCGCCGAATAAGGTCGCCAGAAGGCCTCGGCCACCACTGCGCCCTGGCGATACAGCATGAAACTGTGCAGCTCCAGGCCGGCCTCGGCCACGGCCCGGAGAAAATCGAGAATGCCGGCCGGGTCGACGCCGCGTTCGGTGGGCAAGGCCCGGGGCAGCGGGATGTAAGTCATGATGGGTCCTCTGGATGTTTTTATATTTCAAATAATGCAGATAAAGATTTGATCGACGCGGCGCTGATGTATTTGAGCCGCCTATAATTCAGCTTTTCCGGGTATCCTTGCCTCCCCTGTCACAGGAAAGACTTCGCACCATGGCCCCACTCACTTCGCTGCAGACCAAAGTCGCCGGGCAGATCCTTGCCGCCATCGCCAGCGGCGACCTGCAACCCGGTATGCACCTCAAGGAAGTGGAACTGGCGCAGCGCCTGGGCGTATCGCGCTCGCCGATCCGCAGTGCGCTTTCCTACCTGGCCGAACAGCAGGCCATCGAGCCGTTGCCGCAGCAGGGCTATCGCGTCCCGCTGCAGGCAACCGATGGCCTGGCGCAGCAATTCAGTGAGTTGCACAACGAAGAGGACCAGCTGTACACGCGGCTGATCGACGACCGGCTGAACCAGGTGCTGCCCGACCAGATTTCCGAAAGTGATTTGCTGCGCCGCTACGGCGTTGGCAAAAGTGTGTTGCGCCGCTGCCTGCTGCGGCTCTCGGATGAAGGCGTGATGCAGCGCAAGCACGGGCATGGCTGGCAATTCCTGCCGACGCTGAACAGCCCGCAGACGCGCTTCGAGAGCTACCGCTTCCGCATGCTGCTGGAGCCGGCCGGGCTGCTGGAACCGACCTTCAAGATCCACCCGGAACACTTCCGCCGCTGCCGCGAGCGCCAGATGGAACTGCTCGAAGGCAAGGTCGACGGGCAGCGCTTTATCGAATGCAACGCCGAATTCCACGAACTGCTCGCAGCCGCCTCCGGCAACGGCTACATCCTGCAGGCGATCCAGCAACAGAACCGCTTGCGGCGGCTGACCGAGTTCCACACGGTGAACAACGTGGAACGCGTGAAAGTCTCGTGCCAGGAACACCTGGCAATCCTCGATGCGCTGGAGCAAGGCGATAACGAGTGGGCGTCGACGCTGCTGCATCGACACCTGGATGTGGCCAGCAAGTTGCGGGTGGCGCGCAACAAGGGATGACGGGTTGCCCCGGTGGGCATCCCTGTTTCGCCTAGGCGCACGGTCCCAGACCGCAAACCCAGGCGCAGGAATGGAGCGGTACGCCGACTTACCGCCATCGCAGGCAAGCCGGCTCCCACATTCAGGCCGAGTCGCCCCCACTCGCATCACCAGAGCGCCACGGTATAGCCAACAATCACCCGGTTCTCGTTCATATCCCGGAGATAGTTAGCCTTGCTCAACCCATTGCGCCAGCGCAACGACACCCCTTTGAGCGCCCCGGACTGAAACACATAGCCCAGGTCAATATCGCGCTCCCACTCACGCCCCTCCCCCACAAACCCCTTCACCTCGGCCTGGTCGCCCTTGGCCCAACGCGTCGAAAACGTCAGCCCCGGCACGCCCAACGCGGCAAAGTCAAAGTCATACCGCGCATGCCAGACACGCTCGTTGGTCTGCGAGAAGTTGCTCAACTGGTACTCGGAAAACAGGTAGGTGTTCGTCCCGTCCACATAGGTAAACGGCGTCTCGCCATACTGCTCCTGATACCCCCCGCCAACGCTGTGGCCCTTGTAGCTGAACATCGCCCGCGTACTCAGCGCGCGGTTGTCGACCTTGCCTGCAAGGCCCGCACCCGACTTGTCCGCATCGAAGTAGCGGATGTCGGTCTTGAGGGTGCCGCCGCCCAGGGCGAAACTGTTTTTCACCCCGACGAAATGCTGCTGGTAGATGTCCTCCAGCTGCGCAAAGTGATAGCTGAGGGTCATGCCCGGCGTAAGCTTGTAGTCGCCGCCGGCAAAGCGGAAGCGGTCACTCTTGCCGGAACTTTTGTAGGCGCCGCTCTGGCTGGTCAGCGCCATGTCTTCGTAGTCGGTGGACTCGCGCTGTTTGGTCTGGTCAATCTGCCCACCGATCAACGCCAGCCCGGCGATGTCCGTCGAGGTCACCTGGGTGCCACGAAAAGTCTGCGGGAACAGCCGGCTGGTGTTCGGTTGCAAGGTCGGCAGGTCCGGCAGCAGGTAGCCGCTGCGCAGTTCGCTCTGGGCAAAGCGCACCTTGCCGGTCACGCCATACTTGGAATATTCATCGTGGGCACGCTTGGCATAACTCGGTTTGCCCGGCGTCGCGTCGTTGTCCCGCGACAACAGGCCGGAGCCCGAGCGGTCCGGGCTGGAATCGAGTTTCAGGCCGAGCATGCCGACCACGTCCACCCCAAAGCCCACGGTGCCTTCGGTGAAGCCCGACTTCAGGTTGAGGATAAAACCCTGGGCCCATTCCTCGCGCTTGGATTGCCCGGCGTCCTCGCGATAATCACGGTTGAAGTAGTAGTTCTTCAGTTCCAGATCAGCCTTGCTGTCCTTGATGAAGTCCGCCTGGGCCGGGACGCACAGCAGGCCCCCGCTCATGAGGCCGACGCCCTTCAGGATCAGGTTGAGGTTGTTGTTATGCATGTTCTTGGCTCCTGGCAGTCGTTATCGGTGAGTAGGTCTTATTGTTTTTCTGGGCACGACATTCCCCATCGCGCAGGTTTTGAAGGCCTGCACGCTGGGTGAAATCAGGGGGTTAAATCGCCGGTCGTATTCGGTAGCCGCCGTCCGGCAGTTTCTCCAGCGGGCTGGCGGCGGCCAGCAATTGCCGGGTGTACGGGTGCTGCGGATGGTCGAAAATCTGTTCGCGCGCCCCCACTTCCACCACAGTGCCCTGGTGCATCACCGCCACCCGATGGGCGATACGCTCCACCGCCGCGAGGTCATGGGAAATGAACAGGCAGGCAAAGCCGTACTGCGCCTGCAGGCGTTCGAACAGCTCGAGAATCTGCTTCTGGATAGTCATGTCCAGCGCCGAAATCGGCTCGTCGGCGATCACCAGTTGCGGGTGGCGCACCAGCGCGCGGCCGATGGCGACGCGCTGGCGCTGGCCGCCGGAGAGCTGATGGGGGAAACGCTCGACAAACTGCTCGCCCAGGCCGATGTCCTGGAGGGTCTGCGTCACCCGCTCACGTCGCTGGGCGGCGTTGAGGCCGGGTTCGTGACGCAGCGGTTCGGCGAGGATGTCGCCGATTTTCATCCGTGGGTTCAGGGACGAATACGGGTCCTGGAAGATCATCTGGCATTGCAGGCGGTGCGTGCGGTTGGCGGCCTTGAGGATGTCCACGCCCTTGAAGCGGATCGCACCGGCGCAAGGTTTGATCAGGCCTACCAGCGAGCGCCCGAGGGTGGTCTTGCCCGAGCCGCTGCCGCCCACCAGCGCCAGGGTTTCGCCGGGGGCAATCACCAGGCTCGCGGAGTGCACCACACGGGTGTGCTGGCGCTTGCCCCAGAACGAGGTCGGCCCCGGGTGCTCGATGCACACCTGGTCCACTTCCACCAACGGCCCGTTGCTGGCCGGCAATGGCGCCAGCACGCCGCGCCGTGGCAATGCCTCCAGCAACTGGCGGGTGTACTCGGCCTTGGGCGCCAGCAGGATATCTTCAATCGTGCCCTGCTCCACCGCCTGGCCGCGACGCATCACCACCACCTTGTGCGCATAACGGGCGACCAGGGACAGGTCATGGCTGATAAACAGAATGGCCGTGCCCTGCTCGCGGGTCAGTTCCAGCATCAGCTCGATCACGTCCAGCTGCGCCAGGCAGTCCAGTGCGGTGGTGGGCTCGTCGGCAATCAACAGCGCCGGACGCAGCAGCATCACCGAGGCCAGCATGATGCGTTGGCGCATGCCGCCGGAAAACTGGTGCGGATAGGATTCCAGGCAGCGCTCGGCGGCCTTGATGCCGATGCGCCGCAGCATAGTCAGGCAACGCTCGCGGATCTGCGGCGGGTCGAGGTCGGTGTGCAGCCTCAGCGCTTCGCTCATCTGCTGGCCGATCTTCAGCGCCGGATTGAGCGACACCATCGGCTCCTGGAACACCATGCCGATGCTCGCGCCCCGAATCGCGCGCAGCTCCTCGGGGCTGACGCTGGCCAGGTCACGGCCCTGGAAATCCAGGCGCCCGCCGCAGACTTGCATGGGCAACGGCAGCAGGCCGATGGCGGCGCGCGCGGCCATGGTCTTGCCGCTGCCGGACTCGCCCACCAGCGCAACGATTTCACCGGGCGCGATGCTGAAACTCAGGTCGTCGACTGCCAGCGGGCCGTGTTCGCCCACGCGGATCTGCAAGTGTTCGACGTTCAGCAAAACAGGATTGGCGGGCATCTTCACTTCCTCATCCGGGGGTCGAGACGATCGCGCAGGGCATCGCCAAACAGGTTGATCGCCAGCAGCGTCAGGCAGATAAACAGCCCGGGGAACACACCCAGCCACGGCGCCGAGGCGATATACGGCCGGCTGCTCGCGAGCATGTTGCCCCAGGTCGCTGCCGGTGGCGGCACGCCCAGGCCGAGGAAGCTCAAGGCGCTTTCCGACAGCAGCGCCCAGCCGAACATGCTGGTGGCCAGTACACACAACGGCGCCAGGCAGTTCGGCGCAATGTGCCGCAGCATGGTGTACAGCTCGGAGTTGCCGATCACCCGCGAAGCTTCGATGTACTCCAGCTCGCGCAGGGACAGCACGGTGCCGCGCACCACGCGCACCACCGATGGCGTGTAGGCGATGCCCAAGGCGAGCACGATCCCGTATTTGCTCGCACCGATGATCGCCATGATGCCCAGGGCCATGAGAATGCCCGGAAACGCCAGCAAGGCATCGTTGAACATCATCAGCACGCGGTCGGTCCAGCCGCGCAGGTAACCGGCGAGCATGCCGATCAGGGTGCCGGCCAGCACGGCCACGCTGACCGTCAGCAGGCTCACCCACAGGCTGGTGCGCGCGCCGATCAACAGGCGGCTGAACACGTCGCGACCGAACTCGTCGGTGCCCAGCCAGTGCGTGGCCGAGGGCGCCTGGAAGCGCGACATCAGGTCGATTTTCAGCGGATCGAACGGTGACCACACCAGGCCCATCAATGCCAGCGCAATCAACCCCACCAGCAGCCCGCCGCCGATCAGGGCATTGGCCGGCGCCCACACGCGTCGACGCCTGGCCTGCACGGGCACGGCAATACTCGAACTCATAACTTCACCCTTGGATCGAACAGCGGATAGAGCAGATCCACACACAGGTTGACCAGCACGTAGATAAAGGTGATCAGCAACAGGCAGCCCTGCAGCACCGGGTAGTCGCGGGCGAAAATCGCATCCACCATCAAGCGGCCTATGCCTGGCAGGGTGAACACCGTTTCCAGCACCGCGATGCCGCCCAGCAGGTTGCCGAGGATCAGCCCCACCAGGGTCCAGGTCGGGGCGAAGGCGTTGGGCAATGCGTGTTTCCACAGCACCGCGCGCTCCGACAAGCCCTTGGCGCGGGCATGGGCGATGTACTCCAGGCGCAGCACTTCAATGGTGCTGGCCCGCGCCATGCGGGTGATCGCGCCGACTTCCACCAGCGTCAGGGTCACCACCGGCAGCACCATGTAGCTGATCGCCTGCCACGGCGCCTGGGCGAAACTGACATAGCCCACCACCGGCAGCCAGCCGAGCTGGATGCCAAAGGCATGCAGCAGCAGCAGGCCGAGCCAGAAGCTGGGGATCGACAGCAGCAAGGTCGCCACCGACACCAGGCCGAGGTCGAGTGCAGTGTTCTGTTTCCAGGCGGCTATCAGGCCGATGGGCACCGCGATCAGCGTGGCGAACAACACCGCCACCAGCACGATGGTCGCGCTGACGCTGAAGCGGTCCAGGATCAGCGGCAACACCGCCTGCTTGGTGCTGATGGAAAAGCCCAGGTCAAAGCTCAACACCGCCTTGAACCAGATCAGGAACTGCGTCACCAACGAGTGATCCAGGCCCAGGGTGTGGCGCATCTCGGCCAGGCTCTGGGGGTCGGCCATATCGCCGAGCATCAGCAGCGCCGGGTCGCCCGGGATCAGGCGAATCAAGGCGAAGACCATCACCGAAATCAGCAACAGCGTCGGGATCGCCATCCCGAGTTTTTGCAGGATAAAACGCAACATGCTCAGGCCTCGTTAATGGGCAGCGAGGCTGACGCCCCACAACCGTGGCGACGACACCGGCCACGAATGGAAGCCCTTGACGCTGTCCCGCAGCGCTGCGGCGACCGTGCCGTTGTAGATGATCACCATCGGCGTGTCGTGGATCATCATCGTGTGCAACTGGTCGAACAGCGCCTGGCGCCTGGCCGTGTCACTCTCGCGCACCGCTTCGCGCAGCACCGCCTGCGCCTGGGGGTTGTCCCAGACCTTGCGCGGCTCCTTGCTCTTGTCGCCCATCAGTGAATCGAAGCTGGTGGCCGGGTCGAGGCGCGACGAATAAGAGAACGCCATCATCTGGTAGTTGCCGCTCTGGTAGCGCTCCAGCTGCGTACCCCACTCCAGGGTTTCCATCTGGATATTCAGGCCGCTGGCCACCGCCATCGCCTGGCTGAGCAGGCCCATGTCGAACATCTGCGAATAGCGTTTGTTGACGATCATCTTGATCGGCTGGCCGTGGTAGCCGGCCTCGCTGAGCAGGCGCTGGGCTTCCTGCGGGTCATAGCGATAACCCTGCCTGGCGGTGGCACTGTAGAACGGGCTGGTCTGGGGGATGGCCGAGTTGTTCGGCTCCGAGGTGCCGTTGGACAGGGCGTTGACCATTTGCCCGTAGTCCAGGGAATGGGCGATGGCCTGGCGGATGCGCACATCCTTGAGCAGTGGGTCGTTGGTCTGGAACAGCAAGCCACAGATCGCCATGATCGGGCTGAACGAGATCTGCACGCCCGGCGTGGTTTTCAACTCCTGGGCATCGCTGGCGCTGACATTGGGCAGCAGGTCGATGTTGTTGGACATCAACGCGGCCTTGGCCGATGACGGGTCGGGGATCACCATGAAACGTACGGCGTCGACCAATGCGGTCTTCTTGCCGGTAAAGCCATCCGGCCCGGCCTCGTCGCGCGGACTGTAGTCCTTGAAGCGCGAGAGCACCACGTATTGGCCGGGTTTCCATTCATCGAGGCTGAACGGGCCGGTGCCGATCGGCGCCTTCCAGCTGCCGTCCGCCGCCAGCGAATCGCGGTGCAGGATGCCGCTGCCGCCGCAATCGGGGCGCGCCATGGAAGCCAGGAACAGGCCGCTGGGCTGGTCGAGGTGGAACACCACGGTCAGCGGGTCCGGCGCATCGATGCCGGTGATTTTCGCCCCGCCACGGCCATCGAATTCGGCCAGGCAGCGCCACTGGGTTTTCGGGTCGAGGTAGCGCTCCCAGGTCCACTTCACGTCGGCGGCGGTCAAGGTCGCGCCATTCTGGAAGTGCACGCCGTCGCGCAGCTTGAAGGTGTAGGTCATGCCGTCAGCGGAGCGTTGCACCTCACGAGCCAGCAACGGGCCGACGGAGGCGTCTTCACGGTGGGCCACCAGGCCTTCGACGATGTGCAGCATCACCGTGTCGGTGTTTTCGTCACGGTTGACGCCCGGCTCGGTGCTGCGGATGTCGGCATTCAAGCCGACGCGCAAGGTGGTCTGGGCCTGCGCAAGGCCGGCGCTGAGTGCGAGGGTGACGCACAGCGTGCCATTGAGTAAGCGATTCACGGGAGATGTTCTCCTTCGCTGAAGAGACCGGCCTGGGGCAGAAGCCGGCTTCAAGCCTGTGTTAGGTCGTTGTTGTTATGGCCTGGCCTGAGGTCAGTGCCGCGGATGTTTTTTGTTTTTTTAAATTCGCCGGGACATATTCACAGTACAAGCCCGGCTTGTAAATGTTTTTTTATGCATATAAAAACATTGTCGGCTAAGCGGTGTTTTTCTCCAGGCAACAAAAAAGAGGCCGAAGCCTCTTTTGGGGCAAACCCGCGCCTGCCCTAGCGGCAGTGGTAAGGACTTTCGCTCTTGAGCTCTTCGCCGGTGTTGAGGTCACGGATGGTCACCGTGGCTTTCGGGAAGTTCTGGCAGAACATGTTGCGCGACGAATAGATAGCACTGCCGTGGCCGGTGATGACCATCGGGATCGGCGCACCGGAGACGTCGACGGCCGTGACGTTATAGTCACCCGAGAGGGTCACGCAACCGCCGAGCATCAGCAGTGCGGCAGCCGCCGCCAGGTACTTGATCGAAGCAGACATAGGCATTTCGCATCCTTGTGAAATTCAGGGCCAGGGTGGCCGACGAGGCTAGGAACGGCTTGGCCGCCTTGAGTTCAACCCTGTGTTCAGTGCAGCGCCGCGCGGGTAATCAGGTAGCTCACCAGTTGCGGGTCATCGTCCAGCTCAAGGGTCTGCACCGGGCGTGGCAGGTTATCCAGCACCGTGCGCCAGAACGCCTGGGACACTTCGTCCTGGTCATAGAAGCGCACCAGCCAATTGGCGTGACCACTGCACAACACTTGCGTGGCGATGGCGCGGCCAATGCCTTTGCGGCGATAGCGCTTGAGGATAAACAGGTCGGCCAGTTCCAGGGCGTCGAGGCCCGGCAATTCACTGCCTTCGATCAGCAGGAAGCCGGCGATATAGCCATCGACCAGCAGCAGGTTGGCGCTCCACTGCGGATCCTGCCAGTAACGGGTCAGGTGTTCGTCGTGGATGTAGAAGCGGCCATCGGCCTCGACGTCTTCCTGCTCCCAGTCCGACGACTCGTAGGCGTAGTACTGGTAGAGATTGCGGATCAGCTCGGCGTCTTCCGGCCCGGTCTGGATCAGTTCAACGGTGGTTTCAGGCATGGGGGTCTCGGTGAAAAAACGCAGGGCGCCATTGTTCACAAATCCTCTCGCCAGGCCAATACATTGTCTAACCTTTCTGCTTGCTGAACCGAATGCGGATTTGTCTGGCGCGGCCTAAAACTTTGAAACATTTGGAATAAACTCCGCCAGCCCTCCCCTTTTTCTCCAAGGACATGCATTTTGACAAACGTCTGTTCCGCCGGCCTGGATGTAGGCTTTGCCTCCCTGGATTACCTGCAGATATTTATCCTGGGCGTAATCCAGGGCATTACCGAGCTGCTGCCGGTGTCGTCCACCGCCCACATGCGGGTGGTGCCCGCCCTGCTCGGCTGGCAGGACCCCGGCTCGGCGTTTTCGGCGGCGATGCAGCTGGCGGCGCTGGCGGCGGTGGTCAGTTACTTCTGGCGTGATGTGCGCCAGGTGGTCACCGGCAGCATCGGTGCGGTGCGCCAGGGCGACTACGACAATCAGTGGTTCAAGCTGGCGGTGGCGATTGTGCTGGCGACCATTCCGATCGGCATTGCCGGCCTGGCCCTGTCCTCGACGTTGAACGCCTGCAACTCGCCGTTGCGCGGGCTGATGGTGATTGGCATTTCCTGCGTGGTGATGGCCGTGCTGCTGGCGGTGGCCGAAGTGCGTGCCCGGCATACCCGCGACATGAGCCAGATGCGCCTGCGCGATGCACTGATCGTCGGCATTGCGCAGATCGGCGCGCTGATCCCCGGCGTGTCGCGCTCCGGTTCGACGCTGACGGCCGCGTTGTTCCTCAACTTCAAACGCGAGGAAGCCGCGCGCTTTTCGTTCCTGCTCGGCCTGCCCGCCATCGCCCTTGCCGGCTTGAAAGAGCTGTGGGTGCTGCTGCACGCCGACATGCCCGTACACGCCTGGCCGCACCTGCTCTTTGGCCTGGTGGTGGCCAGCGTCTCGGCATTCTTTGCGATCTGGGGCCTGATGAAGTTTTTGGAACGGTTCTCCACCTGGCCGTTTGTGATTTACCGCGCGTTGCTCGGGGTGTTCCTGATCGTCGCAGTCAGTACCGGCTTGCTGAGCTAAAACCGCTTCTGTAGTAGCCGGCTTGCCGGCGCCTACAGTTGGGATGCGTACTTCCTGGGTCGTGCTATTGCCCGATCGTTCGGTCGGCCAGCTCTTCCAGCAGGTCGGCCGAGGGCACGAAGAACAGGCCGCCGGTGACCGCCGTGCTGAAGTCCAGCAAACGGTCATAGTTGCCCACCGGGCGGCCGACGAACATGTTCTCCAGCATCAACTCCAGAGGCTCCGGCGAGCGTGCGTAGCCAATGAAGTAAGTGCCGAACTCACCGGCACCCGGGCGGCCGAAGGGCATGTTGTCGCGCAGGATTTTCACTTCCTCGCCGTTCTTGTCGGTGATGACCGTCAATGCGCTGTGGGAGTTACTCGGCTTGGTCTCCTCATCCAACTCGATATCCGAGAGTTTGGTGCGCCCGATCACCTTCTCCTGGGCTTCGACTGTCAGGCCGTTCCAGGCTGTCATGTTGTGCAGGTACTTCTGCACCAGCACATAGCTGCCGCCCTCGAATTCCGGGTCTTCGGCGCCGACGATGGTGAACCCCACGGCCTTGCGGCCTACCGGGTTTTCCGTGCCGTCGACAAATCCGATGATGCTGCGCATGTCGAAGTAGCGAAACCCCTGGACTTCATCCACCACCTTGACACTGTCGCCCAGCGCAGCCATCACGTGGGTGGCGAGTTCAAAGCACAGGTCCATCTGCTCGGCGCGGATATGCAGCAGGATATCGCCGGGCGTCGACACCGCCAGGCGCCCTTCCACACCGAACTCCCGGAACGGGTGCAGCGCCGCCGGGCGTGGTGCGCCGAACAATCGATCCCAGGCATCCGCGCCAAACCCGCAGACACAGGTCAAGTTGCCCGCCGGCACACGCTTGCCCACCGAACGCACCAGCCCGGCGATGTCCGCGCACCAGGCGCGCACGTGGTCTTCACGGCCGGGAGTGACGGTGGCGACCATGAAGATCGCGCTGCTGGTGATCGGGTGGCAGACGGACTGCGGCTCAAGAGGCGGCTGAACGGAGGAAGTCGGCATGGGGCAAATCCAGGCTAAGGGCGAGAGTGAACCCGCGCAGATTAGCAGATCATTTCTGACACTCCTGCCACACATCGCGAATCAACGCCTTGAGCTTGAGCGCTTCGGCCCAGCGATCACTGATCTCGCGACCGTCGGCGCCGGTGATCGCATAGGGCGGCGGGCCGAGTTCGCAGGTGAAAGACAGGCTCTGCGGGGTGTCGGGACGCGCCAGCCAGTCCTTGATCCCGTAGCGCCACCAGCCGGTAAACCGCTCGACCCACGCTTGATGCTGGGGAAATTCGAGCGACACCTGCACCTGCTCGCTGCTCGCCACGCGGCCATGAAAGCCCCAGCTATGACGCAGGATCGTGCGTATCTGTTGATCATCCTCGACGGCCCCCGGCTCGGGCAACTCGCAGCCGACCACGTAGTGCGACAGGTCTGCCAGCAGCTTCAGGTCGGGCATCTGCGCCAGCAGGTCGAGGGTGAACAACAGGTCATTGGTGAGGCGATAACGGTGGGTTTCCAGCAGCACCGGAAAGTCCACCTGCTCGGCGAGGCGCTGCCAGCCTTCGACCAGCCTGGCGGCCTCGGCCTGGCTGCGCGGCCGCACATCGGCTTGCAGGGTCAGGTGATGGCAGCCATGACGGCTGATGACATCCAGCGCCGCCGCCAGATCATCCACCGTTTGCGGGAACAACTGACCTTCGATCTGCAAGCCGCGGGCGCTGGCGGCGGCGTGCAGGCGCGCGACATCCGCAGCTTTCCAGTAGTGGTCGGTGACGCCATCGAAGCCTGCGGCGGCGATACGCTCCAGCTGTGCTTCCAGGGGACCGGGCTCGGTTTGCATGGCCCACAGCGATTGAAATACCAGAAATTGGCGCATATCAGCCTCGCAGCAATTGTTTAAGCGACAGGTCGGGGTCGGCCAGGCTGGTGGGGTTGAGCGGGATGCGTGCACTGATCAGCCGTTCGCAGAGCTTGATGTCCTTGGCCACGCTGTTGCCCGGCGCCCAGCCGCATGCGCCTTGCAGGTGGTGCTCGGCATCCAGGTAGAACAGCAGCAGGCCGCCCGTGGGCAGGGGTCGGCTGACGGTCAGCGCGGTGCTCACGCCGACCGTCTGCAAGCCCCAGTCGTACTGGTCGGACCAGAAACCGGGAAGCGACTCGAACGCCAGCTCGCGCCCCAGCAGGTTCAGCGCGGCGTGCCGGCCCTGGGCCTCGGCATTGCGCCAGGTTTCCTGGCGCTGATACTCGCCGTCCAGGCGAAACTCGCAGACATCGCCGGCCGCGTAGACATTCGGCGCGCTGGTGCGCAAGTGTGCGTCGACACGAATGCCCTGCCCGACGTCCAAGCCCGCCGCTGCAGCCAATTCGATATTGGGCTGCATGCCGATACCGACCACCACCAGGTCGCAGGGCAACCGTTGCCCATCGACCAGCACCACCGCGTCAACGTCGATGGACTCCAGGGCCACATTCAAGCGCACCTCCACGCCGTGAAGGCGGTGCACGTCCAGCAAGGCTTCAGAGATGACCGGCGGCAGCACGCGCCCGGCCAGGCGTGGACCGGCCTCCAGCAACGTGACGTGGCACCCGAGGCTGCGCGCCGTTGCCGCTACTTCGAGGCCGATAAAGCCACCACCGATCACCACCAGCCGGGCGCCAGGGCGCAACGCGGCTTTCAGGGCCAGCGCTTCATCGTGGGTGCGCAGGTACAACACATTCGCCTGGGCGTGGGGCAGGCGGCGTGCCCTGCCCCCGATGGCCAGCAGCAACCCGGCATAGGCCAGCCACTGGCCGTCGGCCAATTGCAGGCGCTGCTGCGCGGGGTCCAATTGGCGCACCGGGTTGCCGGCGATGTGTTCAATGTCCAACTCGGCCAGCCGCGCCTCGTCGCACAGGCTGCACCCCGCCAGATCGATGCTGCCCTGCAACAAGCCCTTGGACAGCGGCGGCCGCTCGTAGGGCAAATGCGCTTCATCGCCGATCAGGATCAGGCGCCCGCTGTAGCCTTCTTCGCGCAGGGTCAGCGCCGCACGGCCACCGGCATGGCCGGCGCCGACGATGATCAGGGCGTCGTTCATCCTGCGGCCGTGACGGCGAGCAACACCCGCCCCGCTTCGACCCGCACCGGATAAGTCTTGAGATTGACGCAGACCGGCGCGCCGAGGGCCTTGCCGGAGCGGTAATCGAAACGCCCGTTGTGCTTGGGGCACTCGATCACGTGGTCCATCACCAGGCCATCGGCGAGGTGGATTTTTTCGTGGGTGCACAGGCCGGCGGTGGCGAAAAATTCATTCTCGGCCGAGCGATACACCGCATAGGTATGTGGCCCGTGGTCGAAGCGCATCACGTCTTCTTCGTCTATTTCGCCCACGGCGCAGACGTCGATCCATTGATCGTTCATGGCGATTATCTCTTGTTTTTAAAGGGGCTCAGCCTGCAGTGGCTTCTGCATGCACGGCGTTCGTGGCGGCGGGCTCGGTGCGCTGGCCAATCGGGCGTTGCACGAAGTACGTGGGATCGCTGCGCTGCTTCCAGATCGTCGGCAGGATCTCTTTGTACGCCTCGAGGATATTCGCGTACGGCGGCGGGCAGTCGCCGCGAATCTCTTCATGCAGCTGCACCAGGGCGTGGTACGGCACCATTGGGTACATGTGGTGCTCGAGGTGGTAGTTCATGTCCATGTAGATAAAGCGCAGCACCCGGTTCATGTAGATGGTGCGGCAGTTGCTGCGGTGGTCCAGCACATCTTCGGCCAGGCCTACGTGCTGGGTGAGGCCGAACAGGTAGCCAAGCCAGGCCCCATAGAGGCTCGGCAGGCCCACCAGCATCAGCGGCAGCCAGCTGTGCAGGTGCAGCGCAGTGCCAATGACCAGCGCATAAATGCCGACCCAGATACGCGCGGCGCGAAACACCTTGGGCCACTCGGATTCGGGGATGAAGTCCTGCTCCTGCGCACTCATCTGGCCGATGGCATGGCGGGCCACGCCACTGAAGGTTTTCCAGGCCAGCGGCAGGTTGAACAGGCTGAGAAACATCATCCACAGGCTGGGCGGGCGCGGCTCGACGATCTCCGGGTCGCGGCCGACAACGATGGTGTCGGTGTGATGCCGGGCATGGCTCCAGCGCCACACATGGGGTTCGAAGATGCACATGAAGCTCGCCACCTGGTACAGCGCGTCGTTCATCCAGCGGGTCTTGAACGCGGTGCCGTGGCCGGTTTCATGCCAGCGCGGGTTGGACGCCGTGCCGTAGAGCACGCCGTAGGCCATGAAGAACGGTACGCAGGCCCATGAGCCCCAGAACCAGTAGCCGCCAAAGCCGGTGACCAGCAGCGCCGAGATCCAGAGGGCGGTGTCGAGCAAGGCCGGGCCGTCGCGGCGCTGCATCAATTCTTTCATGCGTTTACGCGAAATCGGCGATTGGTACCAACTGGCCGAGACCAGGCCTTTTTCCGCCGCGCGGGCAGCCTCAGGGCCGGTCAGGCTGTAGTCACGACGGGTGGGATGAGCGGTGTGTCCAGGCATTGTTATTGTTCTCCGCAAGCGTGGGTGTTCAGGTGCCTTGCGAAAGAAACCATAGAGCCTGGGTAAATCACCCTCAAGGCCTTGAATCCATTCCCTATCAAGCTATCATCCAGGCCCAGCGGGGCTTGATAGTTTTCTATCAAGACGCTCAAGGGGCCTGTGATGAACAACAATAAACGCCCGACCATCGCCACCGTGGCCGCCCAGGCGGGCCTCAGTGTGGCCACCGTCGACCGGGTCCTGAACGCGCGCGCGCCGGTCAATCCGGACACTGCCGAACAGGTGTTCCAGGCCGCCGAAGCCGTGGGCTATTTCGCCGCGCGACTGATCGGCCAACGCATTCGCGAACGCCGTCCCACCTACCGCTTCGGCATCCTGCTGCTGGGCACCGCCCAGGCGTTCTACGCCAACCTCGCACACTCGATCAGCGACGCCGCGCAGCACCACGCCACGGCCAACCTGACCTGTCAGTTCGACTACATCAACGACCGCACACCCAGCGCCATCGTCGCGCAGATCGAGCAACTCGCCGTGCAATGCGATGCGCTCGCGGTGGTCAGCTTTGCCCATCCGCTGATCAACGCCTGCCTGGCGCAAATCCGCGCAGCCGGCGTGCCGGTGGTCGCGTTGCTTTCGGATATCCATGAACACGGCGTCGAGCCCTATGTCGGCCAGGACAATCACGTGGTCGGACGCACCATGGGCTGGCTGCTCGCCCGCACCTGCGGCGCACGCAAGGGCAGCGTCGGGATCCTGTTGGGTGGCCACCGTTTCCTCGGTCACCAGGCGCGGGTCGAAGGCCTGCACAGCTACCTCGCCGAACACGCGCCGGGCCTCAAGCCGCTTGAGCCGCTGATCAACCTCGACAACTGCGATATCACCGAAGAAGCCACCCTCGACCTGCTCACCCGCCACACCGACCTGCGCGGCCTGTGCGTGGTCGGCGGTGGCGGCGACGGCGTGATCAACGCCCTGGCGCAACTGCCCAAGCGCCCGACGCTGTGCAGCATCCTGCAGGAGTCCACCGCGCTGTCCCGCCAGGCACTGAGCCAGGGCCTGATCGATGTGGTGATGGACTCACAGCCCCGGCAGACAGCGCACGCACTGGTGCAGTTGCTGGTGCAATTGCAAAGTGGCGAAGGGTTTGATCCGCTGCGGCATCGGGTGCATATAGCGCCGCAGATCGTGACGTCGGAGAACATGGGGGCTTGAGGGCTGGTGCTTGGGGGACGCGGAGCGTCCGTTGAGGCATTCCCACGCAGAGCGCGGGAACGATCGGTGAGGAGCGTTTTTTCATGGTTTGCAAAGGGCCAGCGAGGCCATCTGGGACAATCCTCGCCGCTGCTGGAATCGGTGGCCCGTCTGCGTTTAGGGTGGCTCTGTGTTCGGAGCATCTTGGGGTGCGCTGCCCCGCAAGACCGCGCCATCGATCCTTACCTGCCCACGCCTACAGGGGGCTGCGAAAATCTGCGGCACTCAGGCCAAACCGGCTCATCTTGTTGTACAGCCCACCCCGCGACACGTTCAGTTGCCGCGCGGCCAGGCGGATGTTGCCGCGGGTGGTGGTGAGTGCGGCGACGATGGCGTGCATTTCGTGGCTGCTCAGGTCCTGGGCGGGCTGGGGTTCGTAGTGGCGCAGCGTGGCGCGCGGTCTGGTTTCCAGGGGTAGATCGGCCGCCTGGATCAGTTCGCCCGTCGCCAGGTTGGTGGCGCGCTCGACGCTGTTTTCCAGCTCACGCACATTGCCCGGCCAGGCGTAGGTCGAGAGCATTTCCAGCACTTCGGGGGAAAAGCCCTGCACCGTTTTACGCAGCGAACGCGCACAGCGCGCAAGAAAGTGCCGCGCCAGCAACGGGATATCTTCACGGCGCATGCGCAGGGGCGGCACGGTCAGGTTCAGCACGTTGAGGCGGTAGTAGAGGTCTTCACGGAATGCACCCTCGGCCACTGCCTGGCTGAGGTTGCGGTGGGTGGCGGCGATGATGCGCACGTCCACCTGCCGCGAGTTCTTTGCACCGACGCGGGTGATTTCGCCCTCCTGCAACACTCGCAACAGGCTGACTTGGGCGTCGAAGGACATGTCGCCGATTTCGTCGAGAAAAATCGTGCCGCCATCCGCCAATTCGAACTTGCCCGCCGAGCCGCCACGGGCCGAGCCGGTGAAGGCCCCTTCGACGTGGCCAAACAGTTCGCTTTGCACCAGGTCCCGTGGGATCGCGCCGCAATTGACCGCCACAAACGGGCCATTGGCACGGTCGCTGGCATTGTGGATGGCCTGGGCGAACAGCTCCTTGCCGGTGCCGCTTTCGCCGAGGATCAGCGTGGTGGACTCACTGCGACTGGCGATGCGCCCCAGGTGCAGCGCGTCCTGGATGGCCCGCGAGGTGCCCTGGATGGTGTCGAAGGTGTAGCTCGCCTGGGTGCCGACGATGCGCCGGGTGATCTCGCGGATGCGCCGGTTTTCGCGCAGGGACACGATCACCCCGCCCTGCTCCAGCGGGCACACCGAGACCAGGCACGCAAGTTGGCTGCGGTTGTGCAGGTGAAAGGTGCAGTCAAGATCGCGAACCGCCTCACCCAGCGCGTCGCTCAATTCACTGCGGCCCAGGCGCTGGAACGGCTGGCCAAGCAGTTCCAGCCCCACGCCGAACAACTGCCGGGCATAACGGTTGAGGGCCTTGATGCAGCCACGCTCATCCAGCACCACCAATCCTTCGTTGAGCACTTCGAGCACCGTTTGCTGTTCTTCCAACAACCCTTGCAGAGCCATTTGCCGCGACACCGCCTCGGCCGCCGCCTGCACCGTGCCCAGGGTATGAAAGTGAAACCAGCCGGGTTCGGCGGTCAGGGTCAGCATGGCCAGCGTCTGGCCCTGGGCGTTTTTGATCGGCGCCGCGGCGCAGTGCATGCGGCGCTGGCGCAGGCCGCTGGCGAAGTTTTCCTCGGCCAGCACGTACACCAGGTGGTCCTCGGCCAGCGCCAGGCCGGTGCAGTTGGTGCCCTGGACCGACTCAAGCAGACGACTGCCAACGGGGGTGATATCCAGCCCACAGAAATACAGGGTGATGCCATCGGCATCGGTGAGATTGATGTGGCCGCGCGGGTTGTAGGCCAGCAGCCCATGCATGACTTGCGCTGCTGCGGCGATCAGCACGCGATGGCTGGCCAGGGTGGCGGCAAGCGTATCGGCGCTGGCAAAGCGGTAGGCGTTGTCTGCCGGGTCGATCCCGGCCTCGACGCTGCGCCGCCATGAATCCCAAATCACCTGGCGGACCGCCGCCGGGCGTTCGACCTGGCCACTCCGGCAAGCCTGCCACGCGTGCTCCAGCGCGGCCACCGGGCCGTCGTTGAGCGCCGCCGGGCCGAGGGCCGTGAGGTAGTCGAGGTCTTGCACGCTGAACGCCATGCTCATCGGATTATCCATGTGTAGATTTTTGACATGTCAGTATAGACATGTCATTTAAATGAACACATTTTGTTTATTTATATTAATTAATCCTTACACATCAATGACTTGTGAATTGGCACAGGCTTTGCTCCCGCCCCTGTGCCTGCCAGGACCGTCCTGGGGCCAACAATAAAAAAGGGGTCACTTCATGAATACACAGAACATCCGCCTGGGTTTGATCGGTGCCGGTCGCATGGGCAGCTTTCACGGCCTTACCGCCGCCCGACATATCCCCGGCGCCTGCCTGGCCGCCATTGCCGACCCGACCCCAGGCCAAGCCGCACGCCTGGCGGCGGAACTGGGCGTGGAGAAGGTCTACACCGACCCGCAGCAGTTGCTCGACGACCCGGACATTGACGGCGTGCTCATCGCCGCCCCGGCCCGCAGCCATGCCGAACTAGTGATCCGCGCCGCGCGCGCCGGCAAGGGCATCTTCTGTGAAAAACCCATGGCCATCACCCTCGATGAAGCCGACCGCGCCATCGCCGCCGCTGCCGATGCGCAGGTTCCGCTACAGGTCGGGTTCAACCGACGATTCGCCAAGAGCTTTCGCACCGCGCACCTCGACGTGGCGGCCGGGCGTATCGGCACACCGCAGCTGTTGCGCTCGTTGACCCGCGACCCGGCGCTGAACAACCCGGCCAACTCGCCGCAGTGGGTGATCTTCCTGGAAACCCTGATCCACGACTTCGACACCCTGCGCTACCTCAACCCCGGCGCCGAAGCGCTGCAGGTGTATGTGATGGCCGACGCGCTGATCGCCCCGGAATACAAAAGCAAAGGGTTCCTCGACACCGCCGTGGTTGCGATCCGCTTTGACAACGGTGCGATTGCCACCGCCGAAGCCAACTTCCAGGCGGTGTATGGCTACGACGTGCGCGGCGAAGTGTTCGGCAGCGCGGGCATGCTGAGCATGGGCAGCCTCAACGAGTCGGACCTGGTGCGCTACCTCGCCGAGGGCATCCAGGCCGACACGCAGCGCATGGACACTGACCTGTTGCGCGACGCTTACATCGCCGAGCTCAACCATTTTGTCGACTGCCTGCGCACCGGCGCCCAGCCCCTGGCCAGCGGCGAAGACGCGCGCTCAGCCCTGGCAATTGCCCGCGCCTGCATCGAGTCGTTTGAAACCGGCAAGGCCGTGGCCGTGCAGGGAGCCCGCCGATGATCCCGTTCAAACTGGCGATCAGCGCGGAGATGGTGTTTCTCGACCTGCCGTTTGTCGAACGCGTACAGCGCATTCATGCACTGGGTTTCAGCGCCGAAATCTGGAGCTGGACCGACAAGGATATCGCCGCACTGGCCGCCACCGGCGCCGACTTCACCTCCATGACCGGCTATATCAGCGGCACCCTCACCGACCCCGACGGCATCCGGTCATTGCTCGACAGCGCACGCGAGTCCCTGGGCGTGGCTGCGCAGCTGAACTGCCCGAGCCTCAACCTGCACGGTACCGGACTGGGTGAAGGCGGCCTGCCGGTGCGGCCCGTCAACCAGACCACCGGGCGCATGTGGCTGAGCGCGTGCAAGACCCTGGAAAAAATCGCACGCCTGGGCGAAGACGCCGGTCGTGTGTTCCTGCTGGAAAACCTCAACACCGAGGTCGACCACCCCGGTGTGCCGTTCGCCCGCGCCGACGAGACCCTGGCGCTGATCGAAGCCGTTGGCAGCCCGCACTTGAAGATGAACCTGGACCTGTACCACGCGCAGATCGGCGAAGGCAACCTGATCGAACTGATCCAGCGTGCCGGCAGCGCCATCGGTGAAATCCAGGTAGCCGACGTGCCCGGGCGCCAGGAGCCGGGCACCGGCGAGATCCACTACCCGGCCATCGCCAGGGCCTTGCACGCCATGGGTTATACCGGCGTGGTCGGCCTCGAAGGCTGGGCCAGCGGCGACAGCGAGCTGGCCCTGGAGCGGTTCCGTCAAGCGTTCACCCTATAACAATAAAAGGAACATTCTCATGCATCGCTATTCATTGATCGTTGCCGCATTTCTCCTGCTGTTCAGCCAATGGAGCTTCGCCGCGTACCGCATCGGCGTGAGCATCGCGCGGGTCGACGATAACTTCATGACCTACGTGCGCACCGGCCTTGAAGCCGCCGCCAAACAACAGGACGTGCAGATCCAGTTCGAGGACGCCCAGGGTGATGTGGTGCGCCAACTCAACCAGGTCGAAGGCTTCCTCAACCAGAAAGTCGATGCGGTGATCGTGCTGCCGGTCGACACCTCGGCCACCGCCAACATGACCCGCGCCGCCGTCGCCAGCAAAATCCCGCTGGTGTACGTCAACCGTCACCCGGACGAACGCACGCTGCCCAAGGGCGTGGTCACCGTGGCCTCCAACGATATCGAGGCCGGGCAACTGCAGATGCGCTACCTGGCGGAAAAACTCGGTGGCAAGGGCAATGTGGCGATCATCATGGGCGACCTCGCGCAGAACGCCACCCATGACCGCACCGAAGGCGTCAAGCAGGTACTCAAGGACTTTCCCGGTATCAACATCGTCGAGCAGCAGAGCGCCGAATGGCAACGCAGCAAAGGCATGGACCTGACCAGCAACTGGCTGCTGGCGGGCACGCCGTTCGACGCAATCGTGGCGAATAACGATGAAATGGCGATCGGCGCCGCCATGGCATTGCAGCAGGCGGGCAAGGCCAAGGGCGAGATTGCAATCGTCGGCATCGACGGCTTGCCCGATGGCTTGGCCGCGATCAAGCGCGGGTTGCTCACTGCCTCAGTGTTCCAGGACCCCAAGGCCCAGGCCACCCAAGCGGTGCATTCGGCGCTCCGGATGATCAAGGGTGAACCGATTGAATCGGAAGTGTGGGTGCCGTTCGAATTGATCAAGCCCGAGCAGGTGGCGGTGTTCGAACAGCGCTACAAATAGGCGGGTACATGAAGATCCACATGCGGAGGCGGTGGATCAGCTACATCATGGTTGACTGACCCACCGCCTTCGCGGGCAAGCCCGCTCCCACAATGGAACTGTGTCAGGCACAGGAATCAGGTCAGCCCTTCCACAATCTGTGGGAATTGAGCCAGGCACAGAATTCAGTCCAACCACAAATCAGTGTGGGAGCTGGCTTGCCTGCGAAGGCGGTGGGTCAGCTGCATCATGGTTGACTGACACACCGCCTTCGCGAGCAAGCCCGCTCCCACAGTGGAACTGCGTCAGGCAAAGGAATCAGGCCTGCCCCTCCACAAACTGTGGGAACTGAGCCAGTCACAGAATTCAGTCCAGCCACAAATCAGTGTGGGAGCTGGCTTGCCTGCGAAGGCGGTGGGTCAGCTACATTATGGTTGACTGACTCACCGCCTTCGCGAGCAAGCCCGCTCCCACAGTGAAACTGTGCAAGGCACAAGAATCAGGCCAGCCTCTCCACAAACTGTGGAACCTGGGCCAGGCACAGGATTGAGGCCGGCCACACGCTCACCGGCTGTCAGTCCAGATCACTCGCAGCGTGCCGCTCTGCCAGCTGCTCTTCCGGCGCCCCGGACACTCGGTTCACCCGCCGCCCGCGCTGCACGGCAGGTCGCGCTTCGATCGCCTCGGCCCAGCGCAGTACGTGCTTGTATTCATGCACCGACAAGAACTCCGCCGATTCCCCATACAAGCGGCCTTTGACCAACCCGCCATACCAGGGCCAGATCGCAATGTCGGCGATGGTGTATTCATCCCCGGCAATGTACTCGCTCACCGCCAGGCGCTGGTCCAGCACATCCAGCTGCCGCTTGGTTTCCATGGCAAAGCGGTTGATCGCGTACTCCATCTTGCTCGGCGCATAGGCATAGAAATGCCCGAAACCACCGCCCAGGTACGGCGCGCTGCCCATCTGCCAGAACAGCCACGACAGGCACTCGGCACGCGCGGCGGGCTCTGTCGGGAAGAATGCCCCGAACTTCTCCGCCAGGTACTGCAGGATCGCGCCGGACTCGAACACGCGGATCGGCTGCGCACCGCTGTGATCCATCAAGGCCGGAATCTTCGAGTTCGGGTTGACCGCGACAAAGCCGCTGCCGAACTGGTCGCCGTCGCCGATCTTGATCAGCCAGGCGTCGTATTCCGCGCCGGTGTGCCCCAGGGCCAGCAGCTCTTCCAGCAGGATGGTGACCTTCTGCCCGTTGGGCGTGGCCAGGGAGTACAGCTGCAGCGGGTGCTTGCCCACCGGCAAGACCTTTTCGTGCGTCGCGCCGGCGATGGGCCGGTTGATACTGGCGAAGGTGCCGCCACTTTCGGTGTCCCAGGTCCAGACCTTCGGGGGTACGTAGTCGGTCATGCTTACTTCTCCTTGGTTTCAGTACTGTTCGATGTCGCCAGTTGGGCCACGTTCCATCCGCCGCCCAGGGCCTTGATCAGGCCCACATTAGCGCTCAATTGCTGGGTTTGCAGTTGCAATACACTGCGCTTGGCGTCCAGCGCCGCCACCTGGGCGGTCACCACGTCCAGATAGGCCACCGCGCCCTGGCGATAACGCGAGGTGGACAGGTCCTCGGCGTATTGCGCCGCAGCGGCAGCATCACGTTGATCCTCCAGGGCAGCGCCCAGGCCGGCGAGCTGCGACAGGTTGTCTTCGACCTGCTCGAACGCCGCCAACACCACGCCGCGGTATTTGGCCGCCGCTTCATCGGTGGCAGCCTTGGCAATGTCCACCTGCGCCTGGCGCGCGCCGCCGTCGAACAGCGTGCCCACCAGCGACGGGCCAATCGCCCAGAACAGGTTCGGCGCACTCAGCAGGCGGGCAAACTCATCACTTTGATAACCGCCCTGCGCGCTCAGGGTGATCTGCGGAAACCACGCGGCCTTGGCCACGCCGATACGCGCATTGGCGGCCGCGATCCGGCGCTCGGCAGCGGCGATATCCGGGCGCCGTTGCAACAGGCTGGACGGCACGCCGGTCGGCACCGTCGGCAAGGCTATCGGCGCGACATTCACCGCCACGCTATAGGTCGACGCCGACTCGCCGAGCATCGCCGCGATCGAATGCTCGAGCAGCGCGCGCTGCACCTGGCTCTGGCTCAACTGCGACTTGACCGTCGACAGCTGCGTGCGCGCCCGCGCCACATCCAGCCCGGAGACGATACCGCCGCCGTGCAGGCCTTCGGTCAGGCTCAAGGCCTTGGCGTAGGCGTCGCGGCTCTGCGCCAGCAGTTGGTTCTGCCAGTCGATGCCGCGCAGGCGCAGGTAACTGTCGGCCAGTTGCGCCTGCAGGCTCAGGCGCACCGAGGCGAGGTCGGCCTTGGCCGCTTCGGAATCGCTGGTGCCGGCGGCAACGGTGTCGCGCACGCGGCCCCACAAGTCGACTTCATAGTCGACCTCCAGGCCCAGGGTCGCGGAGTTGTAAATATCCGGCGAGGTCGCCGAGCGCAGCGGCTTGGTGTCCGACTGGCGAATGCGCTGGCCGTTGCCAATCGCCGACACCGTCGGGAACAGCCCCGAGCGCGCCTGGGCCACATAGCCCTGCGCTTGCTGATAGTGCGCCAGCGCCGCGCTGAGGTCCGGATTATTGCGCAGCAACTGTTGCTCCATCGTCTCCAGCTGCGGGTCGTTGTAGAGGCGCCACCAGCCGTCACGGTTGGCCTGGTCGTCGGGGCTGGCGACGGTCCATGGGCCTTGGGTGCGGAACTGCGCCGCCACCGGCGTGGGCGGCACCTTGAGTGGTGGTGCGAGGGAACAGGCGCCCAGGCCCAGGCAGGCGGCCAGGGCCAGCAACGTAGGCTTAGCCATGGGGTTTGACCTCGACCGGCGCGGCGGCCAATTGCACCGCATCATCATCGGCAAGGCCATCCGGCGGCGTGTCGATCACGCGGTCGGCGGCTTGCAGGCCACTGGCGATTTCCACGCTGTCGCCAAAGTCGCGGGCGATGCTCACGGTCTTGAAACGCACGTGGTCCCGCGCATCCAGGGTCGCGACGCGCATGCCCTTGTCATCGAACACCAACGCGCTGGACGGCACGCGCACCACGTCGGCCTGCACCGGCAGGTCGAACTGCACGCTGGTGTAGCCGCCGGGCAAGAGCCGTCCACCGGGGTTGTCGACCAGCAACTGCACAAGGGTGCTGCCGGACGCCGCGTTCACCGCATCGGCGGTGGCGATCACCTTGCCGGTGAAGGTTTCGCCACGGTATTCCGGCACGCTCAAGCGCGCAGTGGTGCCTTCGCGGATCTGCGGTGAGAAGGTCTGCGGCACTTGCACGTAGACGCGCAGGCGGCTGACATCGGCCACCGCGAACAGCTCCTTGCCGGCCGTGCCGCCGGCGCTGATCAACGCGCCGACATCCGTGCTGCGCGCGGTGACCACCCCGGCAAAGGGTGCCACCAGGCGCTGGAAGCCCTTGGTCGCGACCAATTGGTCGACGTTCGCCTTGGCCGCCGCCACCTTGGCCTGCTTGGCGGCCAGGTCACCGGTGCGCTCATCGACGTCCTGGCGCGACACCGAGTCGGTCGACAGCATGGCCTGCCAGCGCTTGGCGGTGGTCTGGGCCAGGTTCGCATCGGCCTGGGCCGACGCCAGCGTGGCGCGGGCCTGCAGCAACTGCTGGTCGAGTTCGGGGGTGTCGATTTCAGCGAGCACCTGCCCGGCCTTGACGCGAGTACCGATGTCGACGTTCCAGGATTTCAGGTAGCCATTGACCCGCGCAAAGATCGACGCGCGCGAATATGCCTCCATGCGCCCCGGCAGATTGAGCACCGGGCCCTGGGCGATGACCACCGGTTTGATCAGGGTCACGCTGGGCAAGGCCTGGGCGTCGGTCCAGGTCTTGAGGTCCCGCGACTCACTGGCGCGCACGCCGATGCCGACCCCAACGATAAGCACCACGACCACCCCGCCCACGATCAGCCACAGCAGGCCACGGGAAGACTTTGGTTTGGAAAGAGCAACGGACATGTCAAACCCCTTGGGTAACGGTGGTCGCAACCCGGGCGTGCTGGCGACGCCCGTGGACCAGACTGAAAATCAGCGGAACCAGAATCAACGTGGCGACGGTGGCAAACGCCAGGCCACCGATCACCGCACGGCCCAGCGGCGCGTTCTGCTCGCCGCCCTCGCCCAGGCCCAGGGCCATCGGCGCCATGCCGATGATCATCGAGATGGCGGTCATCAGCACCGGGCGCAGACGGGTGAAGCCGGCCTCCAAGGCGGCCTGTACCGCATCGCCGTGCACCGCCAGGCGTTCACGGCAGAAGCTCACCACCAGGATGGCGTTGGCAGTGGCCACGCCCATGCACATGATCGCCCCCGTCAGCGCCGGCACCGACAGCGGCGTGTGCGTCACGAACAGCATCCACACGATGCCCGCCAGCGCCGCCGGCAACGCGGTGATGATCACAAACGGATCGGCCCAGGACTGGAAGTTGACCACGATCAGCAGGTAGATCAGCACCACCGCGCCGAGCAGCCCGAACAGCAAGCCGCTGAACGCCGCGTTCATGGTCTGCACCTGGCCCTGCAGGATCACTTTCGAGCCGGTCGGCACCTCACCGGCGTGGGCTGCAATGATCTTCTGGATATCCGCCGCGACGCCCCCCAGGTCACGGTCCTGGATCGCCGTGAGCACCTCGACCACCGGCTGGATATCCGACTGGGTGAACACCGAGTTGCCGTGGCTGCGCTGGATGTTCGCCAGGCCGCCAAGGGTCTGGTCGGTGGCCGCGCCGGCGCTGCCGCTCAACGGCAGGTTGTGCAGTGCTGCCAGGGTGTCGAGGCTGTATTGCGGGGTCTGCATGACGATCGGATAGGAAATCCCGTTGGCCGGGTTCAACCAGAATGTCGGCGCCACCTGGCTGGAACCAGCGAGGTTGACCACCAGGCTGTTGGTCACATCGCGCTCGGTCAGCCCGACCAACTGCGCGCGAGTGCGGTCGACGTCGATATTGAAAGTCGGCAATTGCCGCGACTGCTGGATGCGCGCATCCACTACACCGGGCACCCGGCGAATATCGCGCAGCAAGGCACTCGCATAGGTGAAGTTGCCCGCAAGGTTATTGCCGGTGATCTGCAGGTCGATAGGCGCCGACGAGCCGAAGTTGAGGATCTGCCCGACGATGTCCGAGGCCGGGAACGAGAACACCGCGCTGGGGAATTCCCGTGGCAGGGTTTCGCGCAGTTCGCGCATGTATTCGGCGGTCGGGCGGTGGTCTTCGTTGAGGCTGATCTGGATATCGCTGTCCTGGGAACCCACGGTGCCGGTGTTGTTGTACACCACGTTGATGCCGCTGATGGACAGGCCGATATTGTCGACCAGGGCCTTGAGTTCGGAGGCGGGAATCTTGCGCCGGATCGCGTTTTCGATATCGGCGATCAGGCGCGCATTGCTTTCCACCCGCGTGCCGACCGGCGCCCGCACATGCAGCAGGATCAGCCCGGAATCGACCTCGGGGAAGAAGTTGCGCCCAAGGAACGGCACCAGCGCGAACGACACCGCGACAAACGCCAGCAGGCCGATCACCACCGTGCGGCGATGGTGCAAGGCGGTGTCGAGGACACCGTGGTAACGCTCGCGAAACGCTTCGAAACGCCGTTCGAAACCGCGCTGGAAATTCACCAGCGGATTGCGTGACGGCGCAGGCCCGGCTTCGCCATGCACATGCGGCTTGAGCAGGTAGTTGGCGAGGGTCGGCACAAGGGTTCGCGACAGGATGAACGAGGCAATCATGGCGAAGATCACCGCTTCGGCCATCGGCACAAACAGGAAGCGCGCCACGCCGTCGAGAAAGAACATCGGCACGAACACGATGCAGATACACAACAGCGACACGAACGCCGGGGTGACGATCTGCGCGGCGCCGTCGAGAATCGCGGCCTCCACCGGCTTGCCCTGCTCCAGGTGCCAGTTGATGTTCTCGATGGTCACCGTGGCGTCGTCCACCAGGATCCCCACCGCCAGCGCCAGGCCACCCAGGGTCATGATATTCAGGGTTTCGCCGAGGGCCGAGAGCGTGGCGATCGAGGCCAGGATCGCCAGCGGGATCGAGGTGGCGATGATCACCGTCGAGCGCCAGCTGCCGAGAAACAACAGGATCATCAGGCTGGTCAACGCCGCCGCGATCAGGCCTTCACGCGCCACGCCGCTGATGGCCGAGCGCACGAACAGCGACTGGTCGCCGATCAGGTCGATATTCAGGTTGGGCGGCAAGGCGGCCTTGTTGTCGGCGAGTTTTTCCTTGATCCCGGCGACCACGCCCAGGGTCGACGCCGAACCGGTCTTGAGCACCGGCAGCAGCACCGAGCGGTTGCCGTTGACGTGCACGATGTTGGTTTGCGGCGGGTTGCCGTCGCGCACGGTGGCCACGTCGCGGATCAACACCGTGGTGCCGTCGGCGGTCTTGATCGGCAGGTTTTCCAGGTCATGGAAATCCGACGGGGCGTTATTCAGTTGCAGGTTGAACTCGTAGCTGCCGATCTTCTGCGTGCCCACCGGGGTGATCAGGTTCTGCGTGGCCAGGGCCGTGGCGACATCCTGCGCCGACAGGCCACGGGCTTGCATGCGCGCCGAATCGAGGTCGATCTGCACCTGGCGACTCTTGCCGCCGAACGGGTATGGCAAGGCTGCACCGGGCACGCTGGTGAGCATCAGGCGCACCTGGTTGAGGCCGATATCCCCGAGGCGCTGCTCGCTCAGGCCGGGGCCCGACAGCGCCAGTTGCACGATAGGCACGGTAGAGGCGCTGTAGTTGAGCACCAGCGGCGGTACGGTACTGGGCGGCAGTTGGCGCAGGATCGCCTGGGACACCGACGTTACTTGGGCGTTGGCGGTGCTGATGTTGACGCCCGGCTGGAAGAAGATCTTGACGATCCCGTAGCCGTTCATCGACTGCGCCTCGATATGGCGGATGTCGTTCACGGTGGTGGTCAGCACCCGCTCGAACGGCGAGGTGATGCGCCCCGCCATCTGGTCGGGCGGCAGACCGGTGTACTGCCAGATTACCGCGATCACCGGGATGCGGATCTCCGGGAAGATATCCGTGGGCGTGCGCCAGGCCGCGAGCGGGCCGATGATCAGGATGAAAATAGCCAATACCAGGAAGGTATAGGGGCGCCGCAATGCGATGCGCACGAGGCTCAGCATAGAAGGTGATCCGGACAGGGGGTTGGATGAGCCAGCAGGCGTTGCCATGCCGTTTTCCCGCCTCGCCCCATGTGGATCCTGGGGAGTTTGCAGCGACATCCAAGTCACAAAGAGGCATACGCCACAATATCGAATTTAGTGGCGTACGCAACTAATTTGTTTCAAGCTGTCTCAGTATTCATCTAAAGGGCATCTCCGGTCTGAAAGGCCTTGTCCTGAGAGGTCTGGCAGGCATAATCGCCAGCGTCGAGTTTTGTATCAGAGAGTATCCGCCCTTGAAATCCGCCAAGCCTTGCACAGACAACCCCAGTGCCTGCGTAAACGGTGCCGTGCGCCGCACCTCGCGGCGCCTGGGCCAGATCTATGACGAGGCCTACGCGCCCTGCGGGTTGAAAGCCACCCAGTACGCGGTGCTCAACCATATCGCCAAGGCCGGCACGCCGAAGATGGGCGAGCTGGCGCAAACCCTGGTAATGGACCTCTCGGCACTCGGCCACACACTCAAGCCGCTGGTACGCGATGGGTTGGTAGAGTTGCGCGTGGACGAACTCGACCGCCGCACGCGGCGCGTGCTGCTGACCGAGCAAGGCGTGCAGACCCATGCGGCCGCCAAGCGCATTTCGAACAAAATGGCCGAGCGCTTTGACCTCGCCTTCGGCCGTGAAGCCGCGGCCCAGCTGCGCCAGACCCTGGACCTGATTGCCTCTGACGCGTTTGCCCAGGCCTTGCTGGCCCAGGCAGACGACTGACGCCCACCCGGCCTAGACGTGCAGCGCCACACCTGCGGCGCCGGCGTGCCCCGGCACCTGTACCCGCAGCGCGATCAACCCGGCCGCCACCACCATCAGCACGCCGCCGGCGATAAACACCCCGTTGATCCCGCTGAGACTGAACATCACCCCTCCCCCTGCCGCCCCGGCGGCAATCGCCGATTGCACCGATGCCACCACCATGCCGCCGGCGCTTTCGGCCTGATCCGGCACGGCGCGGGCCACCCAGTTCGACCACGCGACCGGCACGCCACCAAACGCCATGCCCCACAGCGCCAGCAGCAGCGCCTGCCCCGGCAGTGACGCCGGCAGCAGCACCAGCGCCAGCGCGGCCACGCCCACCAGCAAGGGCATCAGCACCAGGGTGGTACGGGGATGGCGCACCAGCAGCCAACCGGCCAGTAACGTGCCGGCAAAGTTCGCCACGCCGAACCCGAGCAGCATCAGCGCCAGCCCTTCGCTGCCAACCCCGGTAGTGCTTTCCAGGAACGGCCGGATATAGGTGAAGAGCGCGAAATGCGCGGTGTGTACCAGCACGCAGCCGAACATGCCGATGGCGATACCCGGACGCAGCAGCACCTCCAGCACGGTGCGCAGGCGCGCAGTGCCAGTCGGCGCCAGGCGCGGCAACGTCAACAGTTGGAAGGCCAGCGTCACTCCCCCCACCGCCGCTGCGGCGAGAAACGCACTGCGCCAACCGTAGAGACCGCCGAGGTAGCTGCCCAGCGGCACGGCAACCACGGTGCCCAGCGCAATGCCACTGAATATGATCGACAGCGCACGCGCCAACAGCGCCGCCGGCACCAGCCGCATCGCGACGGCCGCGGCCATGCTCCAGAAACCTCCAAGGGCAATGCCGAGCAGCACGCGCATCACCAGCAGCACCCACAGGCTGGACGAGCACGCCACCAGCAGGTTGGACGCGATCATCAGCGTGGAAAACCCCAGCAGCACCACGCGTCGGTCGATGCCACGGGTCAGGCCTGGCACCAGCAGGCCGGCGAACAACGCCACCACCGCCGTCACCGTCACTGCCTGCCCGGCCAGGGCCTCGGACACGCCAAGGTCCAGCGCCATCGGCGTCAGCAGGCTGGCGGGCAGGTATTCGGCGGTCAACAGGCCGAACACCCCCATCGCCAGGGAAAACACTGCCATCCACGCCGGGGTGGCCGGCTCGGCCCTGCTGTCGACAGGGGCATGGGACACACATTCGTTCATCACAGACATCCTCAGGCTATTAGCGTGGCGGCCAGTCTAGGTGTGGCCCTCAGGATGATCTATGATGCAAACCCTTGAGTTTTTGATCGAAACCCCGAACATGACCGCCCAGAACGCTTTTGACGTGTCCTCCGAGCTGATCAATGAACTGCTGCGCAGCATGCGCCTCAGCGGCGTGCAGTACCGACGCATCCAGGCCGGGCCGGTGTTCGGGGTGAGCTTTGCGGCCAAGCCCGGGCATGCGTATTTCCACTTTCTCGCCGCCGGGTGCGCCACCTTGCGCCTGGAAGACGGCAGCCTCTACGAGCTGTCGGCGGGCAATGCCGTGTTTATCGCCCACGGTGGCGCACACGCGCTGGTCTCCAGCCCGCAGGCTTGCGTGCAGGACATCACCGACTTCGACGCCGCGCCGCTGGGCGATAGCGTCTGCGCGGTGAATGCCTCGCCCGAGACGCCCTCCTGCACCCTGTTGTTCAGCGCCTGCATGGCGTTCGAACTCGACAGCCTGCAAGGCCTCGGCAGCCTGATGCCGGCCTTGATGCTGATCGACGCCGGCGGCCAGCGTTACCCTGGCCTGATGCCGATCCTGGCGGTGATGGAGCGCGAAGTCTCCAGCGCGCGTATCGGTTACGCGGGGATTCTCGCGCGCCTGGCCGATGTGGTAGCGGCAATGATCGTGCGCGGCTGGGTCGAATGTGCCTGCGGCAATGCCTCGGGGCTGGTGGCTGCGTTGCGTGACCCGCGCCTGGCTGGCGCCCTGCTCGCCCTGCACCAGCAACCGGGGCGTGACTGGAGCGTGGCCGAGTTGGCGGCGCATTGTCATACCTCGCGCTCGGTGTTTGCCGATCGGTTCCAGGCCACCCTCGGCATCCCGCCGCTGCGCTACGTGACCGAGTTGCGCATGCGCCTGGCGGCCCAATGGTTGACCCTGGAGCGCTTACCCATCGAAGCCGTCGCGTTGCGGCTCGGCTACACCTCCCAGGCGGCGTTCAGCCGCGCCTATAAACGCATCACCGGGCAACCGCCCGGCGCCAGCCGCCAAGGCTTGCGGAGCCCGGCATGAACGAGCGGCTCGAAGACATTCTCGCCGACCACCTGGACGTGGTGTTCTGCGGCATAAACCCCGGCAAAGGCTCCGCCGCCCTCGGCCTGCACTTTGCCAACCGCAGCAACCGCTTCTGGCGCACCTTGCACCTGGCCGGTTTCACCCCGCATGAAATCCGCCCCGAAGACGGCCCCACGCTGCTGCACTACCGCTGCGGCCTGACCACCGTGGTCGAGCGTCCCACCGCCAGTGCAGGCGAGCTGGCCCGGCATGAATTCACCGATGCGGCGGCGGCCTTCGAAGAAAAAATCCGCCGATATGCGCCACGTGTCGTCGCCTTCCTCGGCAAGGCCGGCTACAGCGCCTCGTCCGCTCAGCGCGAGATTGCCTGGGGGTTGCAGCCGCAGCTGCTGGGCGGAGCGTCGGTGTGGGTGTTGCCCAACCCGAGTGGGCGCAACCTGGCGTTCAGCCTGGAGCAGTTGGTGCAGGCGTATCAGCAATTGCGCAGGGCAAGCGATTGCCCTTAATCTCTTCGGCCCATCACCCTGGTAGCAATGGAGGCTCAATGAAACTGATCGGCATGCTGGACTCGCCCTACGTTCGCCGCGTGGCCATTTCCCTGGAGTTGTACGGAATCGACTTCGTGCATGAATCGTTGTCGGTGTTCCGCACCTTCGACGAGTTTGCGCAGGTCAACCCGGTGGTCAAGGCCCCTACGCTGGTGCTGGACGACGGCACGGTGTTGATGGACTCCAACCTGATCCTCGATTACCTGGAAGCGCTGGCCCCGGCCGGGAAAAAGCTGCTGCCCGAGCAGCCCACGGCACTCGCCCGGGACTTGCATGCGCTGGGCCTGGCGCTGGCGGCCTGCGAGAAAAGCGTACAGATCGTCTACGAACACAACCTGCGGCCAGCCGAGAAGCTGCATGCCCCCTGGCTTGAGCGCATCAGCGGCCAATTGCTCGCCGCCTATTCGCTGCTCGACAAGCACTTGGCCGATAACGACAGTGAAGCACTGACCCAGGCCTCGCTGACGGCGGCAGTGGCCTGGTCTTTCAGCCAGCTCACCGTGGCGTCGGTGGTGAAGGCGGAGGCCTTTCCCCATGTGCGACGTCACGCCGAGCGGCTGGAACAGCATCCCGCCTTCAAGCAATACCCGATCGAGTAAGCCCTCCGGGGCCTGGCATCAGACCCAGCCGCCGTCGACGATGAAGTTCTGCGCCGAGCACATCGCCGACGCGTCCGAGGCCAGGAACAACGCCATGTTGGCGATATGCCCCGGCAGCACGCTGCCCGGCAGGCACTGGCTGCGACTGATCAGGTCCCTGGCCGCATCGTCCACCCACATCGCCAGCTGCTTTTCGGTCATCACCCAGCCGGGCACCAACGTGTTGACGCGAATCCGGCTCGGCCCCAGCTCGCGCGCCAGGGCGCGGGTCATGCCATGCGCGGCGGCCTTGCTGGCGGCGTACACCGGGTAGCCGGCCGAGGCCATCATCCAGCCGACCGAACCGAGGTTGATGATCGACCCGAAACCTGCGGCTTTCATCATCGGCACCACGGCCTTGGCGGCGAAAAAGGCGTGTTTGAGGTTGACGGAAATCAGTTTGTCGAAGGTATCCGAATCGACCTCCTCCAGGGTGTGACGCACGTCATTCGCCGCGTTGTTCACCAGCACGGTGATCGGCCCCAGCGAGTGCTCGAAACGCGCGATGGCCGCCTTGTAGGCGATCTCGTCGGTGATATCGCAATGGCCGAATTCGACGCTGTGCCCCTGTGAAACGAGCAGCGCCGCCAGGCGCTCGCCCTGGCTCTGGGCGCGGTCGACAAACCCGACCCGGGCGCCCTGCGCAGCGAAGGCGCGCACCATGGACTCGCCAATCCCCGAAGCCCCTCCGGAGATCAGAACGACCTTGTCCCTGAGGTCGGGATAAACAGCCTGCTGGATACTCATATCGCGTTCGCCTCGCCTAATTAGTCTTATTTTATTTTGCAAATACGTAGTTAAAGGCTATAAATCTGCTGTCTCCACCACGAAATATCGCACATTAGTAGAACTATTCCTACAAAACAACAAAAGGAAGTTCGACCATGAAGCACCCTCGATACCTGCTCTCGGGCCTCGCCATGTCCCTGCTGGTTGCCAGCGGTGGCGCCCAGGCCGCAGGGCTCAGCAGCGAACATAAACCCTTCGGCAAAACCAACGACGGCACCGCCGTCGAACAGTACATCCTGCGCAACAGCCACGGCATGCAGGCCACGGTGATCACCTACGGCGGCGTGCTGCAGTCGCTGAAAGTGCCGGACAAACACGGCAAGGTCGAAGACGTGGTGCTCGGCTTCGACAGCGTCCAGGGCTACCAGGCCGGCACGGCGTTTTTCGGCGCGACCATCGGGCGCTTCGGCAACCGCCTGGCCGGGGGCACCTTTGAACTCGACGGCACGCGTTACCAGGTGCCGCTCAACGATGGTCCCAACTCGCTGCACGGCGGTGCCCAGGGTTTCGACAAGCACGTGTGGAAGGCCGAGCCGGTCAACGACAAGGGCTCTGTCGGGGTGAAGCTGAGCTACCTGTCCAAGGACGGTGAAATGGGCTTTCCCGGCAACCTGAAAACCGAGGTCACCTACCGCCTCAACGACAACAACGAGCTGCACATCGACTACCAGGCCACCACCGACAAACCCACGGTGCTCAACCTGACCAACCACAGCTACTTCAACCTGGCCGGCGCCGGCAACGGTGACATCCTCAAGCACGTCGCCACCTTGCATGCCAGCCACTACACGCCCGTCAATGCCACCTTGATCCCCACCGGCGAACTGGCACCGGTCAAAGGCACGCCGATGGACTTCCTGAAACCCACGCCGATCGGCCAGCACCTCAAGGACGATCACCCGCAGCTCAAGTTCGCCGAGCCAAAGCAAGGCGGGTTTGATTTCAACTGGGCGCTGGATACCCGGGGCGACATCAAACAGCTGGCGGCCGACGTGCATGACCCGGCGTCGGGTCGGCGTCTGCAGCTGTACACCACCGAGCCCGGCGTGCAGTTCTATACCAGCAATTTCCTGGATGGGACGGTGAAGGGCAAAGCGGGCAAGACCTACGCGCACTGGAGCGGTTTCACCCTGGAAACCCAGCACTTTCCCGATGCGCCGAACCAGCCGGGCTTTGCCTCGACGCGCCTGGACCCGGGGCAAACCTACACCCAGCACACCGTGTTCAAATTCTCCGCCGATTAACCGCAGCGAGCGGGCCGGCTCGCGAAAGCGTGGTGTCAGTCACCCACGCCTTCGCAAGCCAGCCCGCTGCCATTTTTGATCGTCACACGGTGCCGCCCAGCCTCAGTTCCACAAGCCGATTTTTTCCAGCTCCTGCTTGAAGTTCTCGCGGGTGATCAGGGTCACCTCGTCCATCGCGGTGTACTTCGGCGGCTCGGTGCCTTTGGTCACCCACTCGTACATCATCAGCGCAGTGTTGTAGCCCTCAATGTGCGGGCTGGGCAGCATCGAGCCGAAGAAACCGCTCTCGGCTTTCTTCAGTTCGCCGATGGCGTCGGTGCCATTGATGCCGATGCCGATCACGTTGGCGGCCTTGAAGCCAGCGCTTTCGGTGGCGCGCACGCCGCCGAGCACGGTGTTGTCGTTCATGCCGCCGATGATCAGGTTTTTCGCGCCGCCGGGCAGCTTGACCAGGGCCGAGTTGGTGGCGTCCATGCTGCCTGGGACGTCGAGGGTCTTGGCGGCGGTGAACAGGATGTGATCCTTGGGCATGCCGGCATCTTCAAGAGACTTGACCGAGCCGTCGGTGCGCTTCTTGCCGGTGTCGAGTTCATTGAAGGTGTTGATCACCGCATAGGTGTCCTTCCAGTCCCAGCCGCGTTTTTTCGCCTCGGCGGCCATGGCCGCGCCCTGCTTCTGGCCGACTTCGAAGGCCGCCATGCCGAGGTACGGCACGTCCTCCATGAAGTTGCCCTTGGCATCGACAAAGCGGTCATCCACGGCAATCACTTTCAGGCCATTGGCCTTGGCCTTGGCGACGATGGCCGGGCCCAGTGATACGTCCGGCGGGCAGATGACAAAGCCCTTGGCGCCGTTGGCCGCCAGGCTGTCGATGGCCGAGAGGGTCTTCTCGCCATCGGGGACGGCGATCTTGATCACGGTGAAGCCGTGTTCCTTGCCGGCTTTTTCGGCGAAGGCCCATTCGGTCTGGAACCACGGCTCTTCAGCCTGCTTGACCAGAAAACCGATCTTCACCTCTTCAGCGGCCAGCAACAGCCCGCTCAAGCTCAGGGCCGAGACCGCCACAGCGGCGCAGCACAGGGAACGCAAACCACGACGACGATTCATACGGTGACTCCTTGTTGTTGTTTTTGAATGTCTGGGGTTAACCGGCAAAGCGGTGACAGGGCTTGCCTGGCACGTCGACCTCGATGGCGAGTACCGCGCCATCGAGGGGATGATCCAAGGGGCTGGCGGCGCTGGTGATGTACAGCGTGGTCAGGTCCGGGCCACCGAACACGCAACTGGTCGGGCGGCTGACGGGCAGCTCGATGACGCGGTCCACCTGCCCGTCCGGCGTCAGGCGCAGCAGGCAGCTGCCGTCCCAGCGGGCGTTCCAGAGATAGCCTTCGACGTCCATCGCCGAGCCATCCGGCCCACCGCGCGCGTGCGGGCCGAACCACACCTGGCCCGGGTCGAGTTGGCCATCGGCCTGGATCACGTGCCGGTACAGGGTGCCGTCCATGCTGTCGCCAAAATGCACCTGGCGACCGTCGTCGCTCCACAGCAAGGTGTTGGGAATACCCAGGCCGTGCAGCAGCGGCGTGACCTGCCCATCGGCGTCGATGCGAAACAGGCCACCGGAGCGACGGGTGATCGGCAGGTCTTCACCCTGCTCGCCGATATTGTTCTGCATGGTGCCCAGCCAGAGCCGGCCCTGGGCATCACAGCGCGCTTCATTGCCACGGTTGCCCGCCTGCGGGTCGGCCACACACAGCAGGGTCAGGGCCTCGGTGGCCAGGTCGAGGCGGTAGACCCCACTGCTCAAGGTCACCAGCGCATCGCCGCGTTCACACGGGATAAAGGCCGAGACATGCTCGGGCAACTGCCACACCTGCAACTGCCCGCCCATCAGGCGCAGGGCCTGTTTGCCGGCGATGTTGACCCAATACAGCGCCTGGGTCGGTGCATCCCAGAACGGCGCTTCGCCCAATTGCGCACGGTGCGCGGTCACTGCGCTCAACGACATGAAACCTCCTGATCAGGGTTTTACAGCGACTCGCGTGATGGCGTGCCATCCACCAAGCGCTGGATACGCAACGGGTTGGCGTTTTTCAACGCGTCGGGCAGCAGGCTATCAGGGTAATTCTGGAAGCACACCGGGCGCAGGAAACGCTCGATGGCCAAGGTGCCGACCGAGGTGCCCCGCGCGTCCGAAGTCGCCGGGTACGGACCGCCGTGCACCATCGAATCGCAGACTTCGACGCCGGTCGGGTAGCCGTTGAGCAGGATGCGGCCGACCTTCTGTTCCAGCAACGGCGTGAGTTCGGCGAACTGTTGCAGGTCGTGCGGCTCGCCAATGATCGTCGCGGTGAGCTGGCCGTGCAGGCCTTGCAGGGCGGCGCTGAGTTGGGCCTGGTCCGCGACTTCGACGAACACCGTGGTGGGGCCGAATACCTCTTCCTGCAGCACTTCGTCACCGTCAATCAGCAGGCGCACATCAGCCTTGAACAACTGCGGCTGGGCCTGATTGCCCGCCTGGGCACTGCCGGCCAGGTGCTGAATGCCGGGGTGCGCCAGGAGCTTGGCCAGGCCGTTGCCGTAGCTGCTCAAGGTGCCGGCGTTGAGCATGGTTTGCGCCGGCTGAGCGTCGATCAACTGCGCGACCTGCTGGGTGAACGCGGTGAACGCGGGCGAAGCAATGCCAATCACCAGGCCCGGATTGGTGCAGAACTGGCCGCAGCCTTGCACCACCGAGGCGGTCAGGTCGCGAGCGATGCTGTCTGCCCTGGCGTGCAACGCCTGCGGCAGCACGATTACCGGGTTGATGCTCGACATCTCGGCAAACACCGGGATCGGCTGCGGGCGCGCGGCCGCCATATCGCACAAGGCGCGCCCGCCCTTGAGCGAGCCGGTAAAGCCCACCGCCTGGATTGCCGGGTGCTTGACCAGCGCTTCACCGACGCCGCCGCCGAAGATCATATTGAACACCCCCGCCGGCATCCCGGTGGCCTCGGCCGCCCGGAGGATGGCATCGGCGACGCGCTCGGCCGTCGCCATATGCCCGCTGTGGGCCTTGAACACCACCGGGCATCCCGCCGCCAAAGCCGCGGCGGTGTCACCGCCTGCGGTGGAAAACGCCAGGGGGAAATTGCTCGCGCCAAACACTGCCACGGGACCCAGGCCGATGCGGTACTGGCGCAAATCCGGGCGCGGCAAAGGTTGGCGCTGCGGCAAGGCCTTGTCGATACGCGCGCCGTAGAAATCGCCGCGACGCAGCACGGTGGCGAACAGGCGCATCTGCCCGCTGGTCCGCCCGCGTTCGCCGTTGATCCGCGCAGCGGGCAATGCCGTTTCACGGCACACCAGCGCCACAAAGTCATCGCCCAACGCGTCCAACTCGTCGGCCACCGCCTCCAGGAACTGCGCGCGGCGCGCGGCACTCAACCCACGGTACGCCGGGTAAGCGGCCGCAGCGGCCTTGGCGGCGGCGTCGACTTCCTGCGGCGTGGCCTGGTAGAAATCCTGCGGCAAGGCTTCGCCGGTGGTTGCATCCAGGCTTTGCAGCGTGATGCTGCCGAGGGCGCTGCGCTGGCCGCCGATGTAGTTGTGGCCGAGGAACAGGGTCATGAAACTCTCCTTAAAGACTGATGACGTGGCCGGGTTCGAATGCCGCGTCGGCGCTGCCGACACTGTTGACCAGCGGCGCGCCGAACTCGGCCTGGCTGATCTCGAACACATCGCCCGGTTGGGTACGTATACCGTCGGCGAATGACAGCGTGGCGGTGCCGAAGAAATGAATGTGCACATCGCCCGGCGTGAGGAATTGACGGTATTTGAAGTGGTGATACTCAAGATTGTCGAGGCTGTGGCACATATTCGCTTCGCCACTGAGGAATTCGTTCTGCCAGATCACCTCGCCGTCGCGCAGCAGGCGACTGGTGCCCGCCAGGTGCTGGGGCAACTCGCCCACGCGCAGCTCGGGGCCGAAGCTGCAACTGCGCAGCTTGGAATGGGCCAGGTACAGGTAGTTCTTGCGCTCCATCACGTGGTCGGAGAACTCGTTGCCCACCGCAAACCCCAGGCGATAAGGCTTGCGGTCCGGGCCGATCACGTAGAGGCCGCCGATTTCCGGCTCTTCGCCGGCGTCGTCGGCAAACGGCGGCACCGGGAACGCCTGGCCGGGGCGCACGACAATGCTGCCGTCGCCCTTGTAGAACCACTCCGGTTGCACGCCCACCTCGCCGGCCGCTGGCTTGCCGCCCTCCACGCCCCATTTGAAGATGCGCATGGTGTCGGTCAAGGTGCTCTCGTCGCCGGCCTGGTGCATCTTGTCGCGCGCGGCGGCGCTGCCCAGGTGAGTCAGGCCGGTGCCGCTGATCAGCATGTGCGCGGGATCGGGATGATCCAGTGGCGGCAAAATCTTCAGGTCGGCCAGCAGTGTGGCGTAGTCGTAACGCTCACCCAGGCCCAGGCTATCCACCTGTTGCGCCAGGCCCACGCCGGCGTCGATGGCGGCCAGCGCCACCTCACGCACGCTGCGCGCGGCATTCACTTCGCGCACGTTGGCGCCTTCCACCACGCCGACCCGGCGCTCACCGTTGTGCAACTCGAACTGGACTAAACGCATGAAGCTTCTCCTCGATTAAGTACGTGTGGCGCCACGCGCACTGGCGGCAAACTGGTCGGCGGGCAGCGCATGCTTGCGCTCCAGCACGCGGTAGACCACGCCGGTCAAGACCAGCCCGAACACCATCACCGCGGACAAAAAGTACAGGCCCGACGCCAGGTTGCCGGTGTACTCCTTGAGCGCGCCGATCACGAATGGGCCGATGTAGCCGCCGAGGTTGCCCACGGAGTTGATCAAGGCGATCCCCGCCGCTGCACTCGCGCCGGCGAAGAAGCGCCCCGGCAAGGTCCAGAACACCGCCGTGCAGGAAAACAGCGCGAATGCCGCCAGGCTCAGCGCCGCCATTTGCAGCACCGGCGCACTCAGCCAGGCGCTGCAGAACAAACCGATGGCACCCAGCACGTAGAGCACCGCCAGGTGGCCGTAGCGGTCGTTAAGGCGGTCGGAACTGCGCGGGATGATCAGCAGGCCGATGATCCCGAAAATGTACGGCACCGCCGAGATGAAACCGGTGACCAGGTCGCTGCCGCCGAACTGCTTGATCAGGGTCGGCAGCCACAGGCCCAGGCCATAGATGCTCAGGGTCACGGGCAGGTAGAACAGCGCCAGCAGCAACACGCGTTTGTCCTTGAGCGCGTGCAGCGGGTTGCCATGGCGGGTCTGGCCGTAGGCTTGCAGGTCCTTGGCCAGTTCACCGGTGAGCCAGTTTTTTTCGTCATCGCTCATCCACTTGACCTGCTGGGGGCCGTCCGGCAAGTAGCGCAACACCGGCCAGGTGAGCAGGATCGCCGGGGTGCCGATCACTATGAACAGCCACTGCCAGCCGTGCAGGCCGAGGATGCCGTCCATGCCCAGCAGGCCGCCGGACACCGGGCCGGTGATCATCATCGCAATCGGCTGGGACAGGATGAACAGCCCGAGGATCTTGCCGCGATGGCGCACCGGGAACCACTGGGTGATGTAGTACAGCACGCCCGGAAAGAACCCCGCCTCCGCCGCGCCGAGCAGGAAACGCATCACATAGAAACTGTGCGGGCCTTGCACGAACGCCATGCCGATGGTGATTGCGCCCCAGGTGATCATGATCCGTGCGAACCAGCGCCGCGCACCGAAGCGGTCGAGCATCAGGTTGCTGGGAATCTCGAACAGGAAGTAGCCAATGAAGAACAACCCCGCGCCCAGGCCATAGGCGGCGTCACCGATGCCGACGTCGGCGCCCATGTGCAACTTGGCGAAGCCCACGGCGGAACGGTCCACGTAGGCGATCAGGTACAGCAGGATCAGGAAGGGAATCAGTTTCAGCGTGATGCGCCGAATAAGCCGCAGCTCCTGGCTCATGGGGGTCGATCTCCGATTGTTGTTTTTATAGAAGCTCGGGGGACGCCTCTCGCGAAAATCCGCCAGGGCCATACCTCAGTTGGACCGACTATATAGTATGACTATTTGCAAAACAACACTTCCAAAGCCGAGTCTTTGCGCTTATGTTTAAGCCAGCTTAGAACATATAGTCATACAATAAGAGAATCGATCATGCCTGACAAAAAGCCCGGCCTACGCTCTGCCCAGTGGTTTGGTACCGCCGACAAAAACGGCTTCATGTACCGCAGCTGGATGAAGAACCAAGGCATCGCCGACCATCAGTTCCATGGCAAGCCGATCATCGGTATCTGCAACACTTGGTCGGAGCTGACGCCGTGCAACGCGCACTTTCGCCAGATCGCCGAGCACGTCAAACGCGGTGTGATCGAGGCCGGTGGCTTCCCGGTGGAATTCCCGGTGTTCTCCAACGGCGAATCGAACCTGCGCCCCACGGCCATGCTCACCCGCAACCTGGCGAGCATGGACGTGGAGGAAGCGATTCGCGGCAACCCCATCGACGGCGTGGTGCTGCTGACCGGCTGTGACAAGACCACCCCCGCCCTGCTGATGGGCGCCGCCAGTTGCGACGTGCCGGCCATCGTGGTCACCGGCGGGCCGATGCTCAACGGTAAGCACAAGGGCCAGGACATCGGCTCGGGCACGGTGGTGTGGCAGCTCAGCGAACAGGTCAAGGCCGGCACCATCACCCTGGACGATTTCCTCGCGGCCGAGGGCGGCATGTCGCGTTCGGCGGGCACCTGCAACACCATGGGCACCGCGTCGACCATGGCCTGCATGGCCGAGGCGCTGGGCACGTCGCTGCCGCACAACGCGGCGATTCCGGCGGTGGATGCGCGCCGCTATGTGCTGGCGCATATGTCCGGCATGCGCGCGGTGGAGATGGTGCGCGAAGACTTGAAGCTGTCGAAGATCCTCACCAAGGCAGCGTTTGAAAACGCCATTCGCGTCAACGCGGCCATCGGCGGCTCGACCAACGCGGTGATCCACCTCAAGGCCATCGCCGGGCGCATCGGCGTCGAGCTTGACCTGGATGACTGGACCCGCATGGGCCGGGGCGTGCCGACCATCGTCGACCTGCAGCCGTCCGGGCGGTTCCTGATGGAGGAGTTCTACTACGCCGGCGGCCTGCCCGCGGTGCTGCGCCGCCTGGGTGAAGCCAACCTGATCCCGCACCCGAACGCGCTGACCGTCAACGGCAAGTCCCTCGGCGAAAACACTAAGGACTCGCCGATCTACGGCCAGGACGAAGTGATCCGCACCCTCGACAACCCGATCCGCGCGGACGGCGGCATCTGCGTGCTGCGCGGCAACCTGGCGCCCCTCGGTGCGGTGCTCAAGCCGTCGGCGGCGAGCCCCGAGCTGATGCAGCACCGGGGTCGCGCGGTGGTGTTCGAGAACTTCGACATGTACAAGGCGCGCATCAACGATCCGGAGCTGGAGGTGGATGCCAACTCGATCCTGGTCATGAAAAACTGCGGGCCCAAGGGTTATCCAGGCATGGCCGAGGTCGGCAACATGGGCCTGCCGGCCAAGCTGCTGGCCCAGGGCGTGACCGACATGGTGCGGATTTCCGATGCGCGCATGAGCGGCACCGCCTACGGCACGGTGGTGTTGCACGTTGCGCCGGAAGCCGCGGCCGGCGGGCCACTGGCCACGGTGCAGGAAGGCGACTGGATCGAACTCGACTGCGCCAACGGCCGCCTGCACCTGGACATCCCCGATGCCGAGCTGGCGGCGCGCATGGCGGACCTGGCGCCGCCGCAGAAGCTCATCGTCGGCGGCTATCGCCAGCTGTACATCGACCATGTGCTGCAGGCTGACCAGGGTTGCGACTTTGACTTCCTGGTGGGCTGCCGAGGTGCGGAAGTCCCCCGGCATTCCCACTAATTGGGATGCTATGATGCCGCCTATTTAGCCAGAGCATCTTCCCAGTTATGGATCACCAGCCGTCCAAGCCGCGCAAGAGCATGCATGCCCAGATCGTCCAGGACTTGGGCATGCACATCGTTTCCGGTCGCTTCAAGCCCGAAGAACGGCTGCCCATGGAGGCCACGCTCTGCGAGGAATACAAGGTCAGCCGGTCGGTCTTGCGTGAGGCGACCCGCGTGCTCAGCGCGAAGGGCCTGGTGTACTCCAAACCACGGGTCGGCGCAGTGGTGCGGCCGCGGTTGAAATGGCACCTCCTCGACCCGGACGTGCTGTCCTGGCTGATGCAGACCACGCCACACAGTGAGTTCTTCAACACCCTGGCGGGCGTGCGGCGCATTCTCGAACCGGAAATCGCCGCCATGGCCGCGACCACCGCCACCGCTGAAGACATCGCCACCATCGAAAAAGCCTACCGGGGCATGGAAACCGCGCAGACCCACGAACAGCTGCTGCAAGCTGACCTGGACTTCCACCGCGCCATCGCCGACGCCACCCGCAACGACCTGCTTGCCTACATGTGCAACATGCTCTCGTTGCCGCTGCGCGAGTCGATCAACATCACCAACCGCCGCCCGGACATCCAGGGCCTGAGCCTGCCTCGGCACAAGGCGATTCTCACCGCGATCCAGAACCGCGACGCACTTGGCGCGCGGCATGCCTCGCTGGTGCAACTGGATGACACCCGTGTGGCGCTGGACACGGTCATGAATGTGCTGACCCCGCTTTAACTCCCCCTTTCCAGATACCGCGCGCGCCCCAACGAGGGCGCGAGCGATCTGCGCCCTTTTTACCTGGTCAAAAGCCCCCCCGCTCGACCGCGCCGTCAACGCCGCGCAGGCCAGAGTTTCAAGAATCCCGGCGCCCAGTATCAGCTATCTTGATACTCATCAAGCGTCTGCTGATTTCGTGAAGTGACCGCCCTAGACTCCTGCTCAACCGATGCCCAGGCACCGGATCCCACACCTATAAAAATGCAAGGGGAGAGACGAATGAGTGGTCAAGTAGCGTTCGAAGACCTTCCGCTGAGCCGCTTCCATATCCGAACGGTGTTCAGCGGCACAGGCGGTCAGTTCAGTGACGGGTTCGTGCTGGGTATCATCGGCATCGCCGTGAGCATGGCGGCGGGGCCGCTGCAGTTGACGGCGCTCTGGATGGGCTTGCTCGGCGCCGCCTCGCTGGCGGGGCTGTTCCTGGGCAGCCTGTGCGCCGGGCCGATTGCTGACAGGTTCGGCCGACGCACGATTTTCGCCTGGGACATGCTGCTGTTCGCGGTGATTTCCGCTTCGCAGTTCTTCGTCACGTCCCCCGAGCAATTGCTCGCGCTGCGCCTGTTGCTCGGCCTGGTGCTGGGGTTCGACTATGTAGTGAGCAAGTCCCTGGTGACCGAGTTCGCCCCCCGCCGCTACCGTGGACGCTTGCTCAGCGTCCTGGCGGCGGCCTGGGCGGCGGGTTATGTGGCAGCCTACCTGGTCGGGTTTGCGATCCGCGATATCGGCCCGGATGCCTGGCGCCTGATGCTCGCCCTCAGCGGTGTCCCCGCCTTGCTGATCCTGCCGCTGCGCCTGGGCGTGCCGGAATCGCCCATCTGGCTGATGGCACGTGGGCGCAGCGAGGAAGCCCTGGCGATTGTGCGCAGCAAGTTCGGGCCGCACGTCTACCTGCCCGCCCCGGCTGCCCAGGCCAACACGCGCGGACAACAAAGCCGCTGGGGCGAGTTGTTCAGCCGACGCTGGCGCAAGAACACCCTGGTCGGTTGCGTGTTCTACACCTGCCAGGTGATTCCGTTCTTCGCCCTGGGCACCTTCGCCCCCAGGGTGCTGGAAGCACTGAATGTGCAGGACAAATTTGCCGGCGGCCTGGTCTACAACGTGCTGTTGCTGGTCGGTGCCCTGCTCGGCCTGCTGGTGATCGACCGCCTGTCGCGCCGGGTCTTCCTGGTCGGCACCTTCTACCTCAGCGCAGCCGGCCTGGCCATGCTTGCCTACGCCGGCTTCGGCCCACTGGGCACCATCCTCGCCTTCGGCTTTTTTGCCTGCGTGATGGCGGCCGCGGTGAACCTGGAATTTGTCTACCCGCCGGAATTGTTCCCCACCCACCTGCGCGCCTCGGGGATCGGCCTGGCCGTGGCCGCCAGCCGCTTCGGCTCGGCGGTGGCGACCTTCCTGCTGCCCGTCGCGGTGCAGCAAGTCGGGGTGCACGCGGCGCTGGGCGTGTGCGTCGGCGTGCTGGTCGTCGGCGGCGTGTTCTGCCATTTGTTTGCACCGGAAACCAGCAAGGAAGACTTGTCGGGCGTCACGCCCGATACCGACCCAGGGTTATCGCCGGCGCTGTCCACTCCCGTGGGGCGTACGCCGAAGTAACCGTTGAAGCGCGTCAGCGAGCGAGGATGAAGATGTCAGCGAACAGGCTTATCGACATGTATGCGGTCCAGGTGTTCATCGCGGTGGCCGAGGAAGGCAGCATGTCGGGCGCTGCAACGCGCATGGGTATTTCCCAGTCCGGGGTGTCGCAGATGGTGCGCCAGCTGGAAGACGAACTCGGTGTGGTGCTGGTCGACCGCACCACCCGCCCGCTGGCCCTGACCGCGTTCGGCGTGGCCTTGCGCAATCGCGGCTCGGTGTTGAGCGAGGAGTTGTCCCACCTCAAGGCCCAGGTGATCGACGCCGGGCGCGGCGTCAATCCGGACCTGCGCATCGGCCTGGTGGACTCCTTCGCCGCCACCTGCGGTTCGGTGTTCACCCGGCAATTGCTGGGCAAGGTGGCGCAGCTGTCGATTCGCACCGGGCTCAGCCCGCAACAAGGCGAGTCCCTGCTGCGCCGCGACCTCGACCTGATCGTCACCAGCGACCCGCTGATGGACGCCAACGACGTGATTCGCTACCGGCTGTTTTCAGAGAAGTACTTTGTGATCACGCCCAACCAGCTGCGCAGCGAGATCAACTCGATCGAGGATGTGCGCGCGCTGGCCAACGTACTGCCGGTGGTGCGCTTCAACCGCATGTCCCAGGTGGGCCTGCAGATCGAGCGGCACCTGCGCAGCCTGAATGTGCGGGTGCCCAACCGCCTGGAACTGGATAACGCCGATGCGTTGACCTCGATGGTCGCCGAGGGCATCGGCTGGGCGGTGACCAGCCCGATGTGTTTTCTGCAGGCCGCTTCGTGGGTGGACAAAGTGACCGCGCACCTCACCCCGGACCTGCACCTGGAGCGCTCGCTGTACCTGGTGGCGCGACGTGATGAATACAGCGCCTTTTTCGCCGATGCCTGCGAAACGGCGCGCAATGTGATCCTCCATTCCTTCCTGCCCAGGCTCAAGGCCCTGGGCACAGGGGTGGAGGCGTTAATTCAAATAGAAGAGGGTGATGCTCGTGAGTACTTTTGATGCTGCCGCTGCACGACTGGAAACCGATTACGTCGGTGAAGTGCACATTCCCGCCGGCAAGTTGTATGGGGTCAACTCGGTACGCGGGTTCGACAACCTCAGCGTGTCACCGTTGACCATCGCCCACTACACGGCGTTTCGCGACGCCTTTGCCCAGTGCAAGTGGGCAGCCGCCCTGGCCAATCGCGGCTGCGGCGTTATTGCCCAGCCGCAGTGCGAGGCGATTGTGCAGGCCTGTGGCGAAGTGATCGCCGGCCGCTGCGATGACTCGCTGATCGTCGATCTGCTGGAAGGCTCCGGCGGCACCTCCACCAACATGAACTTCAACGAAGTCATCGCCAATCGCGCGCAGCAGTTGCTGGGGCACGCGGCGGGCTCATACGAGGTGGTGCACCCCAACGACCACGTCAATGCCTCGCAATCGACCAATGATGTCTACCCGGCGGCCCTGAAGATCGCCACCCACGCGATGCTCGGGCCGCTGATCGATGAAGTGGCCCAGCTGGCCGCCCGCTTCGACCAGAAAGCCGAGCAATTTGCCGATGTCCTGCACCTGGGCCGCACCTGCCTGCAGGACGCCCAGCCGATGCGCCTCGGCCAGCTGTTTTCCGGGTATGCCGCCCTCACCCATCGCCTCGGTGCGGAGCTGGCGGCCGTGCGTGAAAAACTGCAGACCCTGCCTCTGGGCGGCACTGCCATTGGCACCGGGTTCGGCGCGCCGGCGGCGTATCGCGCGTCGGTCTATCAGCATCTGGTGCAGATCACGGGCATCGAGTACCAGGCCCCGGAGAATGCCTTCGACGCCATGCAGAACATGGATGTGTTTTCGCGGGTCTCCGCCGAACTGCGCACGTGCTCGGCATCCCTGGCCAAGATCGCTTCGGACCTGACCCTGCTGTCGTCCGGGCCGGTGGGCGGGATCGGCGAATTGAAACTGCCCGAGGCCCAGGCCGGCTCCTCGATCATGCCCGGCAAGGTCAACCCGGTACTGCCGATGGCAATGATCCAACTGAGCTTTGCAGTGATCGGCAACGATGCGGCGGTGGCGCAGGCGGTGCAGGCGGGCCAGCTGGAGATCAACCACTATGAGCCGCTGGTGGCGTCCCGCGTGTTCGACAGCATTGCGCTGCTGACCCAGGGCATCCAGCGGTTTCGCGAAAAGTGCATCAACGGGATCACCGCCGATACGTCGCGCAACGAGCAGCACCTGACCGCATCGATGGCCGTCGCCACCGCCTTGGTGCCGCAGCTGGGCTACGCCCGTGTCAGCCAGCTGGCACGCCAATCGGTGGCACAGGGGCGTTCACTGCTGTCGATCCTGGAAGCGTCCGGGCTGATGAGCCAGGCCGAGGCCATGGCCGCAATCGAGCGCTCCTCGCGGCCGGTGTTCGAGGGCTGACACCCGGTGGGCCGTTACACCGTCAGCGTCTACGCTCAAGGCTTAGCCGGAGGGTTCAGCCATGTGCGGACGATTGACGCAGTACCGGGGCATTCATGACTTTGTCGCGGCCTTGAGCATGCCCAATGCCTGGGTCGATAACGCAGGCGACCAGGCGCGCTACAACGTCGCGCCGTCGACGCCGGTTGCGCTGTTGCACCTGGAGCAGGATGTGCTGCACGCCGATCGGGTGCGCTGGGGCTGGCGCCCGCATTGGGCCAGGGACCGTGCGGCGCCCATCAATGCCCGCGTGGAAAAAGTCGCCCAGGGGGCTTTCTTCCGCGCGATCTGGCCGCACCGCGCCATTGTGCCGGTAGACAACTGGTTTGAATGGGTGGACGAAGGCGGCCCGAAAAAGCAGCCCTACCTGATCCGTCGCCGGGACGGCGCGCCGGTGTTGTGCGCCGCCATCGGCCAACTGCCCGACGCCGATGAAGGCGCGGGCGAGCACGACGGGTTTGTGATCATCACCGCTGACAGCGCCGGCGGCATGGTCGACATTCACGACCGGCGGCCGGTGGTGCTCAATCCGGCGCTGGCGCGTGAATGGCTCGACCCGGCAACGCCGCGAGCGCGTGCCGAGCAGTTGCTGTTGTTCCAGGGCGAACCCAGCGAAGTGTTTGAATGGTTCAAGGTCGGCACTGCGGTGGGCAATACACGCAACGACGGGCCGGGCTTGATTGAGCCCGTCGCCGGCTAGGCGGTTCGCCTCAGCGATAGCGTTCCAGCCAATGCGCGTAAGGCGCAGGCAAGGTCCAGGACGACTTCTCCACGCCCAGTTCCTTGGCGGCAAAGTAGGCCCAATGGGGATCAGCCAGGTGTGCTCGGCCGACCGAGACCAGGTCCAGCTGGCCGGCCTGCAATGCGCCGTCTGCCAGTTGCGGGGTGCCAAAGCCCCAGGCCGAAGTCACCGGGATACCGGCTTCGCGGCGGACGCGCTCGGCGATCGGGCCCATGAACGCAGGCCCCCACGGGATGTTGGCGTCAGGGGTCGAGAAGCCCACGCTGACGCTCAGCAGGTCCAGGCCACCGGCCTTGAAACGACGGGCCAGTTCGATGGACTCGGTGAGGGTCTGTTCGTCACGGCCGTCGTATTCGATCACGCCGAAACGCGCGGTTAGCGGCAGGTTTTCCGGCCAGACTTCACGCACCGCCGCGAGGGTTTCCAGGAGGAAACGGCTGCGGTTGTCGAAGCTGCCACCGTAGGCGTCGGTACGCTGGTTGGAGTGCTCGGAGAAGAAGCTCTGGCCCAGGTAGCCGTGGGCGAAGTGCAGTTCGATCCATTCAAAGCCAGCGTCACGGGCACGGCGCGCGGCGTCGACGAAGTCCTGGCGCACCCGGGCGATGTCGTCCAGGGTCATGGCGCGTGGGACCTGGGGCAGGTTGGCACCGAACGCGATGGCCGACGGCGCGATGGTTTCCCAGTTGCGGGCATCGGAAGCCGGGATGTGGTCATCGCCTTCCCATGGGCGGTTGGCGCTGGCCTTGCGGCCGGCGTGGCCGATCTGGATGCCCGGCACGGAACCGGCGGCCTTGATGGCCTTGACCATCGGCACGAAAGCCTCGGCGTGGGCGTCGCTCCACAGGCCGGCGCAGCCGGGGGTGATGCGGCCTTCCGGCGCGACTGCCGTGGCTTCGACCACCAGCAGGCCGGCACCGCCACGGGCCATGCTGGCCAGGTGCACGTGGTGCCAGTCATTGACGATGCCGTCTTCGGCCATGTACTGGCACATTGGCGGAATGGCGATGCGATTGCGCAGGGTGACGTCTTTGAGGGTGTAGGGTTCGAACAAGGCGGACATGGGGGACTCCAGGAGCGAGTGAGTGATTCGATAGTTCGATGGTAATCGAACTATGGTATTCGATGATACCCCCCTGTTATGCTTCGTTTCATGCGAGCCTTTAAACACCCCACCCTTGAAGACCTGACACTCGAGCGCCTGCTCTACGCGCTGAGTGATCCGGTGCGCCTGGAAATCGTGCGGTGCCTGGCCAGTGTGCCGGAGGCTACCTGCGGTGAATTGGACGGCGGACGGCCGAAGTCGAGCATGTCCCATCACTTTCGCGTGTTGCGCGACGCCGGCCTGGTGCAGACCCGCAGCGTCGGCACCACCCACATGAACTCACTGCGCGGGGATGTGCTGGAAAGCCGCTTCCCCGGCCTGCTTGAGTGCATCCTCGCGCAGCATTAAGCGCCGGTCACTCCAGCAAGGCGATCAACCGCGGCTCGATGGCCGCCGCCCCGACCTCCAGCACCGCCACCGTCACCGGCAACTTGAACCGCCGTCGCCCGGCACTGCCCGGATTCACATACAGCGTTGTGCCACGCCATTCGATCAACGGTTTGTGCGAGTGGCCGGTGATCACCAGCCGCGTGCGGGCCTCGAGCAACGCGGGGACGTCGGCGATGTCATGCACCACCAGCGTCTGCCAGCCCAGCAAATCGATAACCAGATGGTCGGGCACCTGCGCCGCCCACGCTGCGTCCTGGTCATTGTTGCCGCGCACCCCATGAACCGGCGCGATGCACGCCAGTTGCGCGAGAATCTCGGGGCTGCCGATATCACCGGCATGGAGGATCTGCCCGCATCCCTGCAGCGCCGCCACGGCTTCAGGGCGCAACAGGCCGTGGGTATCGGAAATCACGCCAACTTTCATGGAACCTCCTGGGGGTTGGACAGCCATGATGCGCGGCAAACAGGCATGCCATCCAGGTGCACGCAGTCTTTGCCATTGCGTTTGGAGGCATACAGATTGTGGTCGGCGCACTTGAGCACCGCCGACAGATCGGCGCCGGCGGTAAAGCGCGTCATGCCCGCACTGCACGTGTAGTCATGGGGCGGCGCGACACTTTCGCGAATGGCCTGCAGCAGGCGCAGGGCATATTCGGTGGCGATATAAGGATCATCGCCGACCAGCAAGACGCCAAACTCCTCGCCGCCAATCCTGCCAAAACTGTGACTGCCACGGGTGGATTTCAGGCAGGTGGCCATCGCGCAGAGGATCCGGTCGCCCACGTCATGGCCGAACTGGTCATTCTTCAACTTGAAACTGTCGATATCCAACATCATGAAGTAACCGGTCTCACCGGCTGCCAGCACTTTGGCGAAGCTCTCCATAAAGGCGCGTCGGTTCAACAGAGACGTCAGGTAATCGGTGTGTGCGAGTTCGCGAAACTCACTCTCGACCAGCAGCACCGAACGCAGATTATTCAAGTATGAGTAGCTCAGGATGAAGCCAACAGACACGGATGACAGGCAAAAAATCAACAGGTAAATCTCGATGCCCGCGTACAACCCCACGGGCACAGTGGGCCAGATCACGATCCAGACCAAGGCTGCGCACGTCAGAAAGTCCTGGGCCGTGATAAACAGTATGGCGCTGCTGAGCACCAGGGTCAGTGCCAGCGGCAAGGCAAACACTTGCAGCTCAAGGTTGGCGCGCATCACATAGGCAAAGCCAACGCTCAGCAACACCATGTAGGCAACGCCGAGCAGTCGCCACAAGTAAAAATTGGACACCACGCTGTGAAGCCTGCAGACCACCAGCAGGCACAGCGTGATCAGCAGTTTATCCAGGCCGAACGTCACCAGTGGGTCAGCCATCAACACGCCCAACCAGGCGATAACGCCGATGACTTCGGCCTGTGAGATCGCCGGTGACAGTAGCCTTTGCATCCGTGGCCGCAGCTTCAAATTAGCCGGCATCCTTTCATTCCCTGTGCATGAATTGCCTATAGGCCAGCAGCCTGGTCCGATTGCAGGCTGTGCAGGCTGATCGCGAATGAATAAGCCATAAAACGTCGGACCAACACGACAAACGGCGGCAGCACTTCGAGCTGGGTCTTGGAATGAATCTTAAAGTAGCCCCTGTCCGCCCCTTCACGAACCAAACGAATGACGTGCGTCTTGGACACCGACAATTGCTCGGCCAATGAAAGGTAGGAAGAAGAGCGAAAACCGGCCCCGGTCTTGTCCAGCGCACACGCGTCGTTATAGATAGCCAACATCAACAGGTGCCCGGCATCCCGATTAACCAGCCAATAACATTCAGGCAGGAGTTGATCGAGGGTCACGTTAGCCTCGAACATTCTCGCAAATCCCTTGAAATAAACCGCCAGGAACGCGCGGTCATCCAACTCGCCCAGTTGCCGAATCAGGCTGTTTTGCGGGTACAGCATGGCCAATGGCTCGACGACGCACGCGAGCATCGACCTGACCTCCCGGCATGCCTGGGACGACGGGCTGAAGACCCGCAGACGGCTGTCGTCTGGATGCCCCGCTACCTTCATGAACCCCAGCGCCCTGAACAGCAGGAATATTGATTCCAAGCCATTGCGCGAACAAAACCCGCGCGCCACGCACAGCGCCTTGACTTTGGAGAGTAACGGCACCGCCTGGGAAAAATAGGCGCTCAGTAGCGCAAAAGACACCATCAAGCGGTTGAACTTCAACGCCGTCTTGTAAAAAAACGGTCGCCTTGAATAGGGTTCGAGCAACAAGGCGTAATGCGTGCGAATGCACACCTCAAACTCGACATGACTTTCAACCACGCGCGCCGAATCATCCAGCGCCACCTTCAACGAACGACTGCACATGAGAAAGAGCCCTGATCAAACAACCTGAGTTCACTGATTTCAATTGCAGACTTTCTGCAACCAGGTCTCACAACAACTCACGACAGAATAGATACCAGTAATGGCGTTTTGCCTCGGTCGCAATTTATCCTGAATGAAGTACCGGACCGCGTTCCTACCAAAATTGTTCCAACCGCTGGAGGGGGTGGACAACTCTTGTGACATTTACCCAAAAGGCGATAGCACGCTCGAAAACCCCGGCCAGGCAGGCCGAATCAGCCCAAGCCGACTTAAACGTTTCAGTCCCCGCGCGAACCTTACCCCCCTGCCGGCGTCCGAGCTAAGGCACTGTTGCCGACCGCCGCCGCGAGGTTCCCGTTTGAAAGCCGCCATCATCAAAAAGTACCGCCTGATCATCAAGACCATGGGCTACGTGGGCTGGGCCCTGTTCTGGCTGTTGCTGTGGGACGTCGCCGTCACCGTGGACTTCATGCTGTTCCTGACCACCAAGATCAACCTGCCGCTGATGCCCCTGACGTTGCTGGGTTCGGCACTGGTGGTGCTGATCAGTTTTCGTAACAGCAGCGCCTACAACCGCTGGTGGGAAGCCCGCACGTTGTGGGGGGCGATGGTCAACAATTCGCGCAGTTTCGCCCGCCAGGTGCTGACCCTGCTGGACGACCCCGACGGCGAAGTGAACCCGGTCAAGGCCACGCTGTTGCGTCGCCATGTGGCTTACGTGAACTGCCTGGCCGCGCACCTCAAGGGCGAGCCGTGCCCTGAAGAAGTGCGCGCGTTTATCCCGTCCGAAGAGTTCGCGCGCAACGGCGCCACCAACAATTTTGCCAATGACATCCTGACCGGCTCGGCGGCGCTGCTGGCCAGGGAATACAAGACCGGGCACCTGGACAGCATCCGCCTGGCGCGGCTGGAATCGACCCTGGTGGACTTGTCCAACGCCCAGGGCGGCATGGAACGGATCGCCAACACGCCCCTGCCCTACCCCTACGTGTATTTTCCGCGCCTGTTTATCTCGCTGTTCTGCCTGATCGTGCCGGTGGGCCTGGTCGAATCCCTGGGCTGGTTCACGCCGCTGGCCTCCACGGTGGTGGGCTTCATGCTGCTGGCCATCGAGCGCATCGGCACCGACCTGCAAAGCCCGTTCAACTCCAGCGAGCACCAGATCCAGATGGAAACCATCTGCGAAACCATCGAGAAAAACCTGCAGTCCATGCAGCGTGATGCGCTGGGTGGCGACCGGATCGGTTGACCGCCCACTTCGGCCTCAAGTGCGTGCCCGCGCAGTCGATATACAGGGGGTACGCATGGGCAGCACCTCCCCGATAACAACACATGCGACGCTCGACGCTACTGTTTTCCCCTTGCCAAAACTATAAATACCCGCGGGTGAAGTCATGAATATCAAGCAGAAGCTGACCTGGGCCTTTGCGGCCATCGCGTGCCTGCCGGTCATCCTGGTGGCCATCCTGGTGGTGCTGAATGTGCGCGAGGGGGCCCTGGCCAATTTCCTCGACAGCAGCGGCCGCGAGATCCGCCAGATCGACAATGGCATGCAGCAGTTCTTCGATGGCATCAGCCAGAACGTCGATTATGTGGCCAAGGACCCGCGCGTTGTCGCGGCCAAGGACCTCAAGAACTACGCCGGCGCCGACGCCGCGCAAATCCCCCTTACCCCCACGAACAAACACCTGCTGGATATTTTCGACCAGTTCGCCAAAAGCCATCCCAGCACCGCCTACCTGTCCCTGGGCCTGAGCGACGGTGGCTACGCCAGCTGGCCGGACGACACCAAACTGAACAACTACGACCCACGCGTGCGCCCCTGGTACAAGGCGGCCATCGCCGCGCCGGGCAAAACCGTGCGCACCGGTGCGTATTACTGGGCGCCGGACGACGTGGTATTGATCGGCACCGTGCACACCGTGGCCGACGCCACCGGCAACATCCTCGGCGTGGTCGGCCTGGACGTGTCGCTCAAGCAGCTCACCGAACTGGTGCGCAACATCAAGCTGGGCGACAGCGGCTATCTGATGCTGGTGGAAGCCAACGGCAACGTGCTGGTGGACCCCAGCGACGCCAAGCATAACTTCAAGCCCCTCGCCGATCTCGGCGCCAACTACGCCGAACTGGCCAAGCGCGGCGACGGCGTGACCCAGGTCGACATCGACGGCGTGGCCTACATGGCCAACGTGGTCAGCTCCAAGGACCTGGGCTGGCGCTTCATTGGCCTGATCAAGCGCGACGAAGTGATGGCCGGTGCGACGAGCCTCACGTGGTTGATCGCTGCGATTGCGGCAGCACTCGCCGTGGTCTTCGCGATTGTTGGCGCCAGCTTTGCCAGCGTGATCGTGCGCCCGATTCGCGGGGTCGCCAACGGCCTGCAGGAGATCGCCGAAGGTGAAGGCGACCTGACACGCCAACTCACGGTGCAGGGCAAGGACGAAACCGCCACCCTGGCGGGCTGGTTCAACCAATTCCTGGGCATGATCGCGCAGTTGGTGCAGCGTATCGGCAATGCCTCCTCCGACCTGCAGACCGCCGCCGCCGACACCAGCGAAGTCGCGCACAACATGAACCAGGCCGCCGGCCGTCAACGCGAAGCGGTGGAACTGGTCAGCACCGCCTTCAACGAGATGGTGGCCACCGCCAACGAAGTCGCCCGCTCCTGCAGCGCCGCCGCCACCAGCGCCGATGAAGGCTATCGCGACGTGCACGACGGCCAGCAGCATATCGGCGAAGCGACCGGCAGCGTGCTCAAGCTCAGCGAAGACCTGCAGCGCTCGACCCAGACCATGCAGCAGCTGGAGCAGGACAGCAAAAACATCAACACCATCCTCGACACCATTCGCTCGATTGCCGAACAGACCAACCTGCTGGCGCTGAACGCCGCGATTGAAGCCGCGCGCGCCGGTGACCAGGGCCGTGGTTTCGCGGTGGTTGCCGACGAAGTGCGGGCACTGGCACGGCGCACCGCCGACTCCACCGGCGAGATCGACAGCCTGTTGGGCAACCTCGCCCGCCGCACCCAGGAAGTCACCCAGCAGATGCAAGGCAGCCTGCTGGTGTCGCACACCAGCGTGGAGCGTATCCAGCAGGCGCGCGACAGCTTCGACAAGATCCGTGGCTCTGTGGATTCGATCCGCGACCAGAACACCCAGATCGCCACCGCCGCCGAGGAACAGCACCAGGTCGCGGAGGAGATCAACCGGCACATCGCGCAGATCCACGCCGACGCGCAGTTGGTCGAAGGCTTCGCGCATTCGGCGCAGACCGGCTCGGGTCGCTTGACCGATATTTCCGGCCAGCTCAAGGGCCTGGTGGGACGCTTCAAGTTCTGACCGGCCATGCGCGGCAATCGCCTGCAGGGAGCAGGCGAACGCCGCGCGTATTCGCTACTATGTGCAGCAGTTGCCCGCCCATAGTCAGATCGATCCGGAGCCTCAATGCCCAACCCCAAGGACACTGCCCCCGACAGCAGCGCCCCGATGATTCCCGAGCAGCGGCGTGAGTTGATCCTGCGCCAGTTGCGCAAGCATCAAGTGCTCAGCGTGCATCAGTTGATGGAGATGTTCGACTGTTCGCACATGACCGTGCGCCGCGACATCGCCCTGTTGGAACAGGACGGCCGCGCGTATTCGGTGACCGGTGGGGTGCGTATTGCCAGCCAGCTGCACAGCGAGCCCAGCCATCAATCCAAGGCCGTCGTCGAATTGCCGCAGAAGCAGGCGATGGCGCGATTGGCCGCGCGGCTGCTGCACGCGGACATGACGGTGTACCTGGATGCCGGCACCAGCACGCTGGAGATCGTGCCCTACATCAAGGCGCTCTCGGGGATGACCGTGGTGACCAACGATTTCGGGATTGTGCAGGCCTTGATGGACGCGCCGCAGGTGACGGTGATCCACACCGGCGGGCAACTCGACCATGACAACCATTCTTCGGTCGGCGGCCTGGCGGTGGCCACCCTGCGCCAGGTGGTCACGGACATCGCGTTCGTGTCGACCAGCTCGTGGGACCTGCACCGCGGCATCACCACGCCCTCGGCGTTGAAGGTCGAGGTCAAGCAAGTGGCGATGCAGTCTGCGTCCCAGGTCGTGCTGGTGGCGAGCAGTTCCAAATACGGCACCTTCAGCATGTACCGCATCACCGGGCTGGAACCGTTCGACATCATCATCAGCGACGACGCCCTCGCCCCGGCTGCCGCCGATGGCATCCGCAAGCGTGGCATCGAACTGATGCTACCCAGCGACCCGCCGCCCGCCTGACCCACCCCCCTCGCCGGCAACCCAGCCCCTACCTGGTAATCTCTATTGCCAAACAAAAATCCCCAAAGCCCCCGCCGCCCCCCGTGTGGGAGGCGTCGAGCCCCAGCGAGGCCGCGAAGACGGCAGCATGGGCACCAGAGATCTACCTGCCCCCCCTCGCCAGCAACCCAGCGCCCACCTGGTGATCTCCATTGCCAAACAAAAATCCCCAAAGCCCCCGCCCCCCCCCCCCCCGTGTGGGAGCCGTCGAGCCCCAGCGAGGCCGCGAAGACGGCAGCATGGGCGCTAGAGATCTACCTCCCCCCCACCATCGCCAGTCCCCCAGCTCAACGCGCTTCCCAGTCCCGAAACCACTGCAGCCCCGCCGACGTATCGCCCCGCGGCCGGTACTCGCAGCCGACCCAACCGTCATACCCCAGTTGATCCATCAGCTCGAACAGATACGCGTAGTTCACCTCACCCAGGTCCGGCTCATGGCGGTCCGGCACGCCGGCAATCTGGATGTGGCCGATGCCGTCGAAGTCGCGGCGCAACTTGGTGGCCAGGTCACCCTCGACAATCTGGCAGTGATAGCAGTCGAACTGCACCTTGAGGTTGCTCGCGCCAACTTCACGGCAGATGGCGTGCGCCTGGTCCTGGCGATTGAGGAAAAAACCCGGCATGTCGCGAGTGTTGATCGGCTCCAGCAGCACCGTGACGCCGACCTTGGCCGCCGCCGCGCTGGCGTAGGCCAGGTTCTCCAGGTACACGGCATGATGACGCTCGCGCAAGGACTCCGACGGCAACAGCCCGGCCATCACATGCACACGGGAATTGCCCAGCACCGCGGCATAGTCCAGCGCCCGGTCGAAGCCGCTGCGAAACTCGGCCTCACGCCCCGGCAGCGTGGCGATACCGCGCTCCCCGGCGGCCCAGTCGCCTGGCGGCGCGTTAAACAGCGCCTGCTCCAGGCCGTTGTCGCTCAGGCGCTGCTTGAGTGCCTCGGCGCTGTAGTCGTAGGGAAACAGATATTCCACCGCGTCAAAACCATCGGCCTTCGCCGCAGCGAAGCGCTCGAGGAAATCATGTTGCGGGTACAGCATGCTCAGGTTGGCAGCAAAACGAGGCATAAAAGCTCCCAGGATTCAGACAAAAGGCCAGATCAGCAGGGTTATCAGGAAACCCAAAGTACCGAGCAACGTGGTGATCACCGTCCACGTGCGCAAACCGTCCGCGACGTTGAGCCCGGCAAGCTTGGTGAAGATCCAGTAGCCGGCGTCGTTGATATGCGACATCGCCAGCCCGCCACCGCCCATGGCCAGGCACAGCAGCGCCATGTGGTTGGGAGTGAGGTTGAGCGTCACGATCAGCGGGCTGATGATCCCCGCCGTGGTCACCAGGGCCACGGTAGTCGAACCCTGCACCGCACGCAGCAGCATGGTCAACAAGAAGCCCAGCGCCAGCACCGGCAGGCCAGTGGTGCGCAGCATGTCGGAGACTACCGCGCCGATGCCGGTGTCCACCAGCACCTTGCCGAACACGCCGCCGGCACCGGCGATCAGGATCACCATGGCCACACCGGGCAAGGCCGAGCCGATCACGTCGGACACCTGGCTGCGGCTCCAGCCCCGGCGCGAACCGAGCAGCCAGGCGCACAGCAACGTATCGATCAGCAGCGCCACCAGCGGCGCGCCGAGTACGGTCATGACCCCACGCAGGGTCGACTCGATCGGCAGCAACGAGGTCGCCAGGGTGCCCAGCAGAATCAGCACGATCGGCAGCAAAATCAGGCCGACAATCAAGCCGAAACCCGGTGCAGGCGCCGCCGGCAGCTTGGCGGCGATGGCGCTGGTGGATTCCTCCAGGCCCATGTGCGACTCGGCCACGGCACTCTGCTGCACCGCCTGTGGGTTGCCGTTGGTCCAGGCGCGCAAGTCTTCATTGGTCACGTGCGGGCCGTACACTTCGGCGCGGATATCGTCGGTCATCGGGTAGAAACGGCGGGTCATGCGCCCCGCCACGCGGTAGCCGATGTAGCACAGCAACGCGGTGATCGGCAGGCCGAACATCAGCACGCGGCCCAGGTCGGCACCCAGTTGGCTGGCGGCAGCCACGGCACCGGGATGGGGCGGCAGGAAGGCATGCACGGTCAGCAGCGCCGCACACATCGGCAGGGCAAACACCAGCAGCGGCTTACGCGCGCGGCGGGCCACGCCATAGGCCAGCGGCATCAGGATAATCACCCCGACCTCGAAGAACACCGGCACCCCAATAATGAACCCGGCGATGGTCAAGGCCAGCGGCGTGCGGCTATTGCCGAAACGCTCGATCAGCGACTTGGCCAGGGCCTCGGCGCCGCCGGACAGCTCGATGATCCTCCCGATCATCGCGCCCAAGGCAATGATGATCGCGATATGCCCCAGGGTCTTGCCCATGCCGCCTTCGATAGTCGCGACCAGGTCAGCCGGTTTCACCCCGGCCACCAGCGCGACCACGATACTGACCAGCATCAGCGCCACAAACGGCTGGAATTTGTATTTGAGTACCAAAAACAGCAGCAGCGCGATGCCCGCGCCGGCGGTTAACATCAGAATCAATGGGCTCATGCGGGTAAGTCCTGTTGTTATTGTTTTTTTTAGCAAGCCGGGTCCGTCGAGCGTCAAACCAGGCGCTCGGGCAGCACTTGCGGTGTGTCTTGCGGGTTACCAGTGCGCGCCGAACGTCTCGCGCAATTCATCCAGTGCCGCCTGATCCAGCGGCGCCGGCCGAGGGTTGCTCATCAACCACAGCCGTGCGGTTTCTTCCAACTCTTCCAGTGCGTAGCTGGCCTTGGCCACCGAGCTTTCCCAGACCACCGGACCGAGGCGTTCAAGCATCACCCCGCGCACGCGGTTGGCCAGTTGCGCGACTTGCTCGGCGACCTTGGGCGAACCCGGGCGCTGATAGCCGATCAGTGGAATGTGCCCGACTTTCATCACCTGATAAGGCGTGAGCGGCGGCAAGATATCGTCCGCGCGCCACACCCCGGCCAGGGTCAACGCCACCAGGTGAGTGGAGTGGGTATGCACCACGCCGCCGACACTCGGGTTGCGGTCGTAGACCTGGCGATGCAGGGCCAGGGTCTTGGACGGCTTGTCCCCGGACACCCACTCGCCCTTCAGGTTGACCTTGGCAATGGCGCCAGGCGCCAGGCGACCGAGGCACACATCCGTCGGCGTGATCAGCCAGCCATCGTCGAGGCGCGCGCTGATATTGCCGGCACTGCCCACGGTGTAGCCGCGCTGGTACAGGCTATGGCCGACGTCGCAGATTTCTTCGCGCAGGGCCTGCTCGTCGGTGCCGCTCATTGCGCACCTCCGGCCAATTGCGCGAGGGCTTTGGTGAAGAAGTCGCGGCCACCGAAGTTGCCGGATTTCAGCGCGAGTGCCAGCGGCTCGGCGGAACTGCTGACGGTGGCCGGCACGCCCGGATCAATCTGCGCGCCGATCTGCAACAGGTTGACCCCGAGCGCCTTGACCACCGCGCCGGAGGTTTCGCCGCCGGCAATCACAAAGCGTCGCACGCCTTGCTCGCGCAAGCCCGCCGCAATCGCCCCCAAGGCATTCTCCACCAGCGCGCCGGCGCGTTCGACGCCGAGCTGCTGTTGCACCGCCTTGACCTCGTCCGGGGTGCTGCTGGCGTAGATCAATACGGTGTGTGCACTGCCCTGGGCAAACGCCAGCGCCTGGGCCACCACCGGCTCACCGGCGGCCAGGGCCAGCGGGTCGATGCGCAGCGCCGGGCGCCCCGCTTCGCACCAGGCGGCGACCTGCCCGAGGGTCGCCACCGATGCACTGCCAGCCAGCACAACCTCGCCGCCGCTGATGCTTGGCAACGCCGCCGCGTCGAAATCACGCAGTTTGCCGGCGCGACGGAAATTGCCCGGCAAGCCCAACGCCAGGCCCGAGCCGCCGGTGAGCAATGGCAAGTCGGCGCAGGCACTGCCGAGCGTGTAGAGATCCTGGTCCGACAGCGCGTCGGCGATGGCAATGCCCACGCCTTGCGCGCGCAGTTCGGCAATCTTGTTGCGCGTGGCCTCGACGCCGGCAGCGATGCTGTCATAACGCAGCAGCCCGACCGGCAGTTGGGTCTGGCTTTGCAGCACGCGCACCAGATTCGCGTCGCCCATCGGCGTCAGCGGGTGATGCTGCATGCCCGACTCGTTGAGCAGTTGGTCCTGCACAAACAGATGCCCGCGAAAAATCGTGCGGCCGTTTTCCGGGAACGCCGGGCAGGCCAAGGTGAAATCACTGCCCAGCGCCTTGAGCAAAGCTTCGCTGACCTGGCCGATATTGCCGGCGGCGGTAGAGTCGAAGGTCGAGCAGTACTTGAAGAAAATCTGCTCGCAGCCCTGCTCGCGCAGCCAGGCCAGCGCGGCCAGGGACTCCTCGACCGCCTCGGCGACCGGTGTCGTGCGCGACTTGAGCGCGATCACAATCGCGTCCGCATCCAGCCCGGCCGCGACTTCACGGCTGGGGATGCCGATGCTTTGCACCGTGCGCATGCCGCCACGCACGAGCATGTTGGCGAGGTCGGTGGCGCCGGTGAAATCGTCAGCGATGCAGCCCAGCAAGGGGCGTGCCGTTGGGTTAGTCATGCGGCGTTCCTCACACAGGCTCAGGCTTGGCAGTCGGCAGATCGATGCCGGGGAAAATCTTGATCACCGCCGAGTCGTCCTCACGGCCAAAACCGGCACTGGAGGCCTGCATGAACATCTGGTGCGCGGTCGCCGAGAGCGGCAGCGGGAATTTGCTGGCGCGGGCAGTATCCAGCACCAGGCCGAGGTCCTTGACGAAAATATCCACCGCCGACAGCGGCGTGTAATCGGCCTTGAGAATGTGCGGCACGCGGTTTTCGAACATCCAGGAATTGCCGGCGCTGTGGGTGATCACCTCGTACAAGGCGTCCGCATCTACGCCTTCGCGCAGGCCCAGGGCCATGGCTTCGGCAGAGGCGGCAATGTGCACCCCGGCGAGCAACTGGTTGATTATTTTCACCTTGGAGCCCAGGCCATGCACATCGCCCAAGCGGTAGACCTTGCCCGCCATGCCAGCCAGCACGGCTTCGGCCTTGGCGTAGGCCGCTTGCGGGCCGGAGGTCATCATGGTCATTTCGCCGGCCGCCGCCTTGGCCGCGCCACCGGAGATCGGCGCGTCCAGGTACAGCAGGCCCTGGTCCGCCAGGCGCTGGCCAAGCTCGACGGCGTAGGTCGGGGCCACAGTGGCGCAGCCGATCACCAGGCTCGCCGGGCGCAACGCCGCCACCGCGCCGCCTTCACCGAACAGGACGGTTTCGGTCTGCTCGGCGTTGACCACCACGGTGATGATCACATCACAGGCATCCGCCATCAGCGCCGGCGACGCGCACGCCACCCCGCCTTCGCTGGCGAATTGCTGGGTCACCGCGTCGCGCACATCACAGGCATGCACATTAAAGCCTGCGCGCAACAGCGAACGGGCAATGCCCAGCCCCATCGCGCCCAGACCGATCACACCGACATTCTTATTATTCATGGGGTACTCCAGGGGTAAACGGCGGCTCGCGCTACACCGGCGAGCCGCATTGGAATTGCAGTCGATCATCCACCAATGAACGGATTATGTGAAGTTATTTTTCTATTTAACATTTGTTAACATTGGTCGCCGCCGATTTACCACGCCAGCCGGTAACCAATGTTCAAAGCCCACGGGCGCTTTTGGGTAGAACTGTCACTGGTCTCGACATCGGCATATAGATGCTGGCTCCTGCCCATGGCCGCAGTAATACCTGCCCCGGCATACCAGCCACCGCCATTGCCGTCGGGGTGGCTGCTGACGTCGTTGGTCTTGACCTGGTTGCGCGCTGACAGGTCCTGGATCCAGCCAGCCTTGAGGTACGGCTGGATCGCAAAATCACCCTCCAACCGCATCTGGCGCCCAACCAGCGCGCCGCCGCGCAACTGGGTTGAAATGCCATCGTCGGCGTCGACGCGCATGTCGTTGCTCAACCGGTAACGATCACCGCCACCGTACAACGCCGACAACTGCGCTTGGGGCTCAACAAACCAGCCATGGGAGAAATCCAGGCGCTTGCCGGTTTCCACCGAGAGGCCAGCGCCGTTGCTGTGGGTTTTACCGCTGACGCGTTTGCCGTCGGTAGCGTCCACGTCGAACCGAGTGGACCAGCGATTGAGTGTCAGCAGGCTGTCGGTGTACCAACCCGAATCGTCCAGGTAAGTGGCGTAGGCACCGATGTAGTAACTTTCGAGCTTACCGCTGCCCTCGCCATTGAAGCTGCGATTGGCGTGACTGTAACCGGCAAGGCCGCCGAGGATCAGCGAACCGTTGCTGCGCGCCATCCGGCCATCCACACCCACCTGGACGCCGTTGAGGTTCTGCGTGAAGTGCCGCCCTGCGCCGTTATCCAGTTGCTGCTCCTGACCATAGCTGCGCATCCACACCCCTTCGTCGTGGCCATCGCCGCGCACATCGCCCAGGCGCTGGATCAGGCTGCCGCGCTCAGCATCCCAGGTGTCACGCAGGGTCGCCAACGCGCTGCTGTTGATCGCCGCGCTGGCGGCGGTGGACAGTTGCTCGGTGATGTTGACCAGGCTCCACTGCGATTGGCCGCTCGCACTGTCGTCACGTTGCAAGGTGTAGCGGTAGGTGCCCACATCCACCTCCTGGCCACGGTTGGCCAGCGTGAAGTCGCCGACGCCCCCCTGGCTGTCGATCAACAGCAATTTCTGCCCACCGCCCGACGGCTCGGTGCCGCTGTTGCGCACCAGCAACTGGTTATTACCGGTCACCTGGCCGCCCACCTCAAGCCGGTCGCCGCGCAGCGCGCCCAGATCAGTATTCATGATGTACTGCCCGTCGCCCTGAAGGTCGCCGGCGACTTTCAGGCGCATGAAATCGCTCGCTGCCGGCGTGGCGAATTCCACGCTGCCCTTATTTGTCAGTTGGCCGACACTGGAGTCGCCCCGCATCAGCCAGGTGCTGCTGTCGTCCAGACTGAGGCTGGAATGGCCAGGGGTATCGTTCACCGCACCTTCGAGGCGTGACTGATTGTTCAGGCTCAACTGCAGCGCGCCACCCTCGACCAGGACATCGCCATCGATGAACGAGTGATCGCTGTCCAGCCGGACGAGGTCGGCGGCCAGCCCATTGGCGCCGTCGGTAATCCATACTGCCGTCGCGGGCTGATCGGCGCTGCGCCCCACCAGGCTGCTGTGGGTCAGATGACTGAGCAAGCTGCCGCCGGAGACGCGCAAAGCACTGCTGTCGTGGGCCAGTACCGTACTGTCAGTGAGATCGAGTTGGTTGGTGATACCCGCGATGGTTGCCTGGCTCACCAGCCCGTAGGCTTTCTCTCCAGCGGTCTCGATGTGGGTGTCGGTCAGGTCTGCCGTGGCATTGTTGCTGACCGACAGGCCATACGCCGAATTACCTTCGGTGACCACATTCGTGCGAGTCGTCTGCAAGCTGGCATCATCGCCTGAAACCAGTAGGCCATGACTGAGATCACCGTGGGTCAACAGCTGGCTGTCGGACAACACCATCCGTGTCCCGCCCAGCCGGGCTAAGGCGCCGACCGACCCGACGCCAAAGGTCTCGATCACCACGTTCGTCACATCGAACGTCGCCCTGGGCGCCCCCGACTGGCCACCGATCACGTCGGTTGATGCATAGAGCCCGTGGGACGAGTCACCGTGGGTGACCACGCGGCCGCCGTCCATCTGGAAAATACCGGCGCGATTGTCCACCGCGGCCGCCTGTGTGCCCCATGTTTCCAGCTGACTGTCGTGCACGTCGGCGTGACTGTCGCTGCCGGGCATCCAGATCGCCGAACCATTATCCCCTTTGGCGCTGATCTGGGACTCGTACAGTTCCAGGGACGCACCTTTGGCATCAAGGTTGATGCCGTTGCCGGTTTGAGAGAGGACCTGGGAATTGCGTACTACCGCCGTCCCCCCACCGTTGGGAGAACTCGGCCGGATCAGGATGCCGTCAGTCTTGGCCTGGATGCTGCCATTGCTGAACTCCAGACGTCCTTCTTGCATCTCCACGCCCTGGGCGCCGTCGGATTGTGCGGTCACGCCGTCGGCGGTGACCACGCTGTCCGTACCGGTGATGGCGATCGCGGCAGTCTGGCCATGGGCGGTGGCGCTGACGTTGTTCAACTTGATGCGCGCCCCCTGTTGCGCCCGCACTGCGTAGGCCGCATTGCCGGCGGTCGATACGCTCGTGCCACTGGCGCTGATGGTCGAACCGGCGCCCATGGCAGAGAGCCCGTCGGCCATAAGCCCTGTAGTGGTGACCGTGCCGCCGATGATCTGCGCGCTGGAGCCCTGATTGACCATGACCCCACGGCCACGGGCGCCGTCGGTGGTGATGTCGGTCTGCCCCAGTTGCACATGCGAGCCTGCACCGCTGGCGCTGGCACCGTCGCCGAAATAGCCGCTGGCCTTGATGGTTGAGCCCTGCAGTGTGCCCCGCCCACCGCCCTGCGCTTGCAGCCCCGTCACGGCATCGTTAGGCCCGCCGGCGGTCGCGTGGATATCCATGGTCGTGCCGATGAATTCATTTTGCCCCCCCACAACGCGAACGGCCGCACCTTTGCCGGTGAACGAAACCTGGTCATTATCCAGTACCAGCAGGTCACCCGCCTCGGACGATACGTCAACAGGCCCGATAGTGGCCGCCTGCACCGGCGCCAGTGCAACGAAGAGGGCATAACTGATTGCAAAACTGAGGGGTTTCTTCGCAGAGTTCATTAATCCAATCCTTGACGTTAGTTGTCATCCAACAAAAGCGCTCGGCAACAGAATGCCCGCCATGCCCCCAGTCAGAGAGGGCGTAGCAAACCCTTTAAAGCGCCTTTTATTGATACTTCACAGTGACCGTTGCAGTACCTTTTACAAGCCCGGGTGTGACGCAATTAGTGCCGCCAGAACTTTGGTAATAACGCACTAAATAGGGCAAGTTGAAACTTGTCGAATTGTTAAACACCGTGCCCACGACTTGAGTCGCCCCGAGTATCGCGGGCAGCCCGCTGGAGGCATCGAGTACTTGCAGCGCCACGCAAGAGGCATTGTTCACGCCGGCCTGCGGTTTGATCAGGCCCAGGCTGCCGTCGGGCATGAACTTGTCTGCGTCCAGGGTCAGGGTGACTGCGCCGTTGGCTCCGGAACAGGTAAACGGCACGTTGAAAGGTGTGTCGCCCGTGGTGGAGCCCTGCCCGGTGAAGCGGCCGAATGGCGCCGGAGCCAGATCCACACTCAGGTCGCCGATCGAGCAGGTACCCGTTTCCGGCACGATTTCACTGCCGCCACCGGTGATGCGCGTGGTCAGGAACACACCACTGTTGAACGGGTAAACACTCTGCGCCGTGTTGTTGGTGTAGGTACCACCCGCCAATGCACCGGAACCGACGGTGTCGCTCAGCTTGATCAATTCAACGACAACTGTTCCGCCGACATTGAAGACCAAGGTGTTTTGCGCCGCCGAGCCACTGACACCGGGCATCCCAAGTTTCCAGGTGGTCTGTTCTCCAGCATAAAACGGTGAAGCCGATTGTGCGGGTATCCAACTGGTACGCATGCCGACACCGGCAATGTTAGTTGTGTAGACGTTAGTGATAGTAGTGGCAGTGCCTTGTACGACTCGCCATTGCGTTGTATCACCCGGCTTGCAAGAAACAATGGCGAAAAAACTGCCAACAATAGGAAACTCCTTACTGTAAAACACGTCACCCACGGCAACCCCCGAAGGTACCGATATGCGGCCCATGGTTATATCGACTACCGCGCCTTCCTGATAGTTGGGCATCATCCCGCACACCGCATAAGCCGACGTTGAAACCATTAGCCAGGCACACACCTGAAACACTGCATAAATAAGTCTGGTCATTTTCATCGACTGCTCAGACGGGTACCTTCGCGCAGCAGGCACGGCGCTTGCGTTTGTAGCAGCCCCTTGGTGCCGCTCGCCGTTTTCTCGCCGAATCGATATGCAACCTGACAGGTTGATTCGTCCGGCAGGTTCACGCTCAGTGCGCCGTTGTTTTCAACGCCCTGGACAAACAGGTTGTTGCCCTGGCCGACCACACCGACCACATTGCCACGCTCGTCGCGTACATCCGCGCCGAACGGCAACTTGAGGTTGCTGCCATTGGTGATATGGATCACCGCCGACCGCCCGACCCGGGTCTGGAAATCGACGCGGACAATTGCGCCGGCAAAGGGTGCGACCTGTTGCGTGGTGTTCTGGAACGTGACATCCATCGAGCTGCCCTTGGGGTCCAGGTTGATATTGTTCATGCGATAGGGCGATAAATACGGCATCACGCCATAGCCGTTTTTATCGATGACCAGGCCGGACAATCCACCAATGCTCGCGCCCTCGCCGCCCGGTGCGGAGACCAGTGCAATGGTGTCGCCGGTATTCGGCGATAGCGTCACCCCGCCGCTGTGCACCACCAGGCTGCCATCGCTGCCCAGCGAGGTGGATTTGTAGTCCCCACCCTGTTCGTACGACGCGCGAACGGTGCTGCGGTCGCCGCGGTATTGAGCATTGACGCTGCCCGAGCTTGAGGTGTTGGTGTCCGCCGCGTGGGCGACCCCGTAGCTCAGGCGCCCCTCGTCATCGGCCACCCCGCTCAAGTAGTTGCGCAGCGTGCTGCCTTGCCCGCGCCCGCCGGTGTACTGCGTGCTCAGCGTCGGTGACTTGGCGCCGCTGCCCAATGGAATATTCAGGCTCAGGAAGTACTGGGTCTGGGCGCCGACGAACTCATCGTTATTGCGACTGGCGGAAAGGCTGTAGCTGACATCTCCGACGCTGCCGTTGAAGCCCACTTCAAACTGCCGGCTCGAGGATCCCGAGCCCCCCCAGGTCTTGCTGGTGCTACCGGTCAGGAACAGCGAGCCATAAGTGCTTACCGGCTGATCGATGCTGATATCGAAGCGGTCACGCTCATTGCCATACCACAGCCATTCATCCTGATAGCCCGGGGTCTTGACCCGCTCACGCGCATCGACCGCCTGGGAAAGCGTCATGTATTTGGACGACGAGTAGCGGTAGGCAGCGAGGGTAAAGTTAGTGCGGGTTTCGCTCAGCAACTTGCTGTACGCCACCTTGACGCTGTGCCCCGAAGCCGAACCGCTACGAGCGCCCAGTTGGGTGGTCTCCTGGGTCAGGTCGACCGAAAACGCCCCCAGCGAGGTGTTCAGTCCGACACCCGCGAGCCCCGCGTGAAAGCCTTCGCTGACCTGGAACCCGCCGTAGCCGGTCAGGCTGTTGTTCAGACCATAGAACAACGTGCCCTGGAACAGATGGGCATCGCTGGCCAGGTTCTGGTTATACAGCCGGCCAGCCACCAGGTCGTATTTGGCGCGCCCCGGACGCATCAGGTTGGTGATCGACGAATAAGGCACATCGAAGCGCCGCTCACTTCCGTCGGCCTCGGTAACCACGACATTCAGGTTGCCGCCATAGCCTGTGGGGTACAGATCGTCGATCACGAAGTTGCCGGGCGTGACCGTGGTCTGATAGAGCTTTATATCGTTCTGCCACACCTCCACTCGCGCATTGCTGCGCGCGAAACTGCGGATCACCGGCGCGAAACCGATCTGTGAATCGGGAAACATGCGCTCGTCCGAGGCCAGGCTGACACCGCGCACAGCGATGCTGTCGAACCCCACGCCTTTGGTATTGATCTCGCCCAGGGTCACCTGGCTCTTGAGCTGCGCCACTGGCCGCTGAAGGTAGGTGGACATGCGGGTCCATTCGGCTTTGCCCCCCTGGGTCCAGTTCACATTGGCGTTATGTCGGAACTGCCAAAGGCCAAAATTGAACCCGCCACGCAAGCCCAGGTAGGCAGAGTCGGTGCTGCCGTAGTGGTCGTTCTGTGTGCTGAAATAGTTCAGATTGTAATCAAGTTTCGCCGCGGTAATGCCCGCGTCCCAGTACTCGGGCTCTACATAACCACGCGGGGTACGCCGCAAGTTGGCCTGGGGGATTTGCAGGTAGAGCTTCTGCTCACCGATGTCGGCATAGGAGACCGTGTTGGGCAGCACCGCCTTGAGCTTGCGACAACCGTTGAACGGCACCAATGGCTGTGTATCGATGCCCAGCCGTTTCAGCGCTGCGAGCGTGAAACAGGCTTGCGCGATATTGCTGTTGGCCTCATCTGCAAACTCGACCTTGGCGCGCGTCACCTGCTTGCCATTGATGTAAACGTCCAAATCGTAATTTCCTGGCAATACCGGGTTGCCCTTCTGGTAACGCGACATATCCGTACGCTTGGCATTGCCCACCAGAAACGAACTGGTGAACTCGGCATCCTGGAAGTCCACCTGTGCAGCGGCCGCCGGCAGCACCGGCTCATCCGCCATCACGTTGTCATCTGCCGTGCTGAACACGAGGCACGCGACCGCCCAGAAACGAACGATTGAGCATGACGGTGCCGCCAGAAACACTTTTCTGCGTAATATCGATCGATCAAAACGGTTCATAGACTTTTAACGAAAGGGTAATTGAACTTAGTCGAACTGCGCGTTCACGGTTTTCAAGGCGCCATAGTCGTTAATATAATTAAACTGTATGCCCTGGGCTTTTAGTTCAGGCAGGCGCGCGGTCTGCGGGTGCAGTTCAAACACGGCTTCGCCGCCCGGGGCAACCATATGATTACCGTCAGTATTACTGAGTGTCTTGCCCGCCCACTTCACCTGTATATCGGCAAACGAGACATGCAATGGCGAAGTATTCGTGCAGCGCAACTTCAACTGTGCGCCGTCGCCGAACACCTGCCACGTCAAATGCTTCGCGGCGTCATGCAAGGAGCTGCGGAGTGTCGCGGGTCGATAGAACACTTTAATTCGACTTTGAACAGCCAATAACAAGTTATTCTTGTTTCTCGACTTTTCCGGCACCGGTGGTACTTCAAGTACATTCAGCCAGAACAGCGATTCACGGTCTGGCGGCAATGCTGTTCCATTGAACAGGATCCGCAGGGTCTGCGAGGCCTGGCCTTCGATACGGGTCAGCGGCGGCATGATCAGGAACGGCGCGGAGCTGTTCTCCGGCGTAGAGTCGGTGGCGCCGTCATCCATCCACGATTGCACCAGTGCCGGGGTCGCGCCCTTGTTCGACAGGGGCAGCGTGACTTCACGTTCGCCGCCTGGATAGATCAACCGAGTGCCGCCCAAAACGATATTGGCGCGAGCATCGAAGCTCATTAAATAAATGAGCAGGCAACCTGTTAATAGACGATATATCCGCATAGTCAGGGTAGTCCCCTCTGCGCGATGTCCGCGCAGAGGGACGTTCTCAGTTATAGCTCAATTGGTATTTGACCTGGCTCTTCACCAGGCCCGCCGTGGACTTGCCGGTCGCGTAGTACTGCACGCCGTAGATCATTTCAGCCGCACCGTCTTGCACGGTGAAGCTCTTGGCAGCGCCAGCGTCGCCTGGCTTGATCACGGAGTTGTCTGCGTAGTTGTAAAGCTGCAGGCCCACATTGGTGGCGGAGGTATCGCCGCTCAACTGGTTTTTCAGCACGCCCGAACTGACGTCGACCAGGTTGGCATCGTAGAGAAACTGCGCGCGTACATTGGTCACGGTCGGCGAGCATTGATTGACCGCAATACGGAAGTTGGACGGCATCGCGGTAGCACCGGCCTGGGCCAGGTCAGCCACTTTGGCGGTCGCCAGGTCCACGGTAAAATCGCCCGACGAGCCGGTGGTCACCTGGCAAGTTTCATCCGTAACTTTACCGTTAAAAGTAATAGTACCGGCTTCCGCGGCGTTGACAGTAGTGGACAACATCAGGCCACCACACACACTCAGGAGCGCCGCCTGCACAGGCAGTAAACGTTGTTTCTTCATACTTCATCATCTCTCAAGTTTATATTCATTGGCGTTACTTTAATAACGCATCACAGGGCCGCACTTCACTTCACGAGTTGCTGGGTATCCACCTCCTGACTTCGTAATTAATCCTTTTTCGGGCGCACAGTGACCCGCTGCCTTGAAGTGCACTGTTGCGCACAACTGCAATAAGAAACGGTTCTTTTCTAGTGCAACTCAACCAGCACGGCTACAGGTAGGTGGCGTGACTTAGTCTATTGAGGTGCGGGCTGACGCTGTGGGCGCTATTATGCGAGCCGACTCGGTGGCTGTCTTTAAGATCAAACTGAAAATAGGCCCAGGGCGAGAACTGTCTTTCGGTTCAGCCCACGTAAACCGCTGGCACGACTTACAGGAAAAGCTGCGCGTCCGCACAGAAGGCCAACAACGCTTGATCATTTTCGACGCCCAACTTGCGCATCGCCGAGACCTTTTGTGCGCTCACTGTCTTGGTGCTTCTATGCAAAAGTGCCGCGATTTCACGACCACTCAAGCCCGATACAAAATGCCGCAGCACTTCGTATTCGCGCATCGTCAGCCGAGCGGCCCTGGCTTGCATCTGGCTGTCGCTGTTCGACAGCGCTTGCACTGGTGGCTGGTATTTGCGTCCCTGCGACAACGCCTGCAGTGCTACCGCAATCTCATTGAAATCACCACTTTTCAATATTACGCCCCACACACCCAGGTGATAGAGACCGCTGAGAATCAGGGGATTGGACAGCATGGTGAATACCAGGATGCGGGTGTCACCAAAGCGCCGGCACAGCAACTCGATCATCTGCAATCCATCGCCATGAATTCCGTCGCCGGGCATGCTGTAGTCGGCAATCACGACATCGGGCGAAAACTGCTGGTGCATCTGCACCAATTCAGTAGGCCCCTTGGCGATACCCACCACTTCAAAGCGGTCATCGCGCTCGACTATTTCCTGCACCGCCATCGCCACAATCGGATGGTCGTCGGCTATCAACACAGTGGTCTTTTTCATGGTTTGTATTCCAGTCTCAGTCGTTGGATGTAGGGGGCTCGCCGTCCGTATTCGGCGCGAGGCCCGCCAGTAGTCGCTCTATACCGTCCATGAGTTCAATAACGCCCTTGGGAATTTTGTGCGTGGCGATCAGTTGCTGCTCCAGCGCTTTGCACGCGTCTGCCAGCTGCTTCGCCTGCACCGCCGCCAGCGAGCCGCGCAGCCGATGCAACTGCGGCACCATGGCAGCTACGTTGTGTTGCTGGCTGGCGTCGCGCAGGATTTTCAGGTCTGCGCGCGTGGTATTCACAAACAGTTCATGCAGTCGCGGTGAGAGCGCCACAAACGCCGGCAGTTCTTCCTCCTGCGGCTCAAGTATTTGCGCGGGCGGGCAGCAGCGTCGCAACACTGCGTACAAATCACTCAGGCTCACGGGCTTTACCAGCCAGGCATCCATGCCGGCTGCGACGAAGCGTCGGGTTTCTTCCTGCAGGGCGCTGGCGGTGATGGCGATGATCGGAAGCGTTACGCCCTGCTGACGCAGCGCACTCAATAACTCGAACCCATCCATCTGCGGCATGTTGATGTCGGTCAGTAGCGCATCGAAATCCGGCGACCAGCGCGCCAATGCGTCAAGACCGTGACTTGCCAGGGTGACGCGACAGCCGAGCTGCTCGAGTTGCTCCTTGATCAATGCCTGGTTCATCGGGTTGTCGTCGGCGACCAGCAGGTTCAGGCCCAACTTACCGGGATGCCGAGACAAGCGGGCCCGCACGGCGGTCGGCGGTGCCTGCTGCCCCAAGGCAAAGCTGGCACTGAAACTGAAGCAGCTACCCACCCCGGGTTCGCTGGCCACGCTCAATCGACCGCCCATCAGTTGGGCCAGTTGCGCGCAGATGGACAGGCCAAGCCCGGTGCCAGCAACGGTATGCGCATGTCGGTGCGCCTGGTAGAACGGCTCGAACAGATGAACCTGCTGCTCGGCCGCAATACCCACGCCGGTGTCGGTGACTTGCCACGTCAGCGTAGCCCTGTCGTCGCTAATCGCGGCGCTCAACTGCAGCGTTACACCGCCGTGCTCGGTGAACTTGAGGGCATTGCTGAGCAGATTGGTGAGCACCTGCCGGATACGCCGCGCATCCCCATGCACCCCAACCGGTACACCGGCATCGACATTCAAGCGCAACTGCACGCCCTTGCCCTGTGCGGTGCCGCTGTATTCGGCGACGACCTCCTCGGCCAATGCGAGGGGGCTGAAATCCGCCGACTCCAGCGCCATCTCCCCCGCTTCGATCTTGGACATGTCCAGCACATCGCTGACCAGTTGCAGAAGCATTGAAGAGGAGCGCTCGATAATGTGCAGATAGTTGCTTTGTTGCTCGGTCAACTGTGTGAGCCCCAGCAACTCCAGGGTACCCAACGCGCCATAGAGTGGCGTGCGGATCTCATGGCTGATGGTCGCCAGGAACCGCGACTTGGCGGCGCTGGCCTCGGCGAGCTTCTGCTCCACCGCCTTGTGTGCGCTGATGTCGCTGAACGCGCAGAGCACCACCGCCTCGCCGCGATAGCGGGCTGAGGCGAAACTGCCGTGCAATGTGTGGCCGTGGCGGCTGTGGAAAATCACATCGCCGTCGGGTTGCGCCGGGGCAGGATTGAGCCCCCAATGCTCACTCAACTGCGTCACCGCCTGGGCATCCCCCAGCATTCGTTCGGCCAGTGGGTTTTGCATGATCAGGTGCCGATCCGCGCGCCTGAGCACACACAGTGCCACAGGGGCAGTCTGGATTACCGTACGGCTGAAAGTGTCGCTTTCGACGATCTCAAAATGGGCCTGGCGCGCGGGCGAAACCACCTTGCGCGCGTACCAGCGAATCGCCACCCAACTGCTCAACACACTGGCCAGCAGCAGCCCAATGCCGCCAAGCAACTGCCACTTGGCGTAGCCGAAAAAGCTTTGATAATTCAGTTCGTACAACGCGACCCAACCACCGGCACTGGGGCCGCCCATCTTGAACAGCAGGCCTTGCGCAGTGAAATTCAGGCCCTGCCGATAGCTCTGCGCTACACCGACTGCATCTATCAACGAGTCGCCCTGGGGAGACAACAGTTGCAAGCGGTCGTAGATCGGCCGCTCGAACAATTGCTCGGGATCATTGATGCGCTCCAGATCCAACAGGGTCACGATGAAGATCCGACGCTTGACCTCAGGTGTCCACCAGAGCGCATCGGGCAGCCTGAAATCCAGATACCCCAACAGCTCACGGGACTCGCCGGCAATGAAATGCTGCGCTGGCGCCCAGCGCACGTGGACTCCCCCTGTCGAGTCTTTACCGACTGGCAGCGCGGTGTAAATCCGCTCGACTGCCGCCAGGTAGTTCTCCGTTGTCAGCAGCGCACGCCCCGGAAACCGGTCGATGGCAGGCACAGCCATGCTGGTGTTGCCCAGCGCGCCGATGACGAACACCTGCGGTGCCGGGTACACCGAGGTACTCCAGAAACGGCTGTAAAAATTCGCCAGCATCACCCCCAAGGCGAAATTGCCCGGATGCGGGCCGGACGTTACGTGCTGCTGCGCCAGGGTAAACGGCATCGAAAACGTATATTGCGCCGCCTCAAAGATCCGCACGCCTGGCGTGTCGACACGCATTTGGCTCTGTACCGTCAGACCCGACGTCGGTTGGTTCTGCGAGGCCTGGTTGCCGTGTTGCGCAATCCTGTCGATGAATTTTTCGTGCTGATGGATATCACCCACCAATCGGTTGAAATGCAGCATCACCTTGTTGCGCTCTTCGGCAACCACCTTGCTCAACGCCCAATAGCAGGCGGCCAGCATTAACAGGTTAAGAAAAAGCGCGCAGATCAGCACGGTATTCAGGCGCAGGGACGTGCTGGCGAGCTTGCGAATCAAGCTGTAGTTGCGTTCGGGCATAGGTTCAAAGTCCGGTCTCGTAAGACGGCACGGTGGTAGCGGCATAGAGCCAGGCGCTGTATGCCACAGCTGGAGGTGAGTATGGCGTAACACGGCAAGTTCGCCTTGCCAGGCTAGAAGCGGCGCCAAGTTTAAAAAAGGGGGCGTTTTTACCAGATGAGCATCTCGCAACGATTGATCGAGATCAAAAAAACGCATCACCCAGCTGTACCGTTTGCCGACCCGATCTTGTGGCGCTTGCACTTGTCATATTATGGTATACCATCATACACAGATCCACTTACCTCAGACGGAGCAGCCCATGAGTTTCGAAATCCGCAAGATCGTCAGTTACGTAGAAGAAACCTTCATTGAAGGCGGCAAGGCCTCGGACACGCCGGTGACCATGGTCGGCCTGGCCGTCGTGTTGAAAAACCCGTGGCTGGGTCGCGGTTTCGTCGAAGACCTCAAGCCGGAGATCCGCGCCAATTGCTCCGACCTCGGTGCATTGATGGTCGAGCGCCTGGTGGGCATCATCGGCGGCGCCGAGAAGATCGAAGCGTATGGCAAGGCCGCCGTCGTGGGCGCCGATGGCGAGATCGAACACGCGAGCGCAATCATCCATACCCTGCGCTTCGGCAATCACTACCGTGAAGCGGTCAAGGCCAAGAGCTACCTGAGCTTCACCAACAAGCGCGGCGGCCCTGGCACCTCGATCCAGATCCCGATGATGCACAAGGACGACGAAGGCCTGCGCTCGCACTACATCACCCTGGAAATGCAGATCGAAGACGCCCCGCGTGCCGACGAAATCGTCGTGGTGCTGGGCTGCGCCGATGGCGGCCGCCTGCACCCACGGATCGGCAACCGTTATATCGACCTGGAAGAACTGGCCGCCGAAAAGGCCCAGTAACCCCGGCGGCTAACACCCTAATAAAAAGGTATGCAGGAGCGCTCCATGATTCGGCTCACCGCTGAACGCACCCCGGCTGGCACCAGTTATCTGGCGACCGGCCAAGGCCAGCCTGTGGTTTTGATCCACGGCGTGGGCCTGAACAAAGAAATGTGGGGCGGGCAAGTCGTTGGCCTGGCCACGAATTACCGCGTGATCACCTATGACATGCTCGGCCATGGCGCCAGCCCGCGCCCGGCCGCCGGCACGCCGCTGCTGGGTTATGCCGACCAGTTGCTGGAACTGCTCGACCACCTGCAATTGCCTCAGGCCACGGTGATCGGTTTTTCCATGGGCGGCCTGGTCGCCCGGGCGTTTGCCCTGCATTACCCGCAGCGCCTGCAAGGCCTGGTGGTGCTCAACAGTGTGTTCAACCGCAGCCCGGAACAACGCGCCGGCGTGATCGCACGCACTGCCCAGGCCGCCGAGCATGGCCCGGACGCCAATGCCGAGGCCGCGCTGTCGCGCTGGTTCAGCCGCGAATACCAGGCGGCCAACCCGGCGCAGATCGCCGCGCTGCGTGAAACCCTGGCGGGCAACGACCCCCAGGGCTACCTGACCACCTACGAACTGTTCGCGACGCAGGACATGTACCGCGCCGACGACCTCAAGGGGTTGCGCGTGCCGACCCTGGTCGCCACCGGCGAACTCGACCCGGGCTCGACCCCGGAAATGGCCCGGCAACTGGCCGATCGTATTCCCGGCGCCACCGTTGCGGTGCTGGCCGAACAACGGCATATGATGCCGGTAGAATCGCCACGCCTGGTCAACCAGCTGCTGCTGGGCTTCCTCGACACGGTGTACGCCCAAAACAATCCAATCAAGGGGATCGTTGCATGACACTCGCACGCTTCCAGATGTGCATCGGCGGTGAATGGGTCGATGCCCTGTCCGGCAAGACTTTCGACAGCCTCAACCCGGCCCTGGCCGAGCCTTGGGCGCAACTGCCCGACGCCGACGAAGCGGATGTAGAGCGCGCCGTGCAAGCGGCGCAGACTGCCTTCGACAGCCCGGCCTGGCGTGGCCTCACCGCCACCGCGCGCGGCAAGTTGCTGCGTCGCCTGGGCGATTTGATTGCCGAGAACAAAGAGCAACTGGCCCAGCTGGAAAGCCGCGACAACGGCAAGCTGATCCGCGAGACGCGCGGCCAGGTCAGCTACCTGCCGGAGTTCTTCCACTACACCGCCGGCCTGGCCGACAAACTCGAGGGCGGCACGCTGCCCCTGGACAAGCCCGACCTGTTCGCCTACACCGTGCACGAAGCCATGGGCGTGGTCGCAGCAATCATCCCCTGGAACAGCCCGCTGTACCTGACCGCGATCAAGCTCGCACCGGCCCTGGCGGCGGGCAATACCATCGTGATCAAGCCGTCGGAGCACGCCTCGGCGACCATCCTCGAACTCGCGCGCCTGGCCCTCGAAGCCGGGATTCCGCCGGGCGTGGTCAACGTGGTCACCGGCTACGGCCCCAGCACCGGCGCCGCCCTCACCCGCCACCCGCTGGTGCGCAAGATTGCCTTTACCGGCGGCGCGGCCACGGCCCGGCATGTGGTGCGCAGCAGCGCGGAGAACTTCGCCAAGCTGTCTTTGGAACTGGGCGGCAAGTCACCGAATATCATCTTTGCCGACGCCGACCTCGACAGCGCCATCAATGGCGCGATTGCCGGCATCTACGCGGCGTCCGGGCAGAGTTGCGTGTCGGGTTCGCGCCTGCTGGTGCAGGATGAAATCTACGATGAGTTCGTCGAGCGCCTGGTGGCGCGCGCCCAACGCATCCGCATCGGTAACCCGCAGGACGACGCCAGCGAAATGGGGCCCATGGCCACCGCGCAGCAACTGGCCGTGGTCGAAGGCCTGGTGGCCGATGCCATCGCCGAAGGCGCGCGCCTGCGCACCGGTGGCAAGCGCCCGCAGAATCTCGGTGAAGGCTGGTTCTATGAGCCGACGCTGTTCGAATGCGACCGCAACTCGATGAAGATCATGCAGGAAGAAGTCTTCGGCCCGGTGGCCTCGGTCATTCGGTTCAAGGACGAAGCCGAGGCATTGGCGATCGCCAACGACTCGCAGTTCGGCCTCGCCGCCGGCATCTGGACCCGCGACCTCGGCCGCGCCCATCGCCTGGCGCGGGATGTGCGCTCGGGAATCATCTGGGTCAATACCTACCGCGCGGTCTCGGCCATGGCGCCCATCGGCGGTTTCAAGAACAGCGGCTACGGACGCGAAAGCGGCATCGATTCGGTGCTGGCCTACACCGAGCTGAAAACGGTGTGGATCAACCTCTCCCAGGCGCCGATGCCTGATCCTTTTGTGATGCGTTAAGAGACCCCGACCATGATCGAACCCGGCATTTACAAAGACGTCATGAGCTCCTTCCCATCCGGCGTCACGGTGGTCACCACCCTCGACCCGGACGGCGGCATCGTCGGCATCACCGCCAGCGCGTTCAGCGCGCTGTCGATCGACCCGGCCCTGGTGCTGTTCTGCCCCAACTATGCGTCGGACACCTACCCGATCCTGCGCGACAGCAAGCGTTTCGCGATTCATCTGCTGTCCGCCGACCAGACCGCCGAGGCCTATGCCTTCGCCGGCAAAGGCAAGGAGAAGGCCAAGGGCATCGAGTGGCACCTCAGCGAGCTGGGCAACCCGCTGTTGGCCAAGGCCACGGCGATCATCGAATGCGAGTTGTGGCGCGAATACGACGGCGGTGACCACGCAATCATTGTCGGCGCGGTGAAGAACCTGATCCTGCCCGCGCAGCCGGTCACGCCGATGATCTATCACAAAGGCAAGCTGGGCCCGCTGCCCACCCTGGCCTGAGGAGCTGATGGATGAGCACTGAAAAATACCAGCAGGGCCTGAAGATCCGCACCCAAGTGCTGGGCGAGGCCTACGTGCAGCGTTCGATCGACAACGCCGACGATTTCACCCGGCCGCTGCAGGAGATGGTCACCGAGTACTGCTGGGGCCACGTGTGGGGCCGTGAGGGTTTGTCGCTTAAAGAACGCAGCATGATAAACTTGGCAATGATTTCGGCCCTCAATCGGCCCCACGAACTCAAGCTGCATGTGCGCGGCGCCTTGCGTAACGGGCTGAGTCGTGAACAAATACGCGAAATTCTGCTTCAGGTCGGCATTTATTGCGGGGTTCCCGCCGCCGTGGACAGTTTCCGACTGGCCCGGGAAGCGTTCGCCGACGCCGATGCCGAGGCCTCCAGTTAACCGCTACATTCAGAGCAGACCCCATGAAACGCCTGCCACTCGACGACAGCTTCAAGGTCAATCACAACCCGGTCACCCTGCGCGAAATCGTGTTGGAGAAACTGCGCAGCGCCATCATGAACTTCCAGCTGTTGCCGGGTGACCGCCTGGTGGAGCGCGACCTGTGCGACCGCCTCGGCGTCAGCCGCACCTCGGTGCGCGAAGCCTTGCGTCACCTGGAGTCCGAAGGCCTGGTGGAGTTCGCCGATGCCAAGGGCCCGCAGGTCGCAATCATCACCCTGGCGGATGCCGTCGATATCTATGAACTGCGCTGCGTGCTCGAAGGCTTGATCGTGCAGCTGTTCACCCTGCGCGCCAAGGCCAAGGACATCAAGGCCCTGGAAAAAGCCCTCGAGGAAAACCGCAAGGCCCTCAAGGACGGCGAGCTGCAACAGGTGATCGATTCGGTGCAGGGCTTCTACGACGTGTTGCTCGAAGGCTCTGGCAACCACGTGGCCGCCACGCAGTTGCGCCAGTTGCAGGCGCGCATCAGCTACTTGCGCGCGACCTCGGTGTCCCAGGAAAACCGTCGCGGCACCAGCAACCAGGAAATGGAACGCATGGTCCAGGCGATCAAGAGCGGCGACCCGCTCGCTGCCCACCAGGCCTGCGTCGACCACGTACGCGCCGCGGCTGCGGTGGCCCTGGATTACCTCAAGCGCAAACAGGAAGAGACCGGCAAAGTCCCGGAGATCACCCTGCCCATCGCCCTCAAAGAACCCCGCATAGGTCACTGAGCGTGTTCAGCCCAAGCTTTTGCCCGAAATGTGGCGGCAGTGACCTCGGTCATCAGCGGCCACCGGGCGATACGCATGAGCGCCTGATGTGCCGTGGCTGCGGCTATATCCACTACATCAATCCGAAGATCATCGCCGGCTGCATCATCGAGCAGGACGGCAAATACCTGCTGTGCCAACGCGCAATCCCGCCGCGCCCCGGCACCTGGACGCTGCCCGCCGGTTTCATGGAAGGTGGCGAGACCACCGAACAGGCCGCGCTGCGTGAAGTCTGGGAAGAAAGCGGCGTACGCGCGGAGATCCTCTCGCCCTATTCGATCTTCAGCGTGCCGAAGATCAGCGAGGTGTACATCATCTTCCGCGCCATCGCGCTGGAGATCACCGGCCAGTTCGGGCCGGAGACCCTCGACTACAAGTTCTTCGCGCCCGAGGACATCCCCTGGGACAGCATCTACTACCCGGCCATCCGGCAGATCCTCGAGCGTTACATCGAAGAGCGCCAGGCCGGGGTGTATGGCATCTACATCGGCAATGACGACAGCGGCAAGATCCATTTCATCCGTTGACCTGCAAGCCCAAACACAGATCAAAAAATGTGGGAGCGGGCTTGCTCGCGAAAACAGTGTGTCAGGCACCGAATGCATCAGCTGACACTCCGCCTTCGCGAGCAAGCCCGCTCCCACAGTTGAATCGGTCTATGCCCGATAGATCGAGGTCGCCAGGCGGGATGTAGGGCCTCTACAACGGCAAGGCCGATTTCATCCGCTGACCTCCAGACCGAACCGAGTCCCAGTGTGGGAGCTGGCTTGCCTGCGATGGCATCCACCGGGTTCCCCGGATGTACCGATGCACCTGTATCGCAGGCAAGCCAGCTCCCAAATTCGGACCCGGTTTGGCTGATACAGCTAGGGCGCCAGGCCTTCCACAATAATAATCTGCGCAACCCCAGCCCCCTCCCGGTGCCCTTTCGCCTCCTGGTACTCCACAGACTCATAACACGCCACCGCCTGCTCATAACTGTCAAACTCGATCACCACGTTACGCTGGCGCGCCGGCCCGCCTTCAAGCGCGGTGCTGCGCCCGCCCCTGGCCAGGAACCGCCCGCCAAACTTCACAAACGCCGCCGGCGCGCGTTGGGTGTATTGCGTGTACTGCTCTGCATCGGACACATCCACATGGGCAATCCAGTAGGCCTTCATCGCGACATCCTCTTGTTTGATTTTTGTGGTATACCATAATACATACAACCAACAAATCGAGCACTTTACATGGCCTTCAACAGCATCGCAGACATCATCGAAGACTACCGCCAGGGCAAAATGGTGCTGCTGGTGGACGACGAAGACCGGGAAAACGAAGGCGACCTGTTGCTGCCTGCGGCCTGCTGCACCGCCGAGACTATCAGTTTCATGGCCCGCGAAGCCCGTGGCCTGATCTGCCTGACGCTGACCGACGAACACTGCCAGCGCCTCGGCCTGGAACAGATGGTGCCGAGCAACGGCAGCGTGTTCAGCACCGCGTTTACCGTGTCCATCGAAGCCGCCACCGGCGTGACCACCGGGATCTCCGCCGCCGACCGCGCGCGCACCGTGGCGGCAGCCGTGGACAGCAACGCCGGGCCCGCCGATATCGTGCAACCGGGGCACATCTTCCCATTGCGCGCCAAGGACGGCGGTGTGCTGACCCGCGCCGGCCACACCGAGGCCGGTTGCGACCTGGCGCGCCTGGCCGGGCACACCCCGGCCTCGGTGATCGTCGAAGTGATGAACGACGACGGCAGCATGGCCCGCCGTCCGGACCTGGAGATTTTCGCGCGCAAGCACGGGATCAAGATCGGCACCATCGCCGACCTGATCCACTACCGCCTGAGCACCGAACGCACGGTGGTGCGCATTGGCGAACGCGACCTGCCCACGGTGCACGGCACGTTCCGCCTGATCACCTTTGAAGACCGCATCGACGGCGGCGTGCACATGGCCATGGTGATGGGCCAGCTGCGCCGCGATGAACCCGCGCTGGTGCGCGTGCATGTGATCGACCCGCTGCGCGACCTGGTCGGCGCCGAGTACAGCGGCCCGTCCAACTGGACACTGTGGGCCGCCCTGCAACGCGTCGCGGCAGAAGGCAGCGGCGTGGTGGTGGTGCTGGCCAACCATGAGTCGTCCCAGGCACTGCTGGAACGCGTGCCGCAATTGACCCAGACGCCGCGCCAGTTCAGCCGCTCGCAGTCGCGGATTTATTCGGAAGTCGGCACCGGGGCGCAGATATTGCAGGACCTGGGCGTCGGCAAGCTGCGTCACCTCGGACCGCCCCTCAAATACGCCGGGCTGACCGGCTACGACCTGGAGGTGGTCGAGAGCATTCCCTTCACCGAATGATGGATAACCGGTAAGGCAAAATGCTTGCACAAAGTTTGGAATACCATAATATGATATTCCATAGACCGAACGCTTTCGCCAAGTGCGCCCGCCAGGGATAGCACCAATAACAGCCCTTGGCACGGTCGCCTTTTGGGGCCTCGAATAGGGGCCTCGATAAACCTACTGCTCCCGATAGGCGGGCATTACCAAGCCCGCTCAATAACAAAACAAATGAGGGCGTGAAAATGGTGTTGAACAAACGTGCAACCGCAGTGCTGTTCGCGGGCTTGCTGGCCACAGCCACTCACGCGGCCCTGGCGGCCGAAAGCGTCAATTTCGTGAGCTGGGGCGGTAGTACCCAGGATGCGCAGAAGCAGGCGTGGGCCGACCCTTTCAGCAAGGCCAGCGGTATCACCGTGGTCCAGGACGGCCCTACCGACTACGGCAAACTCAAGGCCATGGTCGAAAGCGGCAACGTGCAGTGGGACGTGGTGGATGTCGAGGCCGACTTCGCCTTGCGCGCCGCCGCCGAAGGGCTGCTCGAACCCCTCGACTTCTCGGTCATCCAGCGCGACAAGATTGACCCGCGCTTTGTCTCCGACCATGGCGTCGGCTCGTTCTTCTTCTCCTTCGTGCTCGGCTACAACGAAGGCAAGCTCGGCGCTGGCAAGCCGCAGGACTGGACCGCGCTGTTCGACACCAAGACCTACCCTGGCAAACGCGCCCTCTACAAATGGCCAAGCCCCGGCGTGCTCGAACTGGCGCTGCTGGCCGACGGCGTACCCGCCGACAAGCTCTACCCGCTGGACCTGGACCGCGCCTTCAAGAAACTCGACACCATCAAGAAAGACATCGTCTGGTGGGGCGGCGGCGCGCAGTCGCAACAACTGCTGGCCTCCGGCGAAGTCAGCATGGGCCAGTTCTGGAACGGGCGCATTCACGCACTGCAGGAAGACGGCGCGCCGGTGGGCGTAAGCTGGAAGCAGAACCTGGTGATGGCCGATATCCTCGTCGTGCCTAAAGGCACGAAAAACAAAGCCGCTGCGATGAAGTTCCTGGCCAGTGCCAGCAGCGCCAAGGGCCAGGCGGATTTTTCCAACCTGACCGCCTATGCTCCGGTGAACATCGACAGCGTGCAGCGCCTGGATTCAGTCCTGGCGCCCAACCTGCCGACGGCGTACGCCAAGGACCAGATCACCCTCGATTTCGCCTACTGGGCCAAGAACGGCCCGGCCATTGCGACACGGTGGAATGAATGGCTAGTCAAATGAAAATGGCGGCAACCACGCCGACCGGGAGCGCCCTCGGCGCTGCCGGCCCGGTGTCCGGCAAGGCTTCGGCGCCGTCCCTGGCGCAGCGCTGGCGGGGGGCGAGCAACCTGCTCCCGGCCCTGCTGTTTCTCGGCCTGTTCTTTCTCGCACCATTGATCGGCCTGCTGCTGCGCGGCGTGCTGGAGCCGGTGCCGGGCCTGGGCAACTATGAACAGCTGTTCGCCAACTCGGCGTATGCGCGGGTGTTGCTCAATACCTTCTCGGTGGCCGGCCTGGTGACGCTGTTCAGCCTGCTGCTGGGCTTCCCGCTGGCCTGGGTGATCACCCTGGTGCCCCGTGGCTGGGGGCGCTGGATCCTGAATATCGTGCTGCTGTCGATGTGGACCAGCCTCCTCGCCCGCACCTATTCCTGGCTGGTCCTGCTGCAGGCTTCGGGAGTGATCAACAAGGCGCTGATGGCCATGGGTATCATCGATGCGCCGCTGGAGATGGTGCACAACCTCACCGGCGTGGTGATCGGCATGAGCTACATCATGATTCCGTTCATCGTGCTGCCGTTGCAGGCGACCATGCAGGCCATCGACCCGATGATCCTGCAGGCCGGCTCGATCTGCGGTGCCAGCCCGTGGACCAACTTCTTCCGGGTGTTCCTGCCGCTGTGCCGGCCGGGGTTGTTCTCCGGTGGCCTGATGGTGTTCGTGATGTCCCTCGGTTACTACGTCACCCCGGCGCTGCTCGGCGGTGCGCAGAACATGATGCTGCCCGAATTCATCATCCAGCAGGTGCAATCGTTCCTCAATTGGGGCCTGGCCAGTGCCGGCGCAGCGTTGCTGATCTTCATCACGCTGGTGCTGTTCTACTTCTACCTGAAGCTTCAGCCGGAATCCCCGGTTGGCGCCAGCAATGCGAGGTAAGCCGTCATGCTGCTGACTCCCAATGCCATGAGCCGCAGGATGCGCCTGGGCCTCTACACCACCACCGGCGTGATCGGCGTGTTTTTGCTGCTGCCGATTGTATTCATCGTGCTGCTGTCGTTCGGTTCGTCCCAGTGGCTGGTATTCCCGCCGCCGGGCTGGACGCTGAAATGGTACGGGCAGTTCTTCTCCAACGCCGACTGGATGAACGCGGCGATGGCCAGCCTCAAGGTGGCGGTGCTGACCACGGTGTTTGCCGTGGCGCTGGGCTTGCCCACCGCATTCGCGCTGGTGCGTGGGCGCTTTCCCGGCCGTGAGTTGCTCTACGGCCTGTTCACCCTGCCGATGATCGTGCCGCTGGTGATCATTGCCGTGGCGGTGTATGCGCTGTTTCTCAAGCTCGGCTACACCGGCACGATGTTCGCCTTTGTGGTCAGCCATGTGATTGTCGCGCTGCCGTTCACCATCATCTCGATCATCAATTCGCTGAAACTGTTCGACCAGTCGATCGAAGACGCGGCAGTAATCTGCGGTGCCTCGCGCCTGCAGGCGGTGTTCAAGGTGACCTTCCCGGCGATCCGCCCGGGCATGGTGGCCGGCGCGCTGTTCGCGTTTCTCGTCTCGTGGGACGAAGTGGTGCTCAGCGTGATGATGGCCAGCCCGACCCTGCAAACCCTTCCCGTGAAAATGTGGACCACCCTGCGCCAGGACCTGACGCCTGTGATCGCCGTCGCCTCGACGTTGCTGATCGGCCTGTCGGTACTGGTCATGGTGATTGCCGCCGTCGCTCGTCGACGCACTGAAACCCGCGCTTGAGCGCCGAGGATTAAGACATGAGTGCAGTGATCAAAGACCCCGCCCAGAACCCTGGCCAACCCCTGGTCAGCCTGCGCAACCTGAACAAGTACTACGGCGAATTCGCCGCCGTGGACAACATCTCGCTGGACATCCAGGACGGCGAATTCCTCACCTTCCTCGGCTCCAGCGGCTCGGGCAAAAGTACCACCCTGTCGATGCTCGCCGGCTTCGAAACGCCGAGCAGCGGCGAGATCCTGGTCAGCGGCCAGTCGCTGGTCAACGTGCCGCCGCACAAGCGCGACATCGGCATGGTGTTCCAGCGCTACTCGCTGTTCCCGCATTTGTCGGTGCGCGACAACATCGCCTTCCCCCTGGCGATTCGCAAACTGGCCAGCGCCGAACGCGAGAAACGCGTTGACGCCATGCTCAAGCTGGTGCAGCTCGAACAGTTCGCGCATCGCCGCCCTTCGCAACTGTCCGGCGGCCAGCAGCAACGCGTCGCCATCGCCCGCGCGCTGGTGTACGAGCCACGCATCCTGCTGATGGACGAACCCCTCGGCGCCCTCGACAAGAAGCTGCGCGAAGACCTGCAGGATGAACTGCGCCAGTTGCACCGGCGCCTGGGCATCACCATCGTCTACGTGACCCACGACCAGGAAGAAGCCATGCGCCTGTCACAGCGCATCGCGATTTTCAGCCACGGCAAGATCGTCGGCCTCGGCAGCGGTTTTGACCTGTACCAGAGCCCACCCAACGCGTTTGTCGCCTCGTTCCTCGGCAACTCCAACTTCCTCAAGCTCAAGGCCCAGGGCAATGCCGCGGCGATGTTCGAAGGCCAATCGCTGTCGATCCGCCTGACCAGCGGCCTGCACGCCGAGCAGGAGGTGCTGTTGATGGTGCGCCCGGAAAAAGCCCTCGCCCTCAGTGTCGAGCAAGCCGCCGAGCAGCCCCTGGCAGCGGGTTGGAATGAAGTCTCGGCAATGGTCGGCGAAGTGTTGTTCCTCGGCGAAAGCCAGACCTGCACGGTAAAAACCCTCGGCGGTACCTCGATGACGGTCAAGGCGTTGTCCGCCGCCGGCATGCCGCTGAAAGCCGGCGACCCGGTGCGTGTGCGCTGGGCCACGGCGGATGCGTGCGTGTACACCGAGTGGGCTGAGAGTGACCTGAACAAGGCGGCCGGCTCATTGAGTCACTAGGGACACGCCGAAACAATGTGGGAGCGGGCTTGCTCGCGAATGGGATGGAACAGTCAACATCTGCAGCGACTGATCCGGCGCATTCGCGAGCAAGCCCGCTCCCACATTTTGAATGGCGTACAGACTCAACGCTTGCGCTCGAAAATCGCCCCCTCGATCCCCAGTACCTCACGCGTATCGGCATAAATCCCCACGCCCTTTTCCCACACGTGCTTGATCGACTGATCGGCGCAGCGAATCTGGTAACTGAGCTCGAACGGTTCATGCCGCGACAACGCGTATTGCACCTCGCGCCACACGTAGTCGGCATCCTGCGCGAGGATCAGGCTGTTGTAGGTGAACTCATGGTTGTCCACCAGACGCTCGGCGGGATAGCCGGTGAGTTGCAGGCAACCGGCACTCACGAATTCCATGGTCCAGTCGCGGTTGTTGCGGCCGCGATAGATCAGCCCCGGCATGCTGTCGAGCAGGCTCACGCTGCTGCGCTGACTCGCCTGCAGGGCGATTTCACGGCGCTTGTGCGCGGTGATATCGCCGGCCACCAGGTAGAAGCCTTGCGGGCCGCGCTTGAGGCTGATCTCGAACCAGCGCAGTTCGCCACTGGGGTGCACAAAGCGCAGGCGCTGGTTGAAGCAGGTGTCGGGGCGCCGGCGCAGTTCGTTCAAGGCCTGGCGCCATAGCGGGCGGTCTTCCTGGTGCACGTAGTCGATCAGGTTGCGCTCCGCGCCCGGCGCGCCCATCAGCTCGGCCCAGGCCAGGTTGAAGTGGGCGATGTGGCCGTTGTCGCGCAGGTGCAGCAAGGCCGCAGGAAAACAGTCCATCAGGTCCATCGGCGGGAGCGCAAAGGTGTCGGGGCTGTCCCTCATCTAATGGCGCTCCTCGTGCTTGAGCAAACTGCCGCTGTGCACCCAGGCCGCCAGCTCCAGCCGTGAATGCAGGCCGAGCTTCTGCAACAGGCTGCGCACATAGATCTTGACCGTGCCGTCGCTGATTCCCAGCTCCCGGCCGATTTGCTTGTTGCTCATGCCGGCGGCAATCAGCGCCAGGGTCTGGCCTTCGCGCTCGGTGAGGTGGTCGTTGCCCGGGGCCTCGCTGTGCGGCGCCGGCTCGGCCTGGTCGGCAAGCAAGGCGATCAGGGTCGAGTCGAGCACAATCGCGCCCTTGTGGCAGTTGCGCATATACGCCAGCAACGCGTCGGGCTCGGTTTCCTTGAGCACATACCCGCTGGCGCCGAGGCGCAAGGCGCTCAACAGTTCGGCACGGTCCATCGAGGCTGTCAGCACCACCACCTGGCAATCCAGGCGCAACTGGCGCAGCTCATCAAGCACCTGCAGACCACTGAGGCCGGGCATGTGCAGGTCGAGCAAGACCTGTTGCGGGGTCAGGCTCACGGCGAGGTTGATGCCTTCTCGGCCGCTGGCCGCCTGCCCCACCACTTCGAAGTCGCCACTGGCGTCGAACAACTGCGCCAGGCCCTTGCGAAACAATGGGTGATCATCGATCAGTAGTAAGGTCGTGCAGTCCATCGAGACTCCCCTGTGGCTGGTCGTGGTGGCGGCGCAGGCCAAGATGCACGCGCACGCCGTGCGGGCGGATCGCTTCAATGCTCAGGCGCGCGCCGATGCTGGCGGCGCGCTCGCGGATAATCGCCAGGCCGAAATGGTTGTGCTCGGCGCATGCCTGGCTCAGGCCGATGCCATCGTCTTCCACCGACACCGAGGCTTCGCCGTCCTGGGTCTGGCGCAGCTCGATGCGCACGTGGCGCGCGTGGGAATGGCGCACCGCGTTGGCCAACGCCTCGCGGATGATCTGCAAGATCTGCAATTCGGTTTCCGCGCCGAGGGCATCGTCGGCCAGGCGATTGTCCAGTTCGAAGACGATGATGCAGCGCCGCGAAAACTCCGCCACCGAGTCGGCCAGCGCCTGGCGCAGCGAGCGCCCGTCCATGGTCAGGCGCGCGCTGGTGATCAGTTCGCGCACCTGGCGTTGCAGTTGGCTGAGGCCGGCGCACAGGTCCTGCAGCGCCGGCTCGCCAAATTGCGCTTGCAGCCCATGGGCCTGGAACGACAGGTAGCCGAGTTGCTGCGCCACCGAATCGTGCAGCTCACGGGCCAGTGCGCCGTGGCGCGAGGTCGCCTGTTTGCGCTGTTGCTCGCGTTGTTGGCTGCGCAGGCGCACGGTCACGCCGACCGCCTGCGCCGCCTCTTCAAGCAATTGGCGCCAACTGGCCCCGGCGCGCCTCGGGGTGTCGAGCAGCAACGTGCCCTTCTGGCCCTCGGGCAAGCCACACACCAGGCGGTGCACGCCGCGTTGCCGACACGGCCCGCAGGCCTGGGCCGCCTCCGTCACGCAGGCGTTGCGCCAGGGGCAGGTAGCTACGTCCTGGCAGCCGTCGATCAAGCCGCGTCGCGTCGGGCTCAATTCTTCGCCCCCCAGTATCAGGTTGAGCTTCGCCGGGGGCAGCAGTGCGTCGAAACGGTCCAGCAAACCCGACAAGGCACCGTCAGCGTGCAGGGGCAAGCCGGCCAGCAGCCTGCGCACGCTGCGCGCCTGTTCGGGGTGCACAGGCCCCAACCAGAGCGGCCATGCCTTCGGTCGTATTTGCACGCGTCGATCACTCCCCATCCGGTTGCCCTGCGTGAGGCAAAGCCCAGCAACTTCCATGCCCCCAACGGCGGTGCCGCAAGGCTTATCTCCAAAGGCATAGCCCTTTTTCCAGATTGAGAAGATTTTCCCCTTAGGAAAGTATCTCTCCCAACAGGAAACAAAACGCACCCTGGAGGAGCCCGCATGACGCACACCCTCAGCCGCCCCATCGTGGTGATGCAATCGGCAACCGCCTGCCCGCCGGTCATCGCAGAACTGGACCAGCCGCTGCTGCTCAATGGCGACCAGCCGGATTTCGCCCGGCGCCTGCAACAGGCACTCGCCAGCGCGACGGTGGGTTGCCGCCTCTACCTGCTGGGCGATGAAGCGTTTGCCTGGCGCATTCACGCCGAGGCACGCGCCGCCGGGCTGGAAGACGACGAGATCAGCATGACCTGCACGACGCCCGGCCTGCGCCAGGTGTATTGCGCGCATTGCGGCCTGACCCAGGCGGCTGGGCCGCAAGCCGTATTGAACTGCATCGGCTGCCACGTCGGGCTGGAGGTGCGCACGCATTTTTCCCGGCGCCTGGGCGCATACCTTGGCGTGTGCATCAATCCCGACCAGCCCTATGCGGGGTTCCAGCCATGAGCGCAGCCCTCACGGTTCAGGTCAGCGCGGCCAGGATGCTCACGCCGGTGGTGCGCGAGCTGACCCTCAGCGCCTGCGACGGCGCCCTGCCCGGTTTCTCGCCCGGCAGCCACGTGCAGGTGCACCTGCCGCTCGCCGAGGGCAAGGTGCGCAACGCCTATTCACTTACCAGCGACCCGGCGCACACCCAGCACTACCGCATCGCCGTACGCCTGCAAGATGCCTCGCGCGGCGGTTCGCGCTACCTGCATCGGCAGGTGCAGGTCGGCGACACCTTGCAGATTTCACCACCGGCCAATCTGTTCGCGCCGCATGGCACTGCGCGCCTGCATATCCTGATTGCCGCCGGTATCGGCATCACGCCGTTCATGGCCTACATCGCCGCGCTGGAACAGCAGCAGGCTGCTTTCGAACTGCATTACCTGTTCCGGCCGGGCCTCAGCGACGCGTATCTGGATGAACTGCAACAGCGCCTCGGTCCGCGCCTGCATGCCTATGCCAGCCGCCCCGACCTGGGCCGGATCCTTGCCGACCGGCCGCTGGGCAGCCATGTCTACACCTGCGGGCCGCAGGCGCTGCTCGATGCGGTTGAGCACCACGCCACGCGACTCGGATGGCCGCCCAGGCGCGTGCACTCGGAGGCCTTCAAAGGTGCACAACCGGGCCAACCGTTCGACCTGCACCTGCTGCGCAGCGGCCAACGCCTGCGTGTCGAGGCCGAGCAAAGCCTGCTCGAAGCCCTTGAACACGCCGGCCTGCAGGTGCCCAACCTGTGCCGTGGCGGGGTCTGCGGCCAGTGCATCACGCGCCACCAAGGCGGCGCCATCGAACACCGCGACAGTTTCCTCAGCCCGGCCGAGCAGGCCGAATTTCTGATGCCGTGCGTCTCGCGCGGCAACGGCCCCTGCGTTTCGCTGGACCTATAGGAGTGAGTGCCATGCCCCTGCAATCGAGCCCTGTGCTGAGCTACCGCGATGACTTCAGCTTTCGCAACAGCCCGGCGGCGATCCGGCGTTTTCCCTTTCCGTTTGTCGAGGACAGCTACCTGTACTCGGTGAACATCGAACCGGCGACTTCACGTGACCCAGGCTCCATCTACGAGCACGCCTTCGACATCGACGAACACTACCGCTCGGAAATGGCCGAACGCGCGCTGGTACTGGACAAGGACCCGCGCCGCTACCTGGTGATGCCGCACATGCAAGTGGCCGCCTGGGATGCCCTGCAAATGATCATGCAACACCTGGCCGCCGACTACCCGCAGTCGTTCAGCCTGACGCAAAACGGCGAGCGCTGGCAGTGGCGCAATCACCTGCTGGACATCGACCAGCACTTTATCTTCGGCGACGCCACCAGCCTGCCCTGCGCACCGCTGGAGTACATCGGCCGCCAGGTGCAGGGCGACTTCGCCCTGCTCGACCAGCGTGACGGCGACCTGTACATGGACGCCGGCCTGATCACCAGCCCGGCCGACTGGTCGCTGGCCTTCGACGCCGGCATGAGTTTCAAGCAATGGCATGCGCCGGTGCCGATGGCCCACCAGATGGGCGTGTTCGAACGCGCGTTGAAATACCTGCTCAACCTGCAGGTCGGCCAGCCGGTGCGGCGCTTGAACTGGACCCTGACGATCAACCCGCGCCTGGATTCCTCCCCGGAGACATTCCACGAATGGGGCGCCGATCGCGGGCGCATCACCGCGCAAAACGTCGGGCAGCAGGTGCACCTGCGGGTCGAGCTGCAAGTCATGGCGCGCCTGCCACGCAGCCACGCGGTGATGTTCAGCATTCGCACCTACCTGATCAGCCTCGACGAATTGGTCACGCAACCGGGCTGGGGCTGCCGCCTGCACCGCGTCCTGCGCGACCTGCCCGACCCCATCGCCGACTACAAGGGCATGACCCGCTACCGAAGCACGCTGGTCGAGTGGCTGAGCCAGTTCGACCCACACGCCTGACCCTCATTTTCCCGACAAGGACCTTCACATGACCCACTCCTGGCGCATTTCTGCATTGGCCGAGCGGCACCGCGCCCTCGGCTCTCAACTCGAAGACTGGAACGGCATGGGCACCGCCTGGACCTACAGCACCGAGCTGGCCGACCACCACCAGGCGATCCGCACCCGTGCCGGCCTGATGGACGTGTCGGGCCTGAAAAAAGTCCACTACGTGGGGCCGCACGCCGAGAGCCTGTTGCAGTGGGCGACCACCCGTGACATCGCCAAGCTCTACCCCGGCAAATCGGTGTATGCCTCGATGCTCGACGAGGACGGCAAATTCGTCGATGACTGCATCGTCTACCGCACCGGTCCCAACGCGTTCATGGTCGTGCACGGCGCCGGCACCGGGCATGAAATGCTCGTGCGTTCGGCCCAGGGCCGGCAGGTCGCGGTGCTGTTCGATGACGACCTGCACGACCTGTCGCTGCAAGGCCCGCTGGCGGTGGATTTCCTCGCCGAGCACGTGCCGGGGATCCGCCAACTGGCGTACTTCCACCACCTGCAGACGCGCCTGTTCGACCGCCCGGTGATGATCTCCCGCACCGGCTATACCGGCGAGCGCGGCTACGAGATTTTCTGCAAGGCCGCCGACGCCCCGTTCCTGTGGGACAGCATCCTCGAACAGGGCGCGAGCCTGGGAATTATCCCGTGCGCGTTCACCGCGCTGGACTGGCTGCGGGTGGAAAGCTCGCTGATGTTTTTCCCCTACGACAACTCGCAGATGTACCCCTTCGCCGACCAGAAGGCCGGCGACACCCTGTGGGAAATGGGCCTGGACTTCACGGTTTCGCCCGGCAAGCACGCGTTCCGTGGCGCCGAGGAACACCTGCGCCTGCGCGGCCAGGAGCGCTTCAAGATCACGGGAGTGCTGCTCGAAGGCGTGCGCGCAGCCGAAGCCGGCGACACCGTGTGGCAGGGCAACCAGCAGGTCGGCGTGATCACCTGCGGCATGTATTCGCGCCTGAGCAAACGCTCGATGGCTATCGCGCGCATGAGCGTCGCGTGCTCCGTCCCCGGCATTGCCTTGCAGGTACGCGGCAGCCTGGAGGCCAGCGCCACCACGCACGCCCTGCCCTTCGACGACCCGGAAAAAACCAAGCGCACGGCCAAGGGCTGAACCTTCCCTCACTGTATTCAGGAGCTTTCGATGGACGCCTCCCGCGAACATTACATCCTCAAGATCACCTGCCCGGCGGCGTCCGGGATTGTCGCCGCGATCAGCGCCTGCCTGTCTCGCCAGCAGTGCTACATCAGCGAGCTGGCACAGTTTGACGACGAGTTCACCGGACAGTTTTTCATGCGTGCGGTGTTCCGTTTCAACACCGGGGTCGATGGTGACATCGGCGCCCTGCGCGAGGGCCTCGGCGACCTCGCCGGCGGCTTCGACATGCAGTGGCAATTGTTCAGCTCGCAACGGCCCACCCGCGTGCTGCTGATGGTCAGCAAGTTCGACCACTGCCTCACCGACCTGCTGTACCGCCACCGCAAGGGCGAGATGGACATGCACATCACCGCCGTGGTCTCCAACCACCTCGACCTGCGCGCGATGGCCGAGCGCGAGGGCATCCGCTTCATCTACCTGCCCATCACCAAGGACACCAAGGCCAGCCAGGAGGCCGAGTTGATGCGCATCGTCGACGACACCCAGACCGACCTGGTGGTGCTCGCGCGCTACATGCAGATCCTCTCCGACGGCCTGTGCCAGCAGTTGTCTGGCCGCGCGATCAACATTCATCACTCGTTCCTGCCCGGTTTCAAGGGCGCCAAGCCGTATCACCAGGCCTATGACCGCGGGGTGAAGCTGATCGGCGCCACCGCCCACTACGTCACCAGCGACCTGGATGAGGGCCCGATCATCGAGCAGGAAATCCAGCGCGTCGACCACACCCACCTGCCCGACTCGCTGGTCGCCATCGGCCGCGACACCGAGACCGTGGCCCTTTCCAAAGCCCTGAAATACCACCTGGAACACCGGGTGTTCATCAACCAGGACAAGACAGTGATCTTTCGCTGAACCCCTCAGGAGGCACGCTCATGACTCTACGTGTTGCAATCATCGGCGCCGGCCCGTGTGGCCTGGCGCAACTTCGCGCCTTCCAGTCGGCCCGCGACAAAGGGGCAGACATCCCCGAACTGGTGTGCTTCGAAAAACAGCAGGACTGGGGCGGCATGTGGAACTACACCTGGCGCACCGGCCTGGATGAAAACGGCGAGCCGGTGCACGGCAGCATGTACCGCTACCTGTGGTCCAACGGCCCCAAGGAATGCCTGGAGTTTGCCGACTACACCTTCGAGGAGCATTTCGGCCGGCCGATCGGTTCCTACCCACCGCGCGAAGTGCTGTGGGACTATATCAAGGGCCGCGTGGAAAAGGCCGGCGTGCGCGACTACATCCGTTTCAACAACGTGGTGCGCCAGGTCACCTTCGACGAACAGACCCAGCGCTTCACCCTGCAGGCCCACGACTACACCAGCGACACCTTGACCAGCGAAGCATTCGACTACGTGATCAACGCCTGCGGCCACTTCTCCACGCCCAAGGTGCCGTACTTCGACGGCTTCGAGCAGTTCGCCGGGCGCATCCTGCATGCGCATGATTTTCGCGAGGCGCTGGAGTTCAAGGACAAGGACCTGCTGATTGTCGGCAGCAGTTATTCGGCCGAGGACATCGGCTCGCAATGCTACAAATACGGCGCGCGCAGCATCACCAGTTGCTACCGCACCGCGCCCATGGGCTACGCCTGGCCCGACAACTGGGAAGAAAAACCGCTGCTCAAGCGCCTGGAAAACAACCGTGCGTATTTCGTCGACGGCAGCAGCAAGCACATCGACGCCGTCATCCTGTGCACCGGCTACAAGCATCACTTCCCGTTCCTGCCCGATGAGCTGAGCCTGAAAACCGACAACCGCCTGTGGCCGATGAACCTCTACAAAGGCGTGTTCTGGGAAGCCAATCCGCGGCTGATCTACCTCGGCATGCAGGACCAGTGGTACTCCTTCAACATGTTCGATGCCCAGGCCTGGTACGCGCGCGATGTGATCCTGGGGCGCATTCCGCTGCCCAGCCACGCCGAGATGCTCGCCGACAGCCGGCAATGGCAGGCGCGCGAACAGGTGCTGGAAACCAACCAGCAGATGTTCGAGTACCAGGGCGCCTACATCCAGCACCTGGTGGACGCCACCGACTACCCGAATTTCGACATTGCCGCCGTCAACGAAACCTTCCTGCACTGGAAGCACGACAAGGCGGAAAACATCATGGGCTATCGCGACAAGTCCTATCGCTCATTGATGACCGGCACCCAGTCACCGCCGCACCACACTCCCTGGCTGCAGGCATTGGACGACTTGATGGCGGCGTACCTCGGCGAGCCCGCGACCGCCATCAAGTCGGTCGGTTGAAGGTGCAGCCGATGATGAATGCACCGCGTATTTCGCGCCCGCGAGAACCCGGCTTGTTTGCCCGCGCGCCGAACCTGGAACGCTACCGCGTGGCCGCCGGCGGTGTGACGTTGGTCGACTTGCAGCCCGGCGACGGCTTGCAAGTCATCGACGTCGAAGGCCGCCAGGCCTGCACACTGCTGGCCCTCGACGCCGGCGGCCGCAGCACCCTGGCCAGCTGGGGATTGCACGCGTCTATCGCCTGCAGCGTGCCCGCGCGTATCGGCCAGGTGCTCGATCGGCGCGGCATAGAGGCGCAGCAGTTGCCGCGCGCCGCGTCGTTGTGGGACGACGACAGCCCGCCCGGCCACAGTCGCCATTTTGTCGCGCAGGACGCGCTGCTGGTGATCGTCGCCGCCCCTGCCGGCCCGACCGCTGTCGACCGGCAATACCGGCCCAGTGAACTGCGCCTGCTGGTCACCCGCGCCAACCCGTCGCCTCTATGGGTGCCTGCCCTGCCTGAGCCGTTGGGCGAAGTGCTGGACGAGTTCACCCTGCGCGCCGGCACGGCCCATGCCTACACCGTCGCCAAGGGGCAGTACGTCCAGGTACTGGACGTCGCGGGACGCCAGTGTTCGGACTTCGTCGCGCTCGACCGCCGCGCCCTGGATCGCGGTATTGAGCTGGACCTCGACCAGACCGTGACCCGCACGCTGAACGGCAGCGCCTACCCGGCACCGGGGCTGTTCTCGAAGTTTTTCGACCGCCAGATGCAGCCGATGCTCGAGGTGGTGCGCGACACCGTCGGGCGCCACGACTCGTTCGCCCTGGCCTGCGCGGCGCGTTATTACGAGAGCCACGGGTATTTCGGGCACGACAACTGCAGCGACAACCTCAGTCAGGTCCTCGCCCCCCATGGCGTGCAGGCGCGCAAGGGTTGGCCGGCGATCAATTTCTTTTTCAACACCGGTATTGATGCGCACCAGCAGATGACCCTCGATGAGCCCTGGTCGCGCCCCGGCGACTACGTGCTGCTGAAGGCCATGACTGACCTGGTGTGTGGCAGCACCTCGTGCCCGGATGACATTGACCCGGCCAATGGCTGGAACCCGACCGATATCCATGTCCGCATCTACCGCGAGAAGGAGCGTTTTTCCATCGCCATGAGCACTCGAACCACGGCGGATGCCGACCCGATTCTCACCCGTGAGTCTGCGTTCCACTCACGCACCAGCGCCCTCACCGGCAGCTTCACCGACTACCGCAACTGGTGGCTGCCGCTGCGCTACGACGGCTATGGCGCCACCGAGGAATACCTGGGGTGTCGCGAGCGCGTGGCGGTGATGGACCTGACCGCCCTGCGCAAATTCGAGATCATCGGCCCCGACGCCGAAGCCTTGCTGCAGTACTGCCTGACCCGCGACGTGCGGCGCCTGGCGGTGGGCCAGGTGGTGTACTCGGCGATGTGCCACGCGCACGGCGGCATGCTCGACGACGGCACCCTGCTGCGCCTGGGCCCGGACAATTTCCGCTGGATCTGCGGCGAGGACTACGCCGGCCCCTGGCTGCGCGAGCAGGCACAGAAACTCGGCATGAAAGTCTGGGTCAAGTCCGCCAGCGAGCAGATCCACAACCTCGCCGTGCAAGGCCCGCTGAGCCGCGAGCTGCTCAAGCAGATGGTGTGGACCCCGCCCACCCAGCCCAGCCTGGAAACCCTCGGCTGGTTCCGCTTCCTGGTCGGTCGGCTGGACGGCTTCGATGGCTGCCCGTTGATGATTTCCCGCACCGGCTACACCGGTGAGCTGGGCTATGAAGTGTGGTGCCAACCCGAAGACGCCGAGCGGGTCTGGGACCGCATCTGGCACCTCGGGCACCCCCTGGGCCTGGTGCCGCTGGGCCTGGAAGCCCTGGACCTGCTGCGCATCGAAGCCGGGCTGATTTTCGCCGGCTACGAGTTCAGCGACCAGACCGATCCGTTCGAGGCCGGCATCGGTTTCAGCGTGCCATTGAAGAGCAAGACCGATGATTTTATCGGCCGTGAAGCCCTGTTACGGCGCAGTGCCCACCCCACCCACAAGCTGGTCGGCCTGCACCTGGGCGGCAACGAGGCGGCCCACCATGGCGACCCGGTGTACCACGGCCGGGCCCAGGTCGGGGTGATTACCAGTGCCTGCCGCTCACCGTTGCTGGCCAGCAATATCGCGCTGTGCCGGGTGGATGTGAGCTGCGCCGAGCCCGGCACGGCACTTGAGATTGGCAAAGTCGATGGCCTGCAGAAGCGCATCAGCGCCACGGTCAGCGCAGCGATTTTCTACGACCCGGACAAAAGCCGGGTGCGTAGCTGATCGTTCCGATACGCGTGTGCCACCCCATTTTGACTGCCCCACTTAAACGCTATTCAGACATGGGAATACAGAGATGGAAGCGACGACGTTCGAGGCAGTACCGCAGGCCGCCAGTTCGGTGGGCAGCCTGCACCGCAAGATCGATTGGCGCGGGGCGTTCTGGGTCGCCAGTGGCGTACCCGCCCTGGTGCTGTTCTCTATTGGCGCCATTGCTGCGACGGTCGGCAAGCCGGCGTGGATCGTATGGATCGTGTCGATCCTGTTCGGGTTTATCCAGGCCTTTACCTATGCCGAGATCGCCGGGCTGTTCCCGCACAAATCCGGCGGCGCCTCGGTGTACGGCGCGGTGGCCTGGGTGCGCTACAGCAAGCTGATCGCGCCGGTGTCGGTGTGGTGCAACTGGCTGGCCTGGTCGCCGGTGCTGTCCATCGGTTCGGGGTTGGCGGCGGGGTATATCCTCACCGCCCTGTTTCCCGCCGATGCGCTGATCAACACCTGGCAACTGACCTTGCTGGACCTGGGCTGGGTGAAAAGCGGCCTGTCGCTGCGCATCAACGCGACCTTCGGCATCGGCCTGTTGATCCTGCTCACGGTATTTGCCGTGCAACACGGCGGCATCCTGCGTTCGGCACGCCTGACCCTGGTACTCGGTGTCACCTCGCTGATTCCGCTGCTGCTGGTGGGCGTGGTGCCGTTGTTCACCGGGGATGCGGCCCAGGCCAACTTCCTGCCGCTGTACCCGCTGGCCCATGATGCGGCCGGGCAAGTCATCGATGGGCCCTGGGATATCTCTGGCTGGTCGCTGATGGCCGGCGGGTTGTTCATGGCCGCGTGGTCCACCTACGGCTTCGAAACAGCGGTGTGCTACACCCGCGAGTTCAAGGACCCCAAGCGCGACACCTTCAAGGCCATCTTCTACGCCGGCCTGCTGTGCATCCTGGTGTTCACCCTGGTGCCGCTGGCGTTTCAAGGCAGCCTCGGGCTGGGGCAACTGGTGACCCCGGCGGTGCTTGACGCCAGCGGCGCCATTGTTACACCGGCGGTGTACAGCGGCCTGTTGTCGCCAGCGATCTACAGCGGCATGGGCGTTGGCCAGGTGCTGGCCGACAGCATCGGCGGCGGCAAGGTGGTCGCCAATATCGTGCTGATCATGTTGGTGCTGGCGACGCTGCTGGCAATCATGACCTCAATGTCCGGCTCGTCACGCACGCTGTATCAGGCGTCGGTGGATGGCTGGCTGCCCAAGTACCTGGGGCGCACCAATGAACACGGCGCGCCGACGGCGGCGATGTGGACCGACCTGTCGTTCAACCTGGTGCTGTTGTTGATGTCGGACTATGTGTTTGTGCTCGCGGCGTCCAACGTCAGCTACATCATCTTCAACTTTCTCAACCTGAATGCCGGCTGGATTCACCGCCTGGACCGCCCTGACTGGGTGCGCCCGTACAAAGCGCCCACCGTGCTGCTCGCGGCCGGTGGCGTGTTGAGTTTCGTCAACCTGGCCTGCATGGGCCTGGGTGCGGACATCTGGGGCGCGGGCACGCTGGTCACCGGCTTGCTCCTGGCGCTGCTGATCTTGCCGGTGTTCTGCTTCCGTCACTACGTACAGGACAAAGGTCGCTTCCCCGCCGCCATGCTCAGCGACCTGTATCTGCAGGTCGGCGACGGCCAACGCCGCGCCGGCTGGCTGCCCTATGCCACGCTGATTGCCGGTGCACTGGTGGTGTATGCCTGCCATCAACTGGTAGCCTGAGCACACTGGGCTGCTTATCGCTGAGGGATCTGTTCCCTCAGCGCCTCCCTATTTCTCCAGACAACGGTGACGCTTTTGACCAGCTCTCTCCCCACGCTTGCCCGCGATATCGACGGCAAGGCCATCTCTGCCCGGGTGCTCGACGAGGTTCGCGAAGAGGTCCAGGTGCTCGCCACGCAACAGATCTACCCTGCCCTGGCGGTACTGCTGGTGGGCGATGACCCGGCCAGCCATGTCTACGTGCGCAATAAACTGCTGCGCGCCAAGGAAGTCGGGATTCGCTCGCTTGAATACCGGCTGCCGGATGACGCCACCCAGGCGCAGGTGCTGGCCCTGCTGGCACAGTTGAATGCCGATACGTCGGTCAATGGCATCCTCGTGCAGCTGCCGCTGCCTGGGCATATCGACGAGGCGGCGGTGATTCACGCGATTGACCCGATCAAGGACGTGGACGGCTTCCACCGCGAAAACGTCGGCGGCCTGGTGCAAGGCATCGAGGTGCTGACGCCCTGCACGCCCAGCGGCTGCATGCGCCTGCTGTATGAAACCTGCGGTGATTTGAGCGGAATGCACGCGGTGGTCATCGGCCGTTCGAACATCGTCGGCAAACCGATGGCGACCCTGCTGCTGCAGGCCAACTGCTCGGTCAGCGTGGTGCATTCGCGCAGTGTCGATGCACCGGCGTTGTGCCGCCTGGCCGACATCGTCGTCGCCGCCGTCGGCCGCCCGCAGTTGATCGACGCCAGCTGGCTGAAGCCAGGCGCGGTGGTGATTGACGTGGGTATCAACCGCATCAACACCGAGACCGGCACGCGGTTGGTGGGCGACGTCGATTACGCCAGCGCTCGCACGGTGGCCAGCGCAATCACCCCGGTGCCCGGCGGTGTCGGGCCGATGACCATTGCCTACCTGCTGAAAAACACCCTGGTGGCCAGCCAACTACAGCGCAGTGCCCGGCCCCTGGCCCTGGCCGTGCCATGAATGCCGCCTGTAGGAGCTGGCTTGCCAGCGATGGCGGTGTGTCAGTCACCTTATGCTTTGACTGACCCAGCGCTTTCGCAGGCAAGCCAGCTCCCACATTTTTTCGAGGTGTCCGGTCGATTGTGGAGGGCGCCCGCTTGTTAGGCAGGCCAGGCTGGCAGTGATCTGAACCACAACACAAAACCCCTGTGGGAGCTGGCGGAGTCGCCCTTATTTCAATCCCCAGGGTGATCGCAATATCCGGCGCGACGCAGCCCAAGTGTGGGAGTTGTCGAGCCCCGGCGAGGCTGCGAAGGCGGCGGCATTGCTGGCATTTTCTGCGCCTGGCACACCGCTTTCGCAGGCAAGCCAGCTCCCACATTTTTTCGAGGTGTCCGGTCGCTTGTGGAGGGCGCCCGCTTGTTAGGCAGGCCAGGCTGGCAGTGATCTGAATCACAACACAAAACCCCTGTGGGAGCTGGCTTGCCTGCGATGGCGGTGTGTCAGTCACCTTATGGTTTGACTGATCCACCGCTATCGCCAGCAAGCCAGCTCTTACAGGTTTGGGATGTGATCAGTGGTTGTACGCCCGCTCGTTATGCTCGGCCAGGTCCAACCCCATGTCTTCCACCGATTCATGGGCACGCAGGCCGATCAGGGCGTTGATGACTTTGAGGATGATCCAGCTGATCGCGAAGCAGTACACGGTGGTCAGCACGACCCCTTTGATCTGCGCCACGACCTGGCCGCCCATGGTCACGCCTTCGACCAGTCCACCCATGGACGGTACGCAGAACACGCCGGTCAACACCGCGCCGATCATGCCGCCGATGCCGTGCAGGCCGAACACGTCGAGGCTGTCGTCGTAGCCGAAGCGGCGTTTCAATACGGTCACGCTGAGGTAGCAGAACACCCCGCACAGCAAGCCGATGGCCAACGCGCCGCCGACGCCCACATAGGCGCACGCCGGGGTGATCCCGACCAATCCGGCCAACGCGCCGCTGGCCAGGCCGAGGGCACTCGGTTTGCCGACCTTGAACCACTCGGTGAACATCCAGCCGAGGATCCCGGCACACGCGCCCAGTTGGGTATTGAGCATGACAATCCCGGAAAGACCGTTGAGCCCGCCGCCGGAGCCGATGTTGAAGCCGAACCAGCCGACCCAGAGCATCGCCGCGCCGACCATGGTCAGGCTCAGGTTGTGCGCAGGCATCGGCGTGTTCTGGTAGCCCTTGCGCTTGCCGAGGATCAGGCACGCGGCGAGCGCAGCCACACCAGCGTTGATGTGCACGGCGGTGCCGCCGGCAAAATCAAGCACGCCCCAGTTATGCATCAAGGCCCCCGAACCGCCCCAGACCATATGCGCCACCGGGGCATACACCAGGGTGAACCAGATGGCCATGAACCACAGCGCCGCCGAGAACTTCATGCGTTCGGCAAACGCCCCGGCGATCAGCGCGGGGGTGATGATGGCGAAGGTCATCTGGAAGGTCACGAACACACCTTCCGGGATATCCCCCACCAGGCTTTCGGGGGTCATGCCGGCCAGGAACGCACGGCTCAAACCGCCGACAAAACTGTTGAACGTCACCTGCCCTTCGACCATGCCGGTGGTGTCGACCACCATGCTGTAGCCGTAGATCACCCACAGCACGCCCACCAGGCCGGCGATGCCGAAACACTGGGTGAACAGCGAAAGCATGTTTTTCGCACGGACCAGGCCGCCATAGAACAACGCAAGCCCCGGCAGGCACATGAACAGCACCAGCACGGCGGCGGTGACCATCCAGGCGGTGCTGCCGGTGTTCAAGGTGGGTGCATCGGCGGCCTGTGCCAAAGGTGCGAAGGCACTGGCGGCCAATAACCCGAAGAGGGACTTGCCGAGAAGACGATTGACCATATTCAAAGCTCCTGCGAAAGAAATGGGATATGCCTGGCAGCGAGCAGTTGTTGTTAGGAGAGCCTCTTGGCGGGCTCCTTGATTAGCCTATCTGTCGTGGCGAGGGCGCTTACGCAGCCCTAAAACGCCGGCTGCAGCTGCGCTGAACGGCAGCAAGCGCCCTCGCCACAGGTATGACGCCAGGCTCAGTAGCCGGAACCGGGCACCCAGCTGGTTCCTGCCAACGGCACCCGGGCCATCGCCGCCGATTCCACGGTCAGCGCCACCAGGTCCTCGGGGTCGAGGTTGTGCAGGTGCGACTTGCCGCACGCCCGCGCCATGGTCTGCGCTTCCAGCACCATCACCCGCAGGTAGTTGGCCAACCGCCGTCCGCCTTCCACCGGGTCGAGGCGCTTGGACAGCTCCGGGTCCTGGGTGGTAATGCCGGCCGGGTCGCGGCCGTTCTGCCAGTCGTCGTAGTAGCCGGCGGCCGAGCCGATCTTTTTCAGTTCCGCGTCCAGCCGTGGGTGGTTATCACCCAGGGCAATCAGCGCCGCCGTACCGATGGCGACCGCATCCGCGCCCATCGCCATGGCCTTGGCCACGTCGGCCCCGTTGCGGATCCCGCCCGATACGATCAACTGGACCTTGCGGTGCATGCCCATCTCTTGCAAAGCCTGTACCGCTTGCGGGATCGCCGACAGAATTGGAATGCCGACGTGCTCGATAAACACTTCCTGGGTCGCCGCCGTGCCGCCTTGCATGCCGTCGAGCACGATCACATCCGCGCCAGCCTTGACGGCCAGCTTCACGTCGTAATAAGGCCGGCTCGCGCCGATCTTCACGTAGATTGGTTTCTCCCAGTCGGTGATTTCGCGCAGCTCGGCAATCTTGATCGCCAGGTCGTCCGGGCCGGTCCAGTCCGGGTGACGGCAGGCACTGCGCTGGTCCACACCGATCGGCAAGGTGCGCATGCCGGCCACGCGCTCGGTGACCTTCATGCCGAGCAGCATCCCGCCACCGCCGGGCTTGGCGCCCTGGCCGAGGACGATCTCGATGGCGTCGGCCTTGCGCAAATCGTCGGGGTTCATGCCGTAGCGCGACGGCAGGTACTGGTACACCAGGTGCTGGGACTGGCCGCGCTCTTCCGGGGTCATGCCGCCGTCACCGGTGGTGGTGCTGGTGCCGGCGATGGTCGCGCCACGGCCCAGGGCTTCCTTGGCATTCGCCGACAACGCCCCGAAGCTCATGCCGGCGATGGTCACCGGGATCTTCAGGTGGATCGGCTTCTTGGCGAAGCGGTTGCCGAGGATCACGTCGGTGCCGCACTTCTCGCGATAGCCTTCGAGCGGGTAACGCGACACGCTGGCGCCGAGCAGCAGCAAGTCATCGAAGTGCGGCAACTTGCGCTTGGTGCCGCCGCCGCGAATATCGTAGATACCGGTTTCGGCCGCACGCTGGATTTCCTGGATGGTCAGGCGGTCGAAGGTGGCCGACTCGCGCAGTACCGGAGGGGTTTGTTCACTCATGGTTGTAGCTCCTGATCAGTACGCGGAGGCGTTATCGACTTTGAAGTTGTACAGCTGGCGGGCCGAGCCGTAGCGCTTGAAATCCGCCGCCTGGTGGGCGAAGCCGGCACGGTCGAGCAGTTCCTGCAGCTCTTGCAGGTGCTCGCTGCGCATCTCTTTTTCGACGCAGTCCGAGCCCAGGGACTCCACCGTGCCTTTCACGTAGATGTGGGTCTCGTACAACGAGTCGCCCAGCGCATCGCCGGCATCGCCGCACACCACCAGGCGCCCGGCCTGGCCCATGAAGCAGCTCATATGGCCGATGCTGCCGCCGACGACAATGTCGATGCCCTTCATGGAGATCCCGCAACGCGCGCCGGCATCGCCTTCAATCACCAGCAGGCCGCCATGGGCCGTGGCCCCGGCCGCCTGGGACGCGCTGCCTTTGACGCGCACCGAACCCGACATCATGTTCTCGGCGCAGCCCACGCCGACATTGCCGTGCACGGTGATCGAGGCCTGTTGGTTCATGCCCGCGCAGTAGTAGCCGGCGTGGCCCTCGATATCGATGGACACCGGCTGGTTCACGCCCACGGCCAGGTTGTGCTTGCCGTTGGAATGGGTCACGCGCCATTCGTGGTCGAGCACTTGCGCGTGCAGCGCCTGGTTGAGGTCACGCACAGTGGCGGTGGAAAGATCGATGGTTTTCATGTGTGCGCTCCTTAAGCTGACTGGCGTTCCCAGATGTACAAAGTGGCCGGTGCCGGCTCCCAGATCCGCGCGTTCTCGATGCCCGGCAGGCTCGACAGCGCCTGGTATTCGGAGGCCATGGCCACGTAGTCGTCGGTCTCGGCGAGGATCGCCGGCTTGCACGCAATCGGATCGCGGATCACCGCAAAGCCGTTGCGCGTGCCGATGGCAAAGGTGAAGAAGCCGTCGAGGTCCTGCAGGGAATGGTCCAGCGCCTCTTTGAGCGAATCGCCCTGTTGCAGGCGCCAGGTCAGGTAGCCGGCGGCGACTTCGGTGTCGTTGTCGGTCTCGAAATGAATGCCTTCGCGCTTGAGTTCCTGGCGCAGGCGGAAGTGGTTCGACAGCGAGCCGTTGTGCACCAGGCACAGGTCGGCGCCGGTGGAAAACGGGTGGCTGCCTTCCATGGTCACCGCGCTTTCGGTGGCCATGCGCGTGTGCCCGATGATGTGGCTGCCTTGCATACCCGCCAGGCCGAAGCGCTGGGAAATCTCCTGGGGCAAGCCCATGCCCTTGAGGATCTCGATGCTTTGCCCGGCGCTCATGATGCGCACGCTCGGCGCCAGTTCGGCCAGCGCCAGGCGCACCGGCGCCTCGTCGGCGTGGATTTTCAATACCGCCGCGCTGGCGTTCTGGAACCAATCCAGCGAGCAACCCAGGCGCCCTTCGAGTTCGCCCATCAGGGCCTTCCAGTCGAAGGCTTCAGTGGTCGCCTGCAAGGTCAACTTGACCCAGCCGTCGGCGACCTCATCGCCGTAGATGGCGAAGCCCGCGCTGTCCGGACCGCGGTCGGTCATGGCCTGCAGCATCGGTTCAAACAGCTTGCCGAGCTGGGGTTCCAGTCGGGGATTTTTCAGGTACAGACCTACGATTCCACACATAAGAGCAGTCCTCACTTTGTTCGGTGTGGCAAGCCGCATTCAAGCTGCAAGCAAGCCGGGTAGACAGATGACTTGGAGCGGCCCCTACCACCGCCTTGACTTGCAGCTTGCAACTCACAGCTGCCGCCCCTTGCCTCAGAAAAATTCGGTGTAGCGCGCGACTTCCCAGTCGCTCACATGACGGCTGTACTCCACCCACTCCATGCGCTTGAGCTTGATGAACTCGCCCACGATCTGCGGGCCGAGCACCTCGGCAAACAGCGGGTCGGCTTCCAGCGCGTCGCAGGCTTCCTTGAGGGATTGCGGCAGGGTCTTGATGCCGCGCTCGGCGATCTGCTCCAGGCTCAGGCTGTAGAGGTTCTCGTTGCAGACGTGGTCGATTTCCAGCTGGCGGTCGATGCCATCCAGGCCCGCCGCGATGATCGCGGCGCTGACCAGGTACGGGTTGCAGCCGGCATCCGGCAGGCGAAATTCCAGGCGGCCATACGGCACGCGCACCATCGCCGAACGGTTGTTGGCGCCAAAGGCAATAAAGGCCGGAGCCCAGGTGGCGCCGGACAACGAGTTGCCCACGACCAGGCGCTTGTAGGAGTTGACCGTAGGTGCGGCGAACGCACACAACGCCGGGCCATGGGCGAGCAAACCGGCGGCGAAGTGATAGGCCAGTTTCGACAGGCCCATGCCGCTCGGATCGCTGGCGTCATGGAACAGGTTTTTGTTCTCGGCGCTGCTGATCGACAGGTGAAAGTGCATGCCGTTGCCAGCGCGTTTCGGGTCGGGCTTGGGCATGAAGGAGCAAATCATGCCCAGGTCATTGGCGATCTCGCCGGCGGCCATGCGAAAGAAGGTAAAGCGGTCGGCCGAGGTCAGCGCGTCGCTGTAGGTGTAGTTGATCTCGAACTGGCCGTTGGCGTCTTCGTGGTCGATTTGATAGACCTCGAAATCCACCGCCTGCAAGGCTTCGGTCAGGCGCTCGAGGAACTCGCGCGAACGCGACAGGCCCTTGTAGTCGTAGCAGGGTTTGTCGAGGTTATCGCTGGGGTCGACCAGTTGCAGCTTGCCCTGCTCGTCGCGGCGCATCAGGTTGAATTCGGGTTCCAGGCCGGTGTTGAGGGTCCAGCCCTTGTCCTGCAGGCGCTGCACCTGCTGCTGCAGCACGTAGCGGCTGTCGTAGGGATGGGGCTTGCCATCGACATGCCCGACGCACACCACGCGCCCATAACCCGGTTGCCACGGCACCGGCGTCAGCGTGGACAGGTCACCGCGCGCCATGAAGTCCGGACCGTGGGGCTCCATGCCCATGCCGCTGATGGCAAACCCGGCAAAGCCCGCGCCCTCTTCGGCCACGGTCTTGAGCCCGCAAATCGGCACCGACTTGGTCTTGGCCGCACCGTGTATATCCACAAACTGCGCAAGCACGTACTTGATCCCGTGCTTGTCGATGATGCGCTGGGTTTCTGCTGGCAACATTGCGTGTCACTCCTCGCGAAAGGCAAAACCGTGTGGGTGGGCCTAGGCTGTCTTTTTATTCCTAAAAAGAAAGTTAGTTTCCTTACAGGAATGCAATACCCTTGCCAGATTCGCGAGCGACGGATTGAACTGCCGGTGAAAGCGCTTTTGTGCTGTATATATGGGAAAATTGTTTTCCCCGCAGGAATACGCACAGCGGGGTGGCCTTGAAGAGCCAGATCTTGCACTTTCCCAGTGCGAAAAAATATTACTGAACGGAAACCGTGCAGGAGCCGATGATCATGTCCACCGAAACCGCCCCGCGCCTCAAGCTCGAGCAATACCTGGGGCTGCAGATCAAACGCCAGCGCCAGGCCCAGGACCTGAAGCTGTCCGACGTGGCGAAAATCGCCGATATCAGCCAGGGCATGTTGAGCAAGATCGAAAACGCCCAGGTCTCCACCAGCCTCGACACCCTGAGCCGCCTGTGTGATGTGCTCGGGCTGCCGCTGTCGAAGTTGTTCAGCGAATACGACCAGCAGGATGGCAGCGCTTTACTGGTCAAGGCCGACCAGGGCATGGAAGTGGTGCGCCGAGGGACCGAGAAGGGGCATACCTATCACCTGCTCAACCATACGCGCGGGCCGAAGAAGAGCTTCGAGGCGTACATGGTCAGCATGGATGACGCCAGTGAAGAGTTCCCGACCTTTGCCCATCCGGGAACGGAGTTTTTGCACTTGCTCGAAGGTGAGCTGATTTACCGGCATGGGAACCAGCTGTACCGGATGGAAGCGGGTGACAGCCTGACCTTCGAAGGGGAGATTCCGCACGGGCCGGAGCAGTTGGTGCAGGTGCCGATCCGGTTGTTGTCGATCATGAACTACGGCAACGACAAGGAATAACGCAGGCACCGAGGTTGTTTTCTGTGGGAGCTGGCTTGCCTGCGATGCGGGCAACTCGGTCTGCCAGTGGCAGTGGGTGGATGCCTTCGCAGGCAAGCCAGCGCCTACATTTGATCGCATTCCAGCATAGGCACGCGTCGTAAAAATTCCTATCAGTTAAAAAACTTTCCCAAAACCCCTAGACGCCCCGCCCCCATTCCCCTATAAAGCCACTTCAGGAATATTTTATTCCTCACAAGAAAATGCGCTCACGGAACGAGCCCGCTGTCCTCAGACATTTTTTCGCTATGCGATGAGCTGCCGCCATCATCCCGAGGACGTGTCATGCAACACGAAAAAAACCATTTCATCATCAAGGTCACTTGTCCCGCGGTGTCCGGCATTGTCGCTGCCGTCACCACTTACCTGGCGGACAACGCGTGCTACATCGGGGAGATGGCGCAGTTCGATGATGACTTCAGCGGCCGCTTCTTCATGCGCGCCGTGTTTCGCTTCAACGACGGCCACGCCGGTGATCTCGAACAGATTCGCGCAGGCTTTGCCGATGTCGCCCAAGCCTTCGACATGCAGTGGGAGTTGTACGACACCCGCGAGCCGATGCGCGTGATGCTGATGGTGAGCAAGTTCGACCACTGCCTCACCGACCTGCTCTACCGCTACCACAAGGGCGAGATGGACATGACCATCACCGCCATCGTCTCCAACCACCTCGACCTGCGGCCGATGGCCGAGCGCGAGGGCATTCGCTTTATCTACCTGCCCGTGTCGAAGGACAACAAGGCCGCGCAGGAAGCCGAGCTGATGAAGGTGGTCGACGACACCCGCACCGAACTGGTGGTGTTGGCGCGCTACATGCAGATCCTCTCCGACGACCTGTGCCGGCAACTGTCGGGGCGCGCGATCAATATTCACCACTCGTTCCTGCCCGGTTTCAAAGGCGCCAAGCCCTATCACCAGGCCTACCAACGCGGCGTGAAGCTGATCGGTGCGACCGCGCACTACGTCACCAGCGACCTGGATGAGGGCCCGATCATCGAGCAGGAAGTGCAACGCGTGGACCACGTGTACAAGCCCGACGACCTGGTCGCCATCGGTCGCGACACCGAGACCGTGGCCCTGTCCAAGGCGGTCAAGTACCACCTTGAGCACCGGGTGTTTCTCAACCAGGACAGAACGGTGGTGTTCCGGTGAACGCGCACAAACTGATCGATGGCAAAGCCGCCGCCGCGCAGGTGCTGCTGCAGGTCCGCGAGGACGTCGCACGCCTGCATGAGCAAGACATCCTGCCAGCCCTGGCGGTGATCCTGGTCGGCAACGACGCCGCCAGCCAGGTGTATGTGCGCAACAAAATCCTGCGCGCCGAAGAGGTAGGCATCCGCTCCGTGGAGCACCGCCTGCCCGGCGATACCAGCACCGAACAACTGTTGATCCTGATCGGCCAATTGAACGCCGACCCGGCCATCCACGGCATCCTCCTGCAATTGCCGTTGCCGGCGCAGATGGACGAGCTGCGCGCCTTGGAGGCCATCGCGCCGGACAAGGACGTCGACGGTTTTCACAGCCAGAACGTCGGCGGCCTCAGCCAGGGCCGCGCGGTGCTCACGCCGTGCACGCCGAGCGGCTGCCTGTATTTGCTGGAACAAACCTGCGGCGACCTGCGCGGCAAACATGCGGTGGTGATCGGCCGTTCGAACATCGTCGGCAAGCCCATGGCCGCGCTGCTGCTCAAGGCGGACTGCTCGGTGACCGTGCTGCATTCGCGCAGCCACAACGCCCAGGCGCTGTGCCGACAGGCGGATATCGTGATCGCCGCCGTGGGCCGCGCACGCTTGATCGACGCCAGCTGGCTGAAGCCCGGCGCGGTGGTGATCGACGTCGGTATCAACCGTATCGACGACGCCGGCCGCAGCCGCCTGGTGGGCGATGTCGACTTCGACGGCGCCCTGCCCCATGTCGCGGCCATCACCCCGGTACCCGGCGGTGTCGGCCCGATGACCATTGCCTTCCTGATGAAAAACACCGTGGCCGCCGCCCTCGCGCAACACCACGCCCTACGCAGCCAATCGGAGGCCGTATGCCATTCAATCTATTGAAGTATGGGCTGAGTTCGGAGTACCCGGTGGAGGTGGATCTGCCCCCGCCCAAGGAACTCAAGGCCAGCTATGACGTGGTGATCATCGGCGCCGGCGGCCATGGCCTGGCGACCGCCTACTACCTGGCCAAGTACCACGGCATCAGCAACATCGCGGTGCTGGAAAAGGCCTACCTGGGCGGCGGCAATACCGCGCGCAATACCGCGGTGATCCGCTCCAACTACCTGACCAGCGAGGGTGTGCGCTTCTACGCCGAGTCGGTGAAGATGTTCCAGTCGCTGTCCAACGAATTCGACTTCAACATCATGTACTCCGAACGCGGACAGCTGACCCTGGCGCATACCGATGCCACCGTGCGTTCGTTCCGCCAGCGTGCCGAGGTCAACAAGCACTTCGGCGGGCGCACCGAGATGATCGACCGCCAGCAGATCCGCGAACTGGTGCCCAGCCTCAACCTCGACCCCGGGCACTTGCCGGTGATCGCCGGGCTCTGGCATATCGACGGCGCCACCGCGCGCCACGATGCCGTGGCCTGGGGCTACGCCAAGCAGGCGGCCAAGCGCGGAGTGGAAATTCATCAACTCACCGAGGTACAGGACCTGGTCATCGACCACGGCACGATTACCGCCGTGAAGACCAATCGCGGCACCATCCAGTGCGGCTGCGTGGTGCAGGCGATTGCCGGGCACAGCTCGTTGCTGATGGCCAAGGCCGGCATCCGCTCGCCGATCCAGACCTTCCCGCTGCAAGCCATGGTCACCCAACCGTTCAAGCCGTTCCTCGACCCGTTGGTGAGTTCCTCCGCGCTGCACTGCTATGTACAGCAGACCAGCCGCGGTGAAGTGGTGTTCGGCGGCGGCTCCGATCCTTATCCGCTGTTCAACACGCGCTCGACCCTCGACCTCAAGGAAAGCCTGCTGGCCCACGCGATCGAAATGTTCCCGTTCCTGGCCAACGCCAAACTGATGCGCCAGTGGGCCGGGATCACCGACATGACCCCGGACTACAGCCCGATCATGGGCCTGTCACCGGTGAAGAACTACTACCTCGACGCCGGCTGGGGCACCTGGGGTTTCAAGGCCACGCCCATCTGCGGCAAGACCATGGCCGAGCTGGTCGCCAGCGGCGGCCAGGTGCCGGCGCTGATCAAGCCGTTCGGCCTCGAGCGTTTCTCGACCTTCCAGCAAGTCAACGAGATGGGCGCTACGGCGGCCAGTCACTGATGGAGAGCGGACTATGAAAATCATGACGTGCCCGCTCAACGGGCCGCGCAATATCAGCGAGTTCACCTACGGCGGCGAGTTCAAGCCGATGCCCGACCCCGTCCATTGCAGCGATGCCGAATGGGCCGACTACGTGTTCAACACCGACAACCTCGCCGGCGTGGTGCGCGAATGGTGGATGCACACGCCGTCCAGCTACTGGTTCCTCGCCGAGCGCCACACGGTCACCGATGAGGTCCTGCGCACCTTCGACCCCAAGGAACTGTTCACCACCCGCGTCGATTTTGCCGCTGCCAAGGAGATCGCCGGATGAACCGCCTTCCCGCCCCCATGGGCTTGCTGATCCAGCGTGATCAAGCCCTTGATTTCAGTTTCGATGGCCAGGCGTACCAAGGCTTGCAGGGCGACAGCATCGCCAGCGCCCTGCTCGCCAACGGGCGTTTCCTGCTCTCGCGTTCATTCAAATACCACCGCCCGCGCGGCCCGCTGACCATGGCGGGCCAGGATGCCAACAGCCTGGTGCAACTGCCCCGCGAGCCCAACGTGCTGGCCGATGCTCACGCGTTGTCTGCCGGCTTGGCGGTGAGCGCGCAGAACGTCAACGGCTCGCTGGACAACGACAAGGACGCCTACCTCGGCAAGTTCTCCAAGTTCATGCCGGTGGGGTTCTACTACCGCTCGTTCTACAAGCCCAAGGGCATGTGGAAAGTCTGGGAGCCGATCATTCGCAAGAAGGCCGGCCTGGGTGTCCTCGACCTGACGTTCCAGCCCGAGTACTACGACAAGGCCTATCTGTTTACCGACCTGGCCGTCATCGGCGCCGGCCCCGCCGGCCTACAGGCGGCGCTGACGGCCGCGAACGCCGGGGCCAAGGTGCTGCTGATCGAGCAGCAGCCGATCCTCGGCGGGTCGCTGACCTATGCACGCTTCGATATCGCCGGTACCCGCGCCGACAGCCTCCGCCGCGAACTGGTGAGCGCGGTGCAGCAGCACGCGAATATCCAGGTGCTCACCGAGGCCACGTGCAATGCCTGGTTTACCGACAACTACCTGCCGGTGATCCAGGGCAAGCGCATGTACAAGGTGCGCGCGCAGCAGTGCCTGGTGTGCAGCGGCGCCTTCGACCAGCCGGTGATTTTCCGCAACAACGACCTGCCCGGCGTGATGCTGACCAGCGCCGCGCAACGCCTGATGAAACTCTACGCGGTCAAGCCGGGCAAGCGCGCGGTGGTGCTGACCGGCAACGACGACGGCTACCTCGCCGCCCTCGACCTGCATGACCAGGGCGTGGAAGTCGCCGCCGTGGTCGACCTGCGCCACGCCCCGGCCGACAAAGCCCTGTCCGGCGCCCTGGCCCAGCGCAAGATCCCGTTGCTGAACAACAGCACTGTGTTCGAGGCCCTGCATGAGAAAGGCCTGCGCCACGTGAAAGGCGTCGACGTGCGCCAGATCACCGGCCAGGGCCAGGTCAGCGCCAGCGGGCAAGTGTTCGACTGCGATTTGCTGTGCATGTCGGCCGGCTATATGCCGGTGTATCAACTGCTGTGCCAGGCCGGCGGCAAGCTGGCCTACGACGACCAGCGTGCCGAATTCAGCCTCAGCGGCCTGCCCCGCAACCTCAAGCTGGCGGGCTCGGTGCACGGTCGGCATCAGCTCGAGAATGTGCTGGCCGACGCCGCCAACGCGGCGGCCGACATCGCTGTCGCGCTGGGCCTGGGCACCACGAATGCCCCGCTGCCATTGCACAGCGAAGCCCAAGTCAACTTCGGCTGGCCGATCTTCCCGCATCCCAAGGGCAAGGATTTCGTCGACTTCGACGAAGACCTGCAAGTGGCGGACATCGTCAATGCCACGCGTATCGGCTATCGCGATGTGCAACTGGTGAAGCGCTATTCCACGGTCGGCATGGGCCCGTCCCAAGGGCGGCATTCGGCGCTGCCGACCGCACGCCTGGTGGCCTGGGCGACCCAGCGCAATATCAGCGAGACCGGGGTGACCACCGCACGGCCCCCTTTCGTCGCGGAGAAACTCGCGCATGTCGCCGGGCGCGCCTTCGACCCTTACCGGCAGACACCGATGCACGCGCGGCATGTGCAGGCCGGGGCGAAGATGATGCCCGCCGGTATCTGGCAACGCCCGGCCTACTACGGCCGCGCCCAGGATCGCGACGCCTGCATGCAGGCCGAAGCCCTGCACGTGCGTAACCACGTCGGGCTGATCGATGTGTCGACCCTCGGCGGCCTGGACGTGCGCGGCCCGGATGCCGCTGAACTGCTCAACCGCCTGTACACCTTCGCGTTCCTCAAGCAACCGGTGGGCCGTTCGCGGTATGCGCTGATGACCAATGAACACGGGGTGGTCATCGACGACGGCGTGTGCGCGCGCCTGGCCGACCAGCACTTCTACGTCACCGCCACCACCAGCGGCGTCGACCGCATCTACCAGCAGATGCTCAAGTGGAACGCGCAATGGCGCCTCGACGTCGACGTGGCCAACGTCACTGCCGCGATCTGTGCGGTGAACGTGGCCGGGCCGGATTCGCGCAAGGTGCTGGAACAGGTCTGCACTGACCTCGACCTCAGTGCCGAGGCCTTCCCCTACCTCGGCGTGCGCCAAGGCACGGTGGCCGGGATCAAGGCGCGGTTGCTGCGGGTCGGGTTTGTCGGCGAGCTGGGTTATGAAATCCACGTGCCTGCACGCCACGGCCTGGCGCTGTGGGATGCGTTGATGGAGGCCGGCAAGGCGTTCGATATTCGCCCGTTCGGCGTCGAAACCCAACGCCTGCTGCGCCTGGAAAAAGGCCACGTGATCATCAGCCAGGACACCGACGGCATGACCCACCCGGCAGAAATCGACATGGGCTGGGCGGTAAGCCGCAACAAGCCGTTTTTCGTCGGCCGCCGTTCGGTGGACATCCTCGAAGCCCAGCCGCTGAAACGCAAACTGGTGGGTTTCACCTTGCCCAAGGGCAGCGTGCAACCGCTGGAAGGCCACCTGGTGCTCAATGGCCCGGACATCAGCGGCAACGTCACCTCGTGCGAATACTCTGCAACGCTGGGCCGCATCATCGGCCTGGCCTACGCCGGGATCGAACAGAGTACACCGGGGCAGCGCATCCCGATTCGCGTCGAAGGCGGCATCGTCGTCCAGGCCGAGGTGGTGCCACTGCCGTTTTTCGACCCCACCAACCAACGCCAGGAGGGTTAAGCCATGACCAGTCTGAAAGCCCACGAACTCTTCACGCCGCCCTGCCAACTGGTTGACCAGACCGATCTGCCCCGGGTCGGCTTTCGCGGCGCGCAAAGCGCCGAGTACCTCAGCGCACGCGGTTTCACCCTGCCCGCCGCCCCCAACCAGGCCACCCCGCAAGCGGACGGCAGTTGGGTGGCGCGCCTGTCGCAGACCGAATACCTGTTGTTGGGTAGCCCGCAGGATCAGGGCCAGCGCATCGCTGATGAAGAGGCCCGCTGGGAGCTGGACCACCGCGCCAACTACCTGCTGCCGCGCCAGGACAGCCACGCCTGTGTGTTGCTCAGCGGCGCGGTGATTGCCCACGTGATGGCCAAGCTCTGCGGGGTCGATCTCGGTTTCCCGGCCTTCCAGCCGGGAGCGGTGGCGCAGACGTCAGTGGCGCGGGTGAATGCGCTTGTGATCCACACCGGGAGTGTGGAGGCACCGGCGCTGCATATCCTCTGGGATCGCGCGTCGAAGGAATACTTCGTCGGTGCATTGCTGGATGCATTGGGCGAGTTTGGCGGGGCCACTCTGCTCAGCGCATGAAGCAGGCGTGAAGTCGATCTCGGTCCAACCTGTGGGAGCGGTGTGTCAGTCAGTACCTATTGGGCTGAGACACCGCATTCGCGAGCAAGCCCGCTGCCACATTCTGGAGCCTGTGGTGTGAGCAAAGGTCAGTCGGTGTAGCCCAACCGCGCCGCCCTGGCCTTCTGGGTATGTTGACGTGTCGCCAGGCAGTAATACAGCGGGCACGTCACCACCAACCCCACCAGCCACGACAGGTCCGCGCCGTCCACCAGATTGGCCCACGGCCCCACGTACAGCGATGTATTGGCAAACGGCAGCTGGACAATGATGCCGATGAAATAGGCCACGATCGCATGCAGGTTGAAGCGCCCGTAGACCCCGCCGTCCGCGCGGAAGATCGAGGCAATGTCATACACCCCGCGCTTGATCACATAAAAGTCGATCAGGTTGATCGACGCCCACGGCACCAGCACCAGCAACAGCGCCAGGATCAGCCCGATAAACTGCGAGATGAAGTCCGCCGATGCGCCCAGCGCCACGAGGCAGCAACCGGCCAGGACCACGCCGGACAGCACCACGCGCACCTTGATGCTCGGGGTCCAATGGCTGGCGAAGGTCTGGATCGAGGTGATGATCGACAGCACCGCGCCGTACAGATTCAGGGCGTTGTGGCTGATGATATTGAGCAGGAACAGCACCATCAGGATCGGTCCGAGCCAGCCAGTGGCTTGCTTGACCGCGACCATCGCTTCGGTGCCTTCGGGCGTGGCCAGTGCCGCGACCAAACCAAATGCGAACGAGAGGATGGTGCCGAGGGTGGCGCCCAGGTAGGTCGCGATAAACGGCCGGGTGATGCCGATATCCGCCGGCAGGTAGCGCGAGTAGTCACTGGTGTAGGGCGAAAAGCTGATCTGCCAGATCACCCCCAGCGACACCGTGGCCAGCCAGCCGGCGGCGTTGAAACCGCCACGGGTGAGGAAGTCCGCTGGCAGGTCATGGGCGAAGATGTAGATGAAACCGGCGAGCAGCGCGCTGCCCATTACCCAGGTGCCGATGCGGTTGAGGCTGTGGATGAAGCGGTAGCCGATCACGCCGATGGCGGTAGCGCTGAGCGCGCCGATCAGAATGCTCGCAGGGACAGGCACCGCGGGCACGATGCCGACGATGGATTTGCCGGCCAGCACGATGTTGGAAATGAAAAAGCCGATGTAGATCAGCGCCGCGAAGAACACGATCAGCAGTGCGCCGTAACGGCCGAACTGGCCCCGGCTCTGGACCATCTGCGGGATGCCCATGCGCGGGCCCTGGGCCGACGCGAGGGCAATCACGATGCCGCCGAGCAGATGCCCGAGGGCAATCGCCAGCAGCCCCCACACCAGGTTGAGGTGGAACACCTGGGCCACCATGGCACCGGTGACGATGGGCAGCGGCGCAATGTTGGTGCTGAACCATAGGGTGAACAGGTCGCGGGCCTTTCCATGGCGCTCTGCGAGAGGAACGTAATCGACCGTGTGATTCTCGATCAGGGGATCTTGCCGGGACATCTGGGGCATGGAAATGGACTCGCGTTTGTCTGATCTTATAGTTGTTTGACGCCATACCGGGGGCGCATCGTGGCGGCCCCTCAGATGAACACCATATTATGGTATTCCAACATTTTCACAAGACTGATCCGTAGTCTCAGCGCGCATCTGATCCGCAAGTGTGCCACATGGCCCTCGGCGTTTTCGCGCCTTTACCCCCGTATTTATTGGTTATAAGACCAAAGGTTGACGTTCATCGGCCGCCTGAAAAAGCTGTTGCATCGATTGTATTACGGTATACCATCAGACCTACAAATTCATAAAAACCCGCTCTACCGCCAGAGGACCGTCCCATGATCGATGCCGCTATCTACAAACAAGTGATGGGTTCGTTTCCGTCCGGGGTCACCGTGATCACCACGCTCGATGACGACGGGCAAATCGTCGGGCTGACCGCCAGTGCCTTCAGTTCGTTGTCGATGGACCCGGCGCTGGTGCTGTTCTGTCCCAACTACAGCTCCGATTCGTACCCGGTGCTGATCAAGAACAAGCGCTTTGCGATCCACGTCCTGTCCGGTGGGCAACAAACCGAAGCCTATGCCTTTGCGCGCAAAGGCAAGGACAAGGCACAGGGCATCGAATGGACGCTCAGCGAACTGGGCAACCCGATCCTGGCGAACGCCACGGCGGTGATCGAGTGCGAGTTGTGGCGCGAGTATGAAGGTGGCGACCATGCAATCATGGTCGGCTCGGTGAAAAACCTGATCGTGCCCCAGCAGAACGCCGGGCCGCTGGTGTATTGCCACGGCAAGATGGGCGCCCTGCCCCTGGTTGCCTGATTAATTCCAATACACCGCAGTGCCTGCATCGCAGCCAAGCCAGCGCCCATAGATGAATGCATTTCAACGGAGGACGCTGGCTTGCCTGCGATAGCGGTGGTCAGGTTCGGAAGCGGCTGACCAACTGGTTCAAGGTCTGCGACAACGCGGTCAATTGCTGCGCATCGCCGCGCGTGGAGTCGGCCAGGCTCGCCACCAACTGTGCATCCGCGTGAATCTGGCTGATATGCCGATTGATGTCTTCGGCCACCTGGTGCTGTTCTTCGGCGGCGGTAGCGATTTGCGTGTTCATGTCGCGGATGATATCCACCGACTCACGAATCAAGCCAAAGCTGGCGCGCGCATCGTTGATCGACACCACGGTTTCCTGGGACACCTCAAGGCTGGCATGCATCTGCTTGCCCATCTGATGGGTGCGCCGCGCCAGATTGCCAAGCAGTCCGTCGATTTCGCCGGTGGAGTCTGCCGTGCGTTTGGCCAGGGCGCGCACCTCATCCGCCACCACCGCGAACCCACGCCCCTGCTCGCCGGCCCGGGCGGCTTCGATGGCGGCGTTCAACGCCAGCAGGTTGGTCTGCTCGGCGATGGAACGGATGGTGCCGAGGATCGACTGGATGTCGTTGCTGTCTTTTTCCAACTGCTCCATGGCCTGGGCCGAGTGGCCGATCTCTTCGCTCAAGCGCCCGACACTGCTCACCGCCGCGTCGATCTGCTGTTGCCCGGTGTGGGCCTGGCGCTGGCCATTGTCGGCAGAGTCGGCAGCCTGGCTGCAGGAGCGCGCGACTTCGTTGGAGGTGGCGACCATTTCATGAAACGCCGTGGAGACCATGTCCACCGCTTCGCGCTGGCGTGAGGCGACGTCGGCCATCTCTATCGAGACTTCGGTGGCACTGCCGGAGCTGCTGTGGATTTGCGCGGCGGCCTGGCCGATGCGCTGGATCAGGGTGCGGATGGCTTCCAGGAACTGGTTGAACCAGCCGGCGAGCTGCGCCGTCTCGTCGCGGCCATTGACCGCCAGGCGCGCGGTCAGGTCACCCTCGCCCTGCGCAATGCCTTCCAAACCACTGGCCACGCCACGGATCGGCTTGACGATCAGCCCGGCAAACCAGGCGCCCGCCCCAGCAAACAGCAGGCCACACACCAATGCGATAGCCGCGATCAACCAGGTCAGGCGTGCCGCGCCGGCCATCACTTCGCTTTCGCGCACCAGCCCGACAAACCGCCAGCCCAATGCCTTCGACGGCCACACCAGCGCCATGTAGCGCTCGCCCGCCAGTTCCACCTGCACCAGGCCTTGGCCGGCTTCGCTCAACTGCCGGTAGCCGTCACCCAATTCGCCGAGTTTCTTGAAGTTGTGGGACGGGTCATTCGGGTCTACCAGCACCGTGTTGTTGGCTTCCATCAGCATCAGGTAGCCGCTTTCGCCCAGCTTGATCTGCTTGACCAGGTCGGTCAGTTGCTTGAGCGACACGTCGATGTTGACCACCCCGCTCGCCTTGCCCTGGCGGTCGTTGAAGCTTTGCACGGTGCTCACCAGCACCACGTCGTCGGCCGCCCAGTAATAGGCTTCGGTGCGCAGGGTCTTGCCCGGTTGCGCCATGGCCGTCTTGTACCAGGGCCGCGTGCGCGGGTCGTAGTTGGCAAGGTTGGGGTCGCCGGGCCAGAACACATAGCCGCCATCCTCGGTGCCGAGCGACAGGTACGTGTAGGCCGAATGACTCTTGGCCAGGCCCTCGAACAGCGCGAACAACTGCTGGTCGCGCTCGCCGACAGCGATGTGCGCGGCGTCGCTGGCCAGGTAGCGTTTCACATCGCCCTGCAGGCTGCGCAACTGCGGGTGCGCAGCCAGGTAGGCGACGTTCTGGCTGATGCCTTCGAAGAACAGCTGCATCGCGTTGTCGACCTGGCGGATCTCGCGGCCACTGCTGTCGACAAAGCTGTCGCGGGCCTCATGGCGTACGTTGAGGATGATCAGCACAGCCACCAGAATCACCGGTAGGCTGGCGATCACCGCAAACGCCAGGATTAATTTTTGTTTTATGTTCATCGAGCTCGCCTTCCTTGTGAGGTGAGGGTGCAACCGTTGGAGAGAAAAGTTTTGCGGATATTCCGTATTATGGTATACCAACAATCAATCCGCCGAACAGCCGTTATCACTGGCAAGCTTCAAGGTGGCGAGAGTACTTAAGGGCCCGCAGTCGACAGGCCGATCACAATAGATCCGAGGTAAGCGTCATGAAGTTTTCCCTGTTCGTACACATGGAACGTTGGGATGAAAGCGTCAGCCACCGTCAGTTGTTCGAAGACTTGACCGAACTGACCCTGATGGCCGAGGCCGGTGGTTTCAGCACCGTGTGGATTGGCGAACACCACGCCATGGAATACACCATCTCGCCGAGCCCGATGCCGCTGTTGGCTTACCTCGCGGCCAAGACCACCACCATTCACCTGGGCGCCGGCACCATCATCGCGCCGTTCTGGCACCCGTTGCGGGTGGCGGGCGAATGCGCATTGCTCGACGTGATCAGCAACGGCCGCATGGAAGTCGGCCTGGCCCGTGGCGCCTACCAGGTGGAATTCGACCGCATGGCCGGCGGCATGCCCGCCTCTTCCGGCGGCCAGGCCTTGCGCGAGATGGTGCCGGTGGTGCGCGCCTTGTGGAAAGGTGACTACGCCCACGATGGCGATATCTGGAAATTCCCCACCTCCACCAGCGTGCCCAAGCCGATCCAGCAGCCCAACCCGCCGATGTGGATCGCCGCCCGCGACCCGGACTCGCACAACTTCGCGGTGGCCAACGGCTGCAACGTGATGGTCACGCCGCTGATGAAGGGCGACGAAGAAGTCCTCGACCTGAAAAACAAATTCCAGGCCGCCCTCGACAACAATCCCGACGTACCGCGCCCGCAACTGATGGTGCTGCGTCACACCCACGTGCATGCCGCCGATGATCCGGACGGCTGGAAAGTCGGGGCCAAGGCGATCTCCAAGTTCTATCGCACCTTCGATGCCTGGTTCGGCAACAAAGAGGTGCCGGTGAATGGCTTCCTGGCCCCGAGCCCGGAAGAGAAATTCGCCGCGCGCCCCGAGTTCGAGCTGGAAAGCCTGCACAAGACCGCGATGATCGGCACCGCCGAAGAAATCATCCCGCGCATCCGCTACTACCAGGAACTGGGGGTGGATGAGTTCAGCTTCTGGTGCGACAACAGCCTGCCGCATGCCGAGAAGAAGAAGTCCCTGGCGCTGTTTATCGAGCAGGTGGTGCCGGCGTTTCGCTGAGTGACCCGCAGCTAAACGTGCGAGCGGGCTTGCCGTGGGGGCAGGCTCGCTTGCGCTGGGGGGGGCAAAACGCCCCCAAAAGCCGGGCACTGCCACGCAGCGCAAGCAAGCAAGCTCCCTTGCCACAGAAAGCCCGTGCCTGCAGTTGCCGCCTGCCGATCACCTACACTCATCACAGCCACGCGACATTTAGCCTCAGCCCATCATCGCAGCACCTGTAATAGTCTATTGCAGGACTCCAATGTACTAACTAGTTACTTATCTTGCTAAAATCGCGTCTTTGCCCTCTCACCTTCGAGTCCTGTCGATATGAAACGAGCATCGCGCGCCCATGGCGCCTCTAGATTCCTCCTGTTGGGTTTGGGCGTCATCATCGCCCTGCTCGGCCTCGCGCTGGCTGTTGGCGGCGCCAAACTGGTGAGCCTCGGCGGTTCCTGGTATTTCCTGATCGGCGGCGTGGCCATGGCGGTTTCCGGGCTGTTGATCGCCCGAGGCAAAACCGCTGGCGCGTGGTTGTTCGCAGCGTTCCTGGTGGGGACGGCGATCTGGGCAGTGGCCGATGTCGGGCTGGTGTTCTGGCCGCTGTTCTCGCGGCTGTTCATGTTTGCGGCCATCGGCCTGGTGGTGGCGCTGGTGTATCCGCTGCTGGCTGGCCGGCCTGCACGCGGTGCCTATGGCGTCGCCGCCGTGCTGGCGGTGGGTGTGGCGGTGGCGGTGGGCAATATGTTTGTCGCCCATCCGAGTGTCGCGCCCAACGGTACTGGCCCGGGCATCACGCCGGTGGCTGCAGCCGACGCGCAGAAAGACTGGGCGCACTACGGCAACACCGAAGGTGGCAGCCGCTTCGCCGCGCTGGACCAGATCAATCGCGACAATATCGACAAACTCAAGGTGGCGTGGACCTACCACACCGGTGACGTGGCGATCAGCGACGGCAACGGTGCCGAAGACCAGCTCACGCCCTTGCAGATCGGCAACAAGGTGTTTATCTGCACGCCGCACAACAACCTGATCGCCCTCGACGCCGACACCGGCAAAGAGCTGTGGAAGAACGAGGTCAACGCCAAATCGGCGGTCTGGCAGCGTTGCCGGGGCATGGCCTACTTCGACGCCACCGCGCCGATCGCCCAGCCGACCCAGCCCAACAGCTCGCCGATCATTGCCGCCAGCGTGCCTGCCGGTGCGCAGTGCCAGCGCCGGTTGCTGACCAACACCATTGATGCGCGCCTGATCGCCGTGGATGCCGACACCGGCAAATTCTGCGAAGACTTCGGCACCCATGGCCAGGTGGACCTCAAGGCCGGCCTCGGCGATGTACCGGACAGCTACTACCAACTGTCGTCCGCGCCGTTGATTGCCGGCACCACCGTGGTGGTCGGCGGCCGCGTCGCCGACAACGTGCAGACCGACATGCCTGGCGGCGTGATCCGTGGCTTCGACGTGATCAGCGGCCAAATGCGCTGGGCCTTCGACCCGGGCAACCCGCAAGACAAGCAAGCACCGGCCGACGGCAGCACCTATGTACGCAGCACCCCGAACAGCTGGGCGCCGATGTCTTATGACCCGCTGATGAACACGGTCTTCCTGCCGATGGGCAGCTCGTCCACCGACATCTACGGCGTCGAACGTACTCAACTGAACCACAAGTACGGCGCCTCGGTGCTGGCACTGGATGCCTCCACCGGTGCTGAAAAGTGGGTGTACCAGACGGTCCACAATGACCTGTGGGACTTCGACCTGCCGATGCAACCGAGCCTGATCGACTTCACCCCACCGGGCAGCGACAAGGCAGTTCCAGCGGTGGTGATCGGCACCAAGGCCGGGCAGATCTATGTGCTCGACCGCGCCACCGGCAAGCCGCTGACCGAGGTCAAGGAAGTCCCGGTCAAGGCCGCCAACATTCCTAACGAACCCTACTCGCCGACCCAGCCGAAATCGGTGGGCATGCCGCAGATCGGCGCGCAGACCCTGACCGAGTCGGACATGTGGGGCGCCACGCCGTACGACCAACTGCTGTGCCGCATCGACTTCAAGGGCATGCGCTATGAAGGCCTGTACACCGCGCCAGGCACCGACAAGTCGCTGAGTTTCCCAGGCTCCCTGGGTGGCATGAACTGGGGCAGCATCTCCACCGACCCGGTGCACGGTTTTATCTTCGTCAACGACATGCGCCTGGGCCTGTGGATCCAGATGGTGCCGTCGCAGAACAAGGCGCAAGCCTCGTCCGGTGGTGAAGCGTTGAACACCGGCATGGGCGCAGTACCGCTCAAGGGCACGCCGTATGCGGTGAACAAAAACCGCTTCCTGTCGGTGGCCGGCATTCCGTGCCAGGCGCCGCCGTTCGGCACCCTTACCGCCATCGACATGAAGACCCAGAAGGTCGCGTGGCAAGTGCCGGTGGGCACCGTTGAAGACACCGGTCCGCTGGGCATCCGCATGCACCTGCCGATCAAGATCGGCCTGCCGACTCTCGGCGGTACCCTGTCGACCCAGGGCGGCCTGATCTTCATTGCCGGCACCCAGGACTTCTACCTGCGCGCGTTCAACAGCAACAACGGTGATGAAATCTGGAAAGCCCGCCTGCCCGTCGGCAGCCAGGGTGGCCCGATGACCTACGTGTCGCCAAAAACCGGCAAGCAGTACATCGTCATCACCGCCGGCGGCGCACGCCAGTCCACCGACCGTGGCGACTACGTGATCGCCTACGCCCTGCCATAACCCCTGTGTTCGCGCGGTGCCCCCCGCACCGCGCTTTCGGCTTTTGGAAGACCGCGCATGACCCCCACTTCTCACTTTTTTCCCGACCGCCTGCTTGGGCGCCTGTTGCTGGGCCTGGCTTTCAGTGCCGCCCTGCCCGCCCAAGCCGACGACACCACCCTGACCGGCGACTGGGGCGGACTGCGCCGCGAGCTGGACGAGCAAGGCATCCGTTTTACCGGCGACTACAGCGGCGAAACCGCCTATAACGCCCACGGCGGCCAGCACCGTTCGGCGCGTTATTCGCAGAACCTCAAGCTCGGCGTGCAGTTCGACCTGGGCAAGCTGTACGGCTTCAACAATGGCGACCGCATCCAGCTGACCATCAATGACCGGCGCGGCAACAGCGCCTCCGAGGACCTGGTGGGTAACCGCCTGCCGATCCAGGAAAACTACGGCGGCCTCTACACCCGTCTCACCGAGCTGAGCTACGAGCGCACGCTGTTCACTCCGGCGCTGAATCTCAAGCTCGGCTACATGGCCATGGGCAATGATCTTGGCGGCCTGGACAGCGGCATTCTGTGCAACTTCATGAACGCCGGTTTCTGCGGGCACCCGCTGAACATGTCCGGCGGCAGCGGCTGGACCAACTACCCGAATGCGCGCCTGGGCGCACGGGTGAAGTATGACTTCTCGCCGTCCTGGCAACTGCGCGTGGCCGCTTTCAACGTGGACCCGGACAGCAACGGCAACTCCAGCCGCGCCTGGCACCTGGGCCCCAAGCACACCACCGGCACCGTGGTGCCGATCGAGCTGGTGTACAAGCACGCCGGCACCCTGCCGGGTGAATACAAGCTGGGCTATTACTACGACAGCTCGGATGTAAAACGCATCGGCAGCGACAAAGACGTCAGCGGGCGTGGCGGTCACTACCTATTGATCGACCAGGCCGTATGGGCCTCCAGCAGCTCCGCCGGCCGTGTGCTGCACGCCTTCGGCCAATACTCCGCCGCCAGCGAAGCGGCCTCGCCGTTCAGCAAGTGGTATGGCGCGGGCGTAGTGCTGTACAAACCGTTCGAAGGGCGCCCGCGCGATACCCTCGCCCTGGGTTATGGCCGTGCCGTGCCGAACCCGCGCAGCCGTGACGTGCAGGAGCTGGCGGCGTTCAACGCAGGCAACAGCTACCCCAACCTGGACAATGCCGAACAGCTGATCGAACTCAGCTACGGCTACCAGGCTACGCCTTGGCTGAACCTGCGCCCGGATGTGCAATACATCATCGAACCGGGAGCGTTTTCCGGCTCGGACATCGACAACGCGTTGGTGTTGGGCTTGCAGGTCAAGGCCGTGTTCTAAGCGTTTCAACAGTCAAAAATGCAGGAGCGGGCAAGCCCGCTCCCACAATGACCTAGGACGTGCCCTGCTGGTACTCACGCGGCGTGCAGCCAAACTCGCGCCGAAACACCGTATGCAGGTACTGCGCGGATTTGAAGCCACATTGCTGGGCAATATCGGCAATCGCCAGTGCCTGGTTTTCCAGGCCCTTGGCGGCGGCGGCGAGTTTGAAGCGCAGGATCTCGTCATGCACGCTGCAGCCGCGCTCCTTGCGAAAGTGCGACTCCAGTGACGAGCGCGACACCCCCACATAAGCCGCCACCTGCGCGGTCTTGATGCCCTGGCACGCGTACTGGCGGATAAACAGCAGGGCCTGCATCACATACGGATTCCCCAACGGCTGGTGCAAGCTGGAGGCCTGCACATTGATCGCCTCCGGTGGCACCAGGATCTGCGTTCCGGTGCAGGGCTTGCCGTGCAGCATCTGGTGCAGCAATGCCGCCGCCGTGCGCCCCATGGTTTCGGTACCCTGGATCACTGAGCTGAGCGGCACCCGCGTGAGGGTGCGGGTCAGCGGGTCGTTGTCGATGCCGATCAACGCCACTTCCTCCGGCACCGCGATGCCGGCAGTCAAACAGGCTTGCAGCAATTGCCGCGCGCGGGCGTCGGTGACGGCAATGATGCCGATCGGCTTGGGCAGGCTCTGCAGCCAGGCGATCTGCTGCTCCACTGCGCTGTCCCACAGCGGCGCGCTGGTTCCCAAACCGCGATAGACCTCGACGTGCAAGCCGTCCCGCTGCAGCAGCAAGCGAAAGGCTTTCTCGCGCTCCTGCGCCCAGCGATTGGCCTGCGCCTCGGGCAGGCTGAAACAGGCAAACCGGGTCAGGCCGGCCTCGATCAGGTGTTCGTAGGCCAGTTTCATCAGCGCATGGTTGTCAGTGGCCACGTAAGGAATGCCGGTGGGATAAGCACGCGCATCCTGGTAGGAGCCGCCCACCGCCACCACCGGCAGCTTGATATCGGCCAGTGCTTCGCCAATCAACGGGTCGTCGAAGTCAGCGATGATGCCGTCCCCCTGCCAGCGCTCGATGCCCTTGAGGCGGCACAGGAAGTCTTCCTCAAGGAACAGATCCCAGGACGCGCGGGTGCTGCTCAAGTAATTGCCGATGCCGGTGATGATGCCCCGGTCGTAGATCTTGCTGCCGTTGAACAGCAAGGCAATGCGGTGCACGGGCGGTAGGGTTTTCATTGTTTTTGTCCGAAGGCCAGTCGCTACAGACTAGCCCCCGCCACTCAAAATCGCACCACACCTTGATGATTTTCATACTCGGCAGGCCAGGTGCCGTTGCTAGTATCCAGACACCGCCAAGAACAATAAGGAAAACGCCATGACGTACTTCCCCGGTGTCGAGAAGGTTCGCTTCGAAGGCCCCGACAGCGATGCTCCCCTCGCCTTTCGCCATTACGATGCCAACAAGCTGATCCTCGGCAAGCCCATGCGTGAGCACCTGCGCATGGCGGCCTGTTATTGGCACACCTTCGTGTGGCCGGGGGCCGACATGTTTGGCGTGGGCACCTTCAAGCGCCCGTGGCAGCGCAGCGGTGACCCGATGGAACTGGCCATCGGCAAGGCGCAGGCGGCGTTCGAGTTTTTCTCCAAGCTGGGCATCGACTACTACAGCTTTCACGACACCGACGTGGCGCCGGAAGGCAGCTCGCTGAAGGAGTACCGCAACCACTTCGCGCAGATGGTCGATCAGCTTGAGCGCCATCAGGAAGAGACTGGCATCCGCCTGCTGTGGGGCACCGCCAACTGCTTCAGCAACCCACGGTTTGCCGCCGGCGCCGCCAGCAACCCGGACCCGCAAGTGTTTGCCTACGCCGCCGCGCAGGTGTTCAGCGCGATGAATGCCACGCTGCGGCTGAAGGGGTCCAACTATGTGCTGTGGGGTGGCCGCGAGGGCTATGAAACCCTGCTCAACACCGACCTCAAACGCGAGCGCGAGCAACTCGGGCGCTTTATGCGCATGGTGGTGGAGCACAAGCACAAGATCGGCTTCAAGGGCGACCTGCTGATCGAGCCCAAGCCTCAGGAGCCGACCAAGCACCAGTACGATTACGACAGCGCCACGGTGTTCGGCTTCCTGCATGAATACGGCCTGGAACACGAGATCAAGGTCAACATCGAGGCCAACCACGCGACCCTGGCCGGGCACAGTTTTCATCATGAGATTGCCACCGCAGTGTCGCTGGGCATCTTCGGCAGCATCGACGCCAATCGCGGCGATCCGCAGAACGGCTGGGACACCGACCAGTTCCCCAACAGCGTCGAGGAGATGACACTCGCCACTTATGAAATCCTCAAGGCCGGGGGCTTCAAGAATGGCGGCTACAACTTCGACTCCAAGGTGCGCCGGCAGAGCCTGGACGACGTCGACCTGTTCCACGGCCACGTCGCGGCGATGGATGTGCTCGCCCTGGCACTGGAGCGTGCGGCGGCAATGGTGCAGAACGACCGCCTGCAGCAGTTCAAGGACCAGCGCTATGCCGGTTGGCAGCAGCCGCTGGGCAAAGCCGTACTGGCGGGCGAGTTCAGCCTCGCGTCGCTGGCCGAGCATGCCTTTGAGCACGAGCTGAACCCGCAGGCGGTGAGCGGCCGGCAGGAGATGCTGGAGGGGGTGGTCAACCGGTTTATCTATCCCTGATGGCGAGCGGACTTCCTTTGGCTGGCGGACTCTTTGTGGTGAGCAGCCTCTTTGTGGCAAGTGGGCTCTTTGTGGTGAGCGGGCTTGCCCCGCGTTGGGCTGCGAAGCGGCCCCAAAACCAGGCACCTCGGTGTGCCAGGTTGAACCCGGTCGCTTGCAATAGGGGCTGCTTCGCAGCCCAACGCGGGGCAAGCCCGCTCGCCACAATAAGCTTGCTAGCCTCAATAAGCCTGCTAGCCACAATGAGGCTGCTCACCCCCAATAAATCCACTTGCCACAAGGCTGCTCGCCACAAATACAGTGTTCGCCTAGAGTCTTCGCACAGTGTCTTTCCAACAACAATAAAAGGACGCACCACCATGAAAGCATTCAAACGCACGCTGCTCGCCACTGCCCTGGCCTTGCTCGCCCTGCCGGTGATGGCTGACCCTGCGCACCCGAAGATCGGTTTCTCCATCGACGACCTGCGCCTGGAGCGCTGGTCGCGAGACCGCGATTACTTCGTCGCGGCGGCAGAAAAACTCGATGCCAAGGTCTTCGTGCAGTCCGCCGATGCCAACGAGCAGAAGCAGATTTCCCAGATCGAAAACCTGATCTCACGCGGCGTCGACGTGATCGTGATCGTGCCGTTCAACGCCACCGTGCTCACCAACGCCGTCGCCGAAGCCAAGAAGGCCGGGATCAAGGTGGTGTCCTATGACCGCCTGATCCTCAATGCCGATATCGACGCCTACATCTCCTTCGATAACGAAAAGGTCGGCGAGATGCAGGCCAACGGTGTGCTGCAAGCGGCGCCCAAGGGCAACTACTTCCTGCTCGGCGGCGCGCCCACCGACAACAACGCCAAAGTGCTGCGCGAAGGCCAGATGAAAGTGCTGCAGCCGGCCATCGACAAGGGCGATATCAAGATTGTCGGCCAGCAGTGGGTCAAGGAATGGAACCCTACCGAAGCGCTGGGCATCGTCGAAAACGCCCTGACCCGGAACAACAACAAGATCGACGCCATCGTCGCCTCCAACGACGCCACCGCCGGCGGTGCGATCCAGGCGCTGGCCGCGCAGAAGCTCGCGGGCAAGGTGCCGATCTCCGGCCAGGACGCCGACCTCGCCGCCGTCAAGCGTGTGATCGACGGCACCCAGACCATGACCGTGTACAAACCACTCAAGTTGATCGCCACCGAAGCCGCCAAGCTGTCGGTGCAACTGGCGCGCAATGAGAAGCCGTCCTATAGCTCGCAGTACGACAACGGCAGCAAGCAGGTCGACACCATCCTGCTGACCCCGACACCGCTGACCAAGGCCAATATCGACCTGCTGGAGAAGGACGGTTTCTATACCAAAGAGCAGATTGGCGGGCTGTGACCGCCATGGCTGACTACCTGCTGCAAATGAACGGCATCGTCAAAAGCTTTGGCGGTGTCAACGCGCTCAACGGCATCGATATCAAGGTGCGGCCGGGGGAATGTGTCGGCCTGTGCGGTGAGAACGGCGCCGGCAAATCCACCTTGATGAAGGTGCTGTCGGCGGTCTATCCGTATGGCACCTGGGAGGGTGAAATTCTCTGGGACGGACAGCCGCTCAAGGCCCAGTCCATCAGTGAAACCGAGGCCGCCGGCATCGTCATCATTCACCAGGAGCTGACGCTGGTGCCCGATCTGTCGGTGGCCGAGAACATCTTCATGGGCCACGAACTGACGCTGCCTGGCGGGCGCATGAACTACCCGGCGATGATCCATCGCGCCGAACAGTTGATGCGCGAGCTCAAGGTCCCGGACATGAACGTGGCGCTGCCGGTGTCGCAGTACGGCGGCGGTTACCAGCAGTTGGTGGAAATCGCCAAGGCCCTGAACAAACGGGCGCGCCTGCTGATTCTCGACGAGCCCTCCTCGGCCCTGACCCGCTCGGAAATCGAGGTGCTGCTCGACATCATCCGTGACCTGAAGGCCAAGGGCGTGGCCTGTGTGTACATCTCGCACAAGCTCGATGAAGTGGCGGCGGTGTGCGACACCGTCTCGGTGATCCGCGACGGCAAGCACATCGCGACCACGGCCATGGCCGACATGGATATCCCGCGGATCATCACGCAGATGGTCGGGCGGGAAATGAGCAACCTCTACCCCACCCAACCCCATGACATCGGCGAGGTGGTTTTCGAGGCGCGCAATGTCACCTGTTACGACGTCGACAACCCCAGGCGCAAACGCGTCGACGATATTTCATTCAGCCTCAGGCGCGGGGAAATCCTCGGCATTGCCGGGCTGGTCGGTGCCGGGCGCACGGAACTGGTATCGGCACTGTTCGGTGCCTACCCCGGCCGCTACAGCGGCGAGGTGTGGCTGGACGGCCAGGTGATCGACACCCGCACGCCGCTCAAATCCATCCGCGCCGGGCTGTGCATGGTGCCCGAGGACCGCAAGCGCCAAGGCATCATCCCGGACCTGGGCGTCGGCCAGAACATCACCCTGGCCGTACTCGACACCTACGCGCACATGACCCGCATCGACGCCGAGGCCGAACTGGGCAGCATCGATCAGCAAATCACACGCATGCACCTGAAGACGTCCAGCCCGTTTTTGCCGATCACCAGCCTGTCCGGCGGCAATCAGCAAAAAGCCGTGCTGGCGAAAATGCTGATGACCCAGCCCAAGGTACTGATCCTCGACGAGCCCACGCGCGGCGTGGATGTGGGCGCCAAGTACGAGATCTACAAGCTGATGGGCGCGCTGGCGGCCGAAGGGGTGTCGATCATCATGGTCTCCTCGGAGCTGGCCGAAGTGCTCGGCGTGTCCAACCGCGTGCTGGTGATCGGCGACGGCCAGTTGCGCGGCGATTTCATCAACCAGGGGCTCACCCAGGAACAGGTGCTCGCCGCGGCGCTCAGCCAACACAATAATAACGATCGGAAAACCGCGTAGATGAATCAGGTCAAACAGCTGTTTACCCGCTACAAAATGCTCGCACTGGTGATCGCCGTGGCGTTCATCTGGCTGTTTTTCACCTGGCAGACCGAGGGCGGTTTCCTCACCCCGCGCAACCTCTCCAACCTGCTGCGCCAGATGGCGATCACCGGGATCCTGGCCTGCGGCATGGTGCTGGTGATCATCAGCGGCGAGATCGATTTGTCGGTGGGTTCGCTGCTGGGATTACTGGGCGGGCTCGCGGCGATCCTGGACGTGGTCTATCACGTGCCGCTGCTGGCCAACCTCAGCCTGGTGGCGCTGTGCGGGTTGATGATCGGATTGGCCAACGGCTACATGACCGCTTACCTGCGCATCCCCTCGTTTATCGTCGGCCTGGGGGGCATGCTGGCGTTTCGCGGGATTCTGCTGGGGATCACCGGCGGCACCACCATCGCGCCGGTGTCGCCGTCGCTGGTGTACGTCGGCCAGGGTTACCTGCCGCACGCGGTGGGCGTGGGGCTCGGCGTGTTGCTGTTTGCGCTGACGCTGTTCCTCACCTGGAAACAACGGCGCAACCGCGCACTGCATGGCCTGGCGGCGCACTCGCGGGTGCGCGACGTGCTGCGGGTAGTGCTGATCGGCGCGGTGCTGGCCGGGTTCGTCACCACCCTCAACAGCTACGACGGCATCCCGGTGCCGGTGCTGTTGCTCCTGGTGCTGCTCGGCGTGTTCAGCTATGTCACCAGCCAGACCGTGTTCGGCCGCCGCGTGTATGCGGTGGGCAGCAATATGGAAGCCACGCGCCTGTCGGGCATCAACGTGCAGGCGGTCAAACTGTGGATCTTCGGCATCATGGGCGTGATGTGCGCCTTCGCCGGCCTGGTCAACACGGCCCGCCTCGCCGCCGGCTCACCCTCGGCGGGCAGCATGGGCGAACTGGATGCCATTGCTGCGTGCTTTATCGGCGGCACGTCCATGCGCGGCGGCTCGGGCACGGTGTATGGCGCGTTGCTCGGGGCGTTGGTGATTACCAGCCTGGATAACGGCATGTCGATGCTGGACGTGGACAGTTACTGGCAGATGATTGTGAAAGGCAGCATTCTGGTGCTGGCGGTGTGGGTGGATGTGAGTACACGGGCGGGGCGGCGCTGAACGCAAGCAAAAAAATGTGCGAGCGGGCTTGCCTGCGATAGCGGTCTATCAGTGACAAATGTCCTGACTGACCCTGCGCTATCGCGGGCAAGCCCGCTCCCACAAAGGTCCTGCGGGGTTCTAACCGTTGTTACTTGGAGACCGGCATCGCAAACTCCGCGCCCTGCTCGATGCTTTCCGACCAGCGCTGCATGATCGACTTCTGCTTGGTGTAGAAGCGCACACCTTCAGTGCCATAGGCATGCATGTCGCCAAACAAGCTCTTCTTCCAGCCACCAAAGCCGTGCCAGGCCATCGGTACCGGGATCGGTACGTTGATGCCAACCATGCCCACTTCGATGCGCCGCGCGAACTCGCGGGCAATGTTGCCGTCGCGGGTGAAGCAGCTCACGCCGTTGCCGAACTCGTGGTCGTTGACCAGCTTGATTGCCTCGCCGAAGTCACTCACGCGCACGCAGGCCAGCACCGGGCCGAATATTTCTTCGCGGTAGATGCTCATCTCTTTGGTCACGTGATCGAACAGGGTCGCGCCGAGCCAAAAGCCGTTTTTCAGCCCCGCTTCGGTCGGCACATAGTCACGGCCGTCGAGCAGCAGTTGCGCGCCAGCCTTCACACCTTGTTCGATGTAGCCGCTGATGCGCTCAAGGGCGGCACGCGACACGATCGGGCCCATTTCGGCCTTGAGGTCGCGGCCATCGGTGATGCGCAGTTGCTTGGCGCGTTCGGTCAGGGCGGCGATGACTTTGTCACCGACATCGCCGACCAGCACCGCCACCGAAATCGCCATGCAGCGCTCGCCGGCACTGCCGTAGGCGGCGCCCATCAGCGCGTCGACGGTTTTCTCGATGTCCGCGTCGGGCATCACCACCATGTGGTTTTTCGCGCCGCCCAGGCCTTGCACGCGCTTGCCGTTGCGCGCGCCGGTTTCATAGATGTACTGCGCAATCGGTGTCGAACCGACAAAGCTCACAGCCTTGACGTCCGGGTGTTCGATCAGCGCGTCCACCGATTCCTTGTCGCCCTGCACCACGTTGAATACGCCTTTCGGCAAGCCGGCTTCATGCAGCAGCTCGGCCATGAACAGCGAAGCGCTAGGGTCAGTCGGGCTCGGCTTGAGGATGAACGTGTTGCCCGCCGCAATGGCGATCGGGTACATCCACATCGGTACCATCACCGGGAAGTTGAACGGCGTGACGCCGGCCACCACGCCCAGCGGCTGGCGCAGGGTCCAGTTGTCCATGCCCCGCGAGACCTGGTCGGAATGCTCGCCCTTGAGCAGGTTCGGGATGCCGCAGGCGAATTCAAGAATATCGATGCCCCGGTCGACTTCGCCCTGGGCGTCGGTGAAGACCTTGCCGTGTTCGGCGACGATGATGCGCGCCAGGTCGTCCTTGCGCTCACGCAGCAGGTGCAGGTATTCGAACAGTACGCGGGCGCGGCGGATTGGCGGGGTGTCGGCCCAACCGGCGAAGGCGGCCTGGGCAGCGGCGACGGCTTCGGACACGGTCTGGCGGCTGGCCAGGGCGACGCGGGCGGTGACTTCGCCGGTGGCCGGGTTGTAGACGTCCTGATACCGGTCATCGCGGCTCACGCGCTGATCGTTGATGTAGTGCTCGATTGTTGTAGTCATGGCAATAGATCCCAGGTGGGTGGCGTTGGGACACACGATAGGCTTTCGGTTTGTTCCAAACCAGAGCAGAATCCAGAACTGATTGTCCTTATAAGCGAACAATAAGCGCATGGAAAAATCCGAAATCGAAGGCCTGTGGACCCACATCCACTGGCTGTCAGTGCTGGAAGAACACGGCACCTACACCGCTGCAGCGGCACGGTTGGGGGTGAGCAAATCGGCGGTCAGCCAGCGCATCAGCGACCTGGAAAAAGCCACCGGTACCCGTTTGGTGACGCGCACCACGCGCAGTGTGCGCCTCACCGATGCCGGGTTGTCGCTGACCCGCGAGGTGCGCGGTGCCTACGAACAGATCGCGCGCAGTTTTTCCTCGGTGCGCGACTCGGCCGGGGAGATTCGCGGGCTGGTGCGCCTCACCGCCCCGGTGGCGTTCGCGCGCCAGCAACTGGTGCCGCACTTGTCCGAATTCCTCCAGCGGTATCCGCAGGTGCGCCTCCAGCTGGATGTGTCGGACGCCTTGAGTTCGCTGGCCGCCGAAGGCTACGACCTGGCGGTGCGCCACGGTTTCCAGGTGCCCGAAACCCACGTGGCTTGGAAGCTCTGCGACACCGGCTCGGTGCTGGTCGCCAGTCGCGATTACCTGCAACGCCATGGCGAGCCGCGCGAACCCGGCGACCTCAGCGCGCACAACTGCCTGTTCTACCCACGCGGCAGCGACCAGCCCGCCTGGACCTTCGAACGCGGCAGCAAACACCTCGAGCGCGTCACCGTACCGATCGCTGGCAGCTTCGCCACCAACAACAGCGAAGCGTTAAGGGATGCGGCCCTCAACCACCTGGGCATCGCCCTGCTCCCGGATTTCAGCGCCCATGCCGCGCTGGCCAGCGGCAAGCTGGTGCAAGTGCTCAAGGACTGGACGCTCAAGGGCGCATTTGCCGATGAGATTTACCTGATACGGCCCTATTCGCCCCACGTGCCGAAGTCGGTGAGTGCCTTGGTCGGCTTTTTGAAAGAACGGTTGTCGGGCGGGTTCCGATTCAAGGGCTGAGGTTTTCCTCTTGCCCAACAGAACAAAAAGTCCATAATGGACAAATAAGTTCAATAATCGGAGCGCCCATGTCCAGCACACCTCACGTCATCAACCACGCCCAGGCCCGCGAGTTACTTGCTCAGGTGGATGTACTGCAGATCCTGCGTGCGCTGTTTCGCGACCTCGCCGCCGGGCACGCAGTGCAACCGGCGCAACAGTTGGTGGAATTTCCCCACGGCGGCGGTGACTTTATCAACTACCTGGGGGTGCTGGCGCAGGACGGCGTGTATGGGGTCAAGACCTCACCCTACATCGTGCGCGAACAAGCGCCGCTGGTGACGGCCTGGACGCTGCTGATGTCGATGCAAACCGGCCAGCCGTTGCTGCTGTGCGATGCCGCCGAGCTGACCACCGCGCGCACGGCCGCGACCACGGCGTTGGCGGTGGATGCACTGGCGCCGCCGCAGGCAAAGCGCCTGGCGATCATCGGCAGTGGCAAGGTCGCGCAGGCGCATCTGCACTATGTGAAAGACCTGCGGGACTGGCAGAGCATCAACCTGTTTTCGCCGAGCCTGGCCGGGGAAAATCCCCAGCTCGAAAGCCTGGACCCGCGGTTGAAGATCGCCTCAACCTGCGATGCCGCATTGGAGGATGCCGACGTGATCCTGCTGTGCACCTCCTCGGCCGGGCCGGTGATCGACCCGGCGCGCCTGGGCAAGCCGGCGTTGATCACCTCCATCAGCACCAACGCCCCGCGCGCCCATGAAGTGCCGCCGCAAAGCCTCAACGACATGCAGGTGTTCTGCGACTATCGCCGTACCACCCCAGGCTCGGCCGGCGAAATGCTGATTGCCGCCGAACAACACGGCTGGGACATCGGTTCGGTGGTCGGCGACCTGCCAGAGTTGCTCAGCGAGCAGGTGCCGCGCCCCTCCTACGACCGTCACGTATTCTTCCGCTCTATCGGCCTGGGCCTGGAAGACATCGCACTGGCTAATGCCCTTTGGAGACAGCTATGAGCCACGCAGACTTCATCATCATCGGCGGCGGCATTGCCGGCGCCTCCACCGGTTTCTGGCTGTCGCCGCACGGCAAGGTGATTGTGCTGGAGCGTGAATCCCACCCGGCCTACCACTCCACCGGGCGCTCGGCGGCGCTGTATACCGCCGCCTATGGCACCCCGCAGGTGCGCGCGCTGACCCTCGCCAGCCGTGAGTTTTTCGACCACCCACCCAGCGGTTTCTGCGAGCACCCACTGCTGACGCCACGCGGTGAAATGACCGTGGACTTCATCGGCGACCCGGATGAATTGAACGCGCAGTACTTGAGCGCCAAGGCCACCGTGCCGCAGGTCGAGCAACTGAGCGCCGACCTGGCCTGTGCGATGCTGCCGATCCTGCGCCGCGAAAAAGTCCACGGTGCGATTTATGACCCCACTGCCAGCGACATTGACACCGACGCCCTGCACCAGGGCTATTTGCGCGGGATTCGCCGCAATCAGGGCGAAGTGCGCACTGACAGCCACGTCCTCGGTTTGAGCCGCGACAGCGCCGGTCTCTGGCATGTGAATACCCAGGACGCCACCTTCACCGCGCCGATCATCATCAATGCCGCCGGCGCCTGGGCCGATCATATCGGCGGGCTGGCCGGCGCCGCCGCCATTGGCCTGCAACCCAAGCGGCGCTCGGCGTTTATCTTCGCCGGCCCCGAAGGCCAGGACACCCACGCCTGGCCGATGCTGGTGGCCCTCGACGAAGCCTTCTACATGAAGCCCGACGCGGGCATGTTCCTCGGCTCCCCCGCCAACGCCGACCCGGTCGAGGCGCAGGATATCCAGCCCGAAGAGTTGGACATCGCCATGGGCATCTACCAGATCGAAGAAGCCACCACCTTGACCATCCGCCGCCCGACCCGCACCTGGGCCGGGCTGCGCAGCTTTGTCCACGATGGGGATCTGCTGGCGGGCTTCGACTCGCAGGTGCCGGGGCTGTTCTGGGTCGCGGCGCAAGGCGGCTATGGCATCCAGACCTCCCCCGCCATGGGCCAGGCCAGTGCCGCACTGGTGCGCGGTGCGCCGCTGCCGGAGCAACTGACGCGGTTCGGCCTGGACGCTGGTATGCTCTCCCCCGCCCGCCTGGAGCCGCATTGATGAACACCGCCGAACACGACAAGGTCATGCAGAACTTCCGCGCGATTGCCGACGCAATCGCCACGCTGTTCTTTCCCCACGCGGAAGTGGTGCTGCATGACTTGCGCACGCAAAAAGTCGATTACATCGCCAATAACCTGTCCAAACGTGGCATCGGTGATGAGTCGGCGCTGGAGGACATGCTCAGCGATGACGTCAGCGAGGTGAATATCGGCCCCTATGAAAAACTCAATTGGGATGGCCAGAAGATTCGCAGCCTGAGCACCGTGCTGCATGACCATAACGGCCGTCGCCTGGCCGTGCTGTGCATCAACCTGAATATCTCGCTGTTCGAGAATGCCAAGGCGGCGCTGGATCTGTTCCTGTCGCCGAGCAAGTTGATCCCGCAACCGGATTCACTCTTTCGTGATGACTGGCAGGAACGCATCAACACCTTCTTGCACGCCTGGATGCGTGAACGCCAATTGAGCCTGAACCTGCTGACCCGTGACCACAAGCGTGAGCTGGTGCTGGCGCTGCATGCCGAAGGCGCGTTCAAGGGCAAGAGCGCCTCCAACTATGTGGCCAATGTGCTGGGCATGGGGCGGGCGACGGTCTACAAGCACTTGAAGGAATTGAAGGGCTGAAAGCAGCTTTTGTGCAGGCGCCCGGCTCGCCGGAGATAGGGTCCTTGCGGTCGCCATCGCCGGCAAGCCGGGCTGCTGCAAGGGTCAATCGCCGTAGATATCAGACTTGAAGTACTGCTGCGAAATCTTCTGGTACTCGCCACTCGCGCGGATGCCATCGATGGCGCTGTTGAGTTGGCTGACCAACTCGGTATTGCCCTTGCGCACCGCGATCCCCGCGCCCTCGCCCACGTATTTCGGGTCCTTGAGTTCCGGGCCGACAAACGCATACCCCTTGCCGCGTGGCATCGACAGGAAATCGCTCAGGGGAATGGTGTCGGCGAAGATCGCGTCCAGTCGCCCGGCCGCCAGGTCCATGTAAATCTCTTCGTTATTGCTGTAGCGCTTGACGGTGATGCCCTTGGGCTCGAACACCTCGGTGGCGTAGCGGTCGGTGGTCGTGGCGCGTTGCACGCCGACCGTCTTGCCCTTGAGGCTGGCGTACTGGTCATCCACCACCGCGCCGTCCTTCATCACCAGGCGCGACGAAGTGAAGTAATACTTGTGGGTGAAATCCACCGACTTCTTGCGGTCTTCATTGATGGTCATGGACGACAGGGCCATGTCGATTTTCTTCACCTTGAGGGAAGGAATCAGGCCGTCGAACTCACCTTCGATCCACACACACTTGACCTTCATCTGCGCGCACAAAGCGTTGCCGATGTCGTAGTCGAAGCCAACGATCTTGCCTTCCTCGGTCTTGGACGCAAACGGCGGGTAAGCGGCCTCGATGCCGATGCGCAGGGTTTTCTCGGCAGCCAGCAAGTGGCTGGAGGCGATCAGGCCAAGGGCCAGGACGGGAATGACGAAGCGTTTCTTCATGGTTGTGTCTCGCAAGTTGTTGTTGGTTTAGGCAAGCGCGAAGAAAAAATCAGACAAAAAAGAGCTTTATTTGTACTTATAATTCCATATTGGACTTTTATGTATATAGCGTCAAATCGCCTCGCCACCCTATGACTTTTTTGCACAACGCACCGGTGTTTTTGAGCGTTCATCTCTAGATTTATGCGTGCCTATACTCGGTTCAGCCTCCCGGTGGAATCGAGGGGCCGCAGCATTACAGCCATGTCCCTACAACAATAATCAAGGACACCGACCATGACCCAGCCCTTCCTGGCCGCTCGGGATTTTCTGCTCGCTCACCGTACCGACTACGCCACCGCCGTGCGCGACTTCCGTTGGCCACACCTGGACGCGTTCAACTGGGCCCTGGACTACTTCGATGCGATGGCAGAAGGCAACGCGGCGGATGCGCTGTGGATCGTCGAAGAGGACGGCAGCGAGCAACGCTACAGCTTCCAGCAACTCGCGGCGCGCTCCAACCAGGTGGCCAACCACCTGCGCGCCCTGGGTGTGCGCCGGGGCGAACGCGTGCTGCTGATGCTCGGCAACGATGTCGCGCTGTGGGAAACCATGCTGGCTGCGTTCAAGCTGGGCGCCGTGGTCATCCCCGCCACTGCCCTGCTCAACCCCGATGACCTGAGTGACCGTATCGAGCGCGGCCAGGTGCGCCACCTGGTGGTCGGTGAAGCGCATGTCAGCAAGTTTGACGGCCTCGGCGCTGGCTGCAGCCGCATCTGCGTGGGCGCCGCCCCCACTGGCTGGGTCGCGCACAGCGCCGCCTTCGAATACCCCGAGCAGTTCGAGGCCGAAGGCCGCACCCTGGCCACCGACCCGATGCTGCTGTATTTCACCTCCGGCACCACGTCCAAGCCGAAAATGGTGCTGCACAGCCACCAGAGCTATCCGGTCGGCCACTTGTCGACCATGTACTGGATCGGCCTGCAGCCGGGTGACCTGCACCTCAATATCTCGTCTCCGGGCTGGGCCAAGCATGCCTGGAGCTGCCTGTTCGCGCCATGGAACGCCGGCGCCTGCATCTTTATCCATAACGTCGCGCGTTTCAGCGCGCCGGCCCTGCTCAACACGCTGGAACGTTACCGCGTGACCAGCCTGTGCGCGCCGCCCACCGTGTGGCGCATGCTGATCCAGGAGGACCTGGCCAGCTACAAAAACCGTCTGAACCTGCGTGAACTGGTTGGCGCCGGTGAACCGCTGAACCCGGAGATCATCGAGCAGATCCAGCATGCCTGGGGCCTGCCGTTGCGCGACGGCTTCGGCCAGTCGGAAACCACCGCGCTGGTCGGCAACACGCCAGGGCAATTGCTCAAGCCGGGCTCCATGGGCCGGCCGCTGCCGGGCTACCAGGTGGCGCTGCTCGATGCCGACGGCGTGCCGGGCACCGAGGGCGAAGTCGCCCTGCCCCTGGCGATACGTCCGCTGGGCCTGATGCTGTGCTACGAGGACAGCCCGGAAAAAACCGCTGAGGTGATGCGCGACGGCTACTACCGCACCGGCGATACCGCGCAGATCGACGCCGACGGCTACATCACGTTTGTCGGGCGCGCCGACGACGTGTTCAAGGCGTCCGACTACCGCATCAGCCCCTTCGAACTGGAAAGCGCGCTGATCGAGCACCCGGCGGTGATGGAAGTCGCCGTGGTACCCAGCCCGGACCCGCTGCGCCTGGCGGTGCCAAAGGCCTTCCTGATCCTCGCCCACGACGCCCCCGGCAGCGCCGAGTTGGCGCAGCACATCCTCGCCTTCGCCCGCGAACACCTGGCGCCGTACAAGCGCGTGCGGCGCATCGAGTTTGTCAGCGAATTGCCCAAGACCATCTCCGGCAAGATTCGCCGGGTGGAATTGCGCCAGATGGAAGTGCTGCGGCGCCAGAGTGAAACGCGGGGTGAGCAGGAGCACTTCGAGGAGGACTTTGTGCGGCCGACGGTGGAGTCGTAGTCCACGCGCCTGAACACGCCCGGTAGCCCGTCAAGGTGTTACCGGGTGAGTGAGCAGGCGTGAGGATCATCGTTCAGTCAGGTCGAGAGGCTGGGTTTGTCGCTGTCAGGGCCTGAAGAGGTAGATTTCCTGATACCCCAGCCGGGTGTCATCGGTGACGTGCAACAGGCGGCCACCGGCATAGGCGATGTCTGCCAGAACCGACGGGTGCGGATGCCCATGGCTGTTGCGCACTGCGTAAGAAATGACCGCGTTCACGCGAGGCCGGTGATTCAACCCGGGGTTATAAAAACGCGCACCTGCATTAGGCGCTGCGCCATGGTGCGGGACCACTACGGTTTGAGTCTGGGGAAGCTCTCGTTTGTAGTGCCGTTCAAAGTCCTGCCAGATGCCCGGCTCGCCCAACGGAGCATCGCCTGTGCCGATCCAGCCGGGGAGTACAACCTCCCGCTCACTCCTCGAGTAGCAATGACGACAATATTGCTGGTAGCTGTCATGGTGCTCTTTGCGAATGATCCTACTTAGCCTGAACCCCGGCCCCGAATACAGACCCAGTGACAGGAAATTCGCCAGGCAATCGCCAGAGGCCTCATTCATCCAGGCGGGCGCGAACTCCGTGATGGCTTCACGATAGGCTTCGATCGCCAGATCACGATTACCCTTGGGCTTGCTGGTTTGCGTCCGCCCTTGTCCTCGCTTGGCACGTACCGTCACAGGTTTGGTGTCGAGCCAGGTGATAATCGCCTGGGCACCCTCGGCCTTATCGGACAAGGCCTCGACGGGAAAGCCAATGTGCTTGAGTGATCGCAGGATCAGTTCGCCCAACGTCGCATGCAGTCCACGGTTCCAGAAACGGAGCTTCCAGGTGTCATGGCGTCCTGCCGAGGATGAACCGACGACCAGATTATCTTCATCGAGCATAACCGTGCCGGGCGCAGCACCGGTGCTTTCCAAGACCACCGACACAGGGTGTGGAAACTCTTGCGTCCGCGGCGGCTCAGACCGCTCGGCGTCTGGTGGCTCCCGTTGAGGATCATCGGAAAATACGCGCTCCTCGGTCTTTCGAGGGCCGGTTTTCACCATGGTGACGGGACGCTTCCAGAGCTTGCCAACCCCATTGGCCAGGCCGTGCAACTCCTTGAGAGTATCCTTATCAATGGCGTCGGCCTGGCTGGCAATAATCAGTGCCAACTCCTCGACACCCAGATAAGGCAGGACAATGCGGTCCACCGCATAGCGTTTCACCAGGCTCTGCGCACCATTCATATGATCGGCGTCAAAGTGAGACAGGACCATCAGGTCAAGAACCGCCTTATTCCCACCCGGCGCCCGCTTCGTCAAAGAAACCCGTTTCAACGCGTACTGGAACTCCGGGGATAGCTTCGCGTATTTCAATGCGCCGCAGTCGAAGACGTAGTCAAACCGGTGCCGCCCGGTCGCTGAAAATTCGACCGTTGCCGAATGAAACGAGCCTTGACCTACGCCGTGCTGAATCCGTGAATGCCTGACGTACATGTCGTTGATACCCCTGAAATAAAGGGCAGGGATGGTAAGGTGGCAATTTAACATCGTCAACGCTGTGGCGGTCATGCAGCGGCCGCCCGGCCTTTTGTCCATTCCTGTTGATTACTTGCCTGATCCTCCGATTTATCGACCATCGGATACCTGGCCCCTTGCGCGGTGGTCTAGAGTTCGACAATGAGCGGCCATCCCAAAAAGGCCGCCACTACCGTCGATCAGCAGGTGAATCATGGAATTGCGAATCAACCAGAAGACCTATCAGGTCGATGCCGACGCGGACACCCCCTTGCTGTGGGTGATTCGCGATGACCTGGGGCTGACCGGCACCAAGTACGGCTGCGGCCTGGCGCAATGCGGCGCCTGTTCGGTGCTGGTGGACGGCAATGTCGTGCGCAGTTGCGTCACGCCGGTGGCTGGGGTGGTAGGCCGTGAGGTCACCACCATCGAGGCAATCGAGGACGATGAAGTGGGCAAGCGCGTGGTCGCCACTTGGGTCGAGTATCAGGTCGCGCAATGCGGTTATTGCCAGTCCGGGCAGGTGGTGGCAGCCACCGCGCTGCTCAAGCACACCCCCGCCCCCAGCGATGCGCAGATCGAAGCGGCGATGATCAACCTGTGCCGCTGCGGCACCTACAACGCGATCCACAGCGCCATGCAGGCGCTGGCCAAGCCGGAGAGCGCCTGATGAATACGCGCAATAAAATGCTCGAGCTGCCGCTGGGCGAGCCGGTCAACCTGTCGCGTCGGCACTTTCTGGTGGGCACGGCGGTGGGTACGCTGGTGATCGGCTTTGGCCTGCCGCTGGGCTCGGCCAGGGTGCAAGCGGCCACGCCAGCCGAGCGCGGTACCCAGGTGCCGGCGTTTCTGGAAATTCGTCCGGATGGCAGCGTGCGCCTGCTCAGCCCCTTCATGGAAGGCGGCCAAGGCACTCACACCGCGATGGCGCAGATTGTTGGCGAAGAACTCGACGCCGACCCCGCCACCTTTATCGTCGAAGCCGCCCCGCCTGGCGAAGCCTATGTGGTGATGGAAAACGGCATGCGCATCACCGGCGGCAGTATGTCGGTGCGCATGAGCTACCCGACCATGCGCCGCCTGGGCGCCCTCGCCCGCGCCATGCTGCTGCAGGCCGGCGCCCAGCAGTTGGGCGTGCCGGTGGCCGAACTGACTACCCAACCGGGCCGCGTGGTACATGCCGCCTCCGGGCGTTCGCTGGGCTACGGCGAGCTGGCCGGCCGCGCGCTGGACATGCCGGTGCCCGACCCCGCCAGCATCACCCTGCGCGATCCGAGCCAGTTCCGCTGGATCGGCAAGCCGGTGAAACGCCTGGATGCCTACGACAAATCCACCGGCAAGGCGCAGTACAGCATCGACTTGAAGGTCGACGGCATGCTTCACGCCGCCGTGCAGCACGCGCCGCGCCTGGGCATGACCGTCGGCAGCCTGCGCAACCAGGCGCAGGTCGAAGGCATGAAAGGCGTGCACTCCGTCCACACGCTGCCCGGCGCGGTGGCAGTGGTGGCCGAACGTTGGTGGCACGCCAAGCGCGCAGTCGAGGCGATCCAGGTCGATTGGCAGGAAGCTGCCGCCGATTCGAGCCTGCGCGTGATGCCGGCGGATTTTTCCAGCGACAAGCACCGTGACTTTCTCGCCACGCAGCAAGGCCCGTCGCGCGATGACGAGAACGAAGGCGACGTGGCCGCCGCACTCGCCAAAGGCAAGACCCGTATCGAGGCCACCTACCACAACCAGTACGTCAACCATGCCCAGTTGGAGCCGCCGTCCGCCCTGGCGCGCTTCAACGCCGATGGTTCACTGGAGGTCTGGCTGCCCAACCAGGCGCCGGACATGTTTCGCGCCGACATCGCCAAGCGCACCGGCCTCGACCTTGCGCAGATCACCCTGCACTCGCCGCTGCTGGGCGGGTTTTTTGGCCGGCACTTCCTGTATGAATCGGCCAACCCTTACCCGCAGGCCATCACTTTGGCCAAGGCAGTCGGTCGGCCGGTCAAGCTGATCTGGAGCCGCGAGGAGGAATTCCTGCGCGATGTGTTGCGCCCGGTCGCGGTGGTCAAGTTCCGCGCGGCGCTGGATGACCAAGGCCTGCCGCTGGCGCTCGAGGCGGTAAGCGCCACCGAGGGCCCGACCGAAGGCCTGGCCGGCAAACAGGGCGACAAGATCGACCCTACCGCGTTGGAAGGGCTGTCGGGCAAGGCCTATGCGATTCCCAACAAGCGCATCGCGCAGATCTACGTGAAAGGCCCGGTGATGCTGGGCTATTGGCGTTCGGTGGGCAATTCGCTGAATGACTTTTTCTATGAAGCATTCCTCGATGAACTGGCGGACAAGGGCGGTCACGACCCGTACGAATTACGCCTGCACCTGCTGCGTGACAACCCGCGGCTGACCACGTTGCTGCAGGCGGTGGGCGAGCTGTCCGGTGGCTGGAAGCGCGGCCCCTACACCGCCGAAGATGGCACCCGGCGCGCACGTGGCGTGGCCATGGCCTCGCCGTTCGGCTCGCATGCGGCGGTGGTCGCCGAAGTGTCGATCGACCAAGGCCAGGTCAAGGTGCACCACATCTGGGAAGCCATCGACCCCGGCAGCATCGTCAACCCGGCGATCATCGAGGCGCAAGTCAATGGCGCGGTGGCCCTGGGCTTGTCGCAGACCCTGCTGGAGGAAGCGGTGTACGTGGACGGCAAGCCACGGGCGCGCAACTACGACCTGTACCCGATCCTGCCGCCGTCGCGGATGGCGCAGGTGCATGTACGGATTGTCGAGAGCGGCGAAAAGATGGGCGGTATCGGCGAACCCCCGTTGCCGGCAGTGGCGCCCGCCGTGGCCAATGCGGTCGCACATTTGACTGACCAGCGCATCCGCAGCCTGCCCTTGAGCCGCTATACCTTCAGTTGATCGACAAGGACCGCGCATGAACAACCCTCGCTTCGCAAGAACCGCAGGCTGGCTATTGCTGGCCTGCCTGGTCGCAGCCGGCGTACTGGCCTGGTACGTCACCCGCCAGCCCGCGACGCCCTTCGCCCAGGAATCGGCCACCAGCGCCGACCCTGCGCTGGTCAGCCGTGGCGAGTACGTCGCGCGCCTCAGCGACTGCGTGGCCTGCCACAGCCTGGCGGGCAAGGCGCCTTTCTCCGGCGGCCTGGAGATGGCCACGCCGCTGGGCAACATCCACGCCACCAACATCACGCCTGACCGCGACGCCGGCATCGGCACCTACAGCCTGGCCGACTTCGACCGCGCGGTGCGCCACGGCGTGGCGCCGGGTGGCAAGCGCCTGTACCCGGCCATGCCCTACCCTTCGTATGCCAAGCTCAGTGACGATGACATCCGCGCGCTGTATGCGTTTTTCATGCACGGCGTGCAACCGGACAAACAGGCGAATATCCCCAGCGACATCCCCTGGCCGCTCAACCTGCGCTGGCCCATCGCGTTGTGGAACGGCGTGTTCGCTCCCACCGCGCCGTATGCGGCCAAGCCCAATCAGGATGCGTTGTGGAACCGCGGCGCCTACATCGTCCAGGGCCCGGGCCATTGCGGCAGTTGCCACACGCCACGCGGCCTGGCTTTCAACGAGAAGGCCCTGGACGAGTCCGGCGCGCCGTACCTCGCCGGTGGCCTGCTCGATGGCTGGTACGCCCCGAGCCTGCGCCAGGATCACAACACCGGCCTGGGCCGCTGGAGCGAGGCGCACATCGTGCAATTCCTCAAGACCGGGCGCAATCAGCATGCGGTGGTCTATGGCTCGATGACCGAAGCCTTCAACAACTCCACGCAGTTCATGGCAGACGACGACCTGGCCGCCATCGCCCGGTATCTCAAGTCACTGCCCGGCGACCCGCAGCGCGACGGCCCCCCGTGGCAATACGTGGCCGCTGATACCCGCCAGGACATTCCCGGCGCCCACACCTACGCGACCCGCTGCGCCGCCTGTCATGGCTCGGACGGCAAAGGCCAGCCCGAGTGGATGCCGCCGCTGGCCGGCGCCACCTCCGCCCTCGCCAAGGAAAACGCCTCGGCGATCAACATCACCCTCAACGGCTCGCAACGCATCGTCGCCGCCGGCGTACCGGATGCCTACCGCATGCCGGCCTTCCGCGAGCAATTGTCCGATACACAAATCGCTGAGGTGCTGACGTATGTGCGCAGCACGTGGGGCAACCACGCTGACGCAGTCGACGCCAAGGCCGTCGGCAAACTGCGCGGGCATACCGATCCGGCCAGTGCCAGTCCGATCATTTTGCAAATGCGCTGAAAGACGGCACCCCTCCCCCCTCCCTGGCGTGGTCACCGAAGTGAGCGCGCCAGGAACCCAATCGCCAGGTGAACACAAGCTGTCTTGAACGGGCTCAGCGCACGTTGACACTTCCCTGCGTTCGCCTGCTCCCGTTCGCCTCGTCTGACACACAAATCAGAACCCTTTTACGCAACGCACTCGCCATTGCGCACAGAAACAGGCGCGCAACCTCGGCAAGATCGAGACCCACCCCACCGCGCAGAACATGGCAAACATTACGGTTATCAATGGCAGGCCATCTTCCTGACTGACGGTTTCTCCCTTGGCTTTTTTATACATATAAAGTATGCATAATGAGAACGTTCAGGATTCAATTTGATGAAGCGAAAAATATCGCCAATCAGCAAAAGCACAAAGGCATCAGCCTGGCCGACGCAGAACCCGTGTTCTACGACGGAGCGGCCCTGACGATACAAAACCACGATCATGACGAAGAACGCTGGGTGACCATCGGCACTGACGCAAAGGACGCATTTTTGGTAGTTGCTTATACCTACCGCGACCCACATTTCGTGCGCATTATCAGCGCCAGGCTTGCCTCAAGAAATGAACGGCGCCAGTACCTGGAGGCTTGAACCATGAAAGACGAATACGATTTCACCAACGGTAAGCGCGGTGCTGTCGCCAGCAACAAGGGCAAGACCCGCATCACCATAATGCTTGACGATGCAGTGATCGACGCTGCCCGTGAGCGCGCGCAAAGCGCCGGCACGGGCTATCAAACCGTAATCAACAACCTGTTGCGCCAGGCGTTGGTTTCTCAGGAAGCGCACAACCTGGCGCCTGCCCCGAAGAAGCGGGCCAAACCCCTGAAAGTCCTCAATAGCGGTATCAGCCTGTCTGAGGTTGAAGCCCTGGAACAACAACTCATCGCGGTCGCCGGAGAATTGAATCGGGTGCTGGGCACCTCCAGATCGGCCAAATCCAAAGCAACGCTGTAAGTTGATTCACCCTACCTAGGCTTGTGTCAGGCACCGGTCGCTGGCTGACGGTTTGGCCAACCCACGTTAGAGGGGATGGGTTTCAGGACGAAAACACCTGCGGACGCCGCCGTGTCGGCGGCGCAAAACTGAGCGGTTGCTGGCGGGCCAGTTGCGCCTGGACGTGCGCGACCGCGTCGAGCACGCGCTGTGCCCACTGCTCGTCCTGCGGGTCGACCACTACCACGCGAAAGCCGTGGTCATGGCCTTCACTGCGCACACCTTCGGAATCGTCGACATGCAGGTCGATATCGAAGGCCGGTGGGAATTTGGAGGGTGCGTTCGACAGCCCGCGCACGCTGAGCGCACGGTTGTGCAGCACGCTGTTTACCACGCCGTCGACACGAATGCCGTACAGCAACAGCCAACGCCGGATGTAGGACGGGGTCCGCCCGGACGAGGTATAGACCCAGATGCTGCAGCCTTGGCGGCGCAGTTCACGGGTCAGCGAGCGAGTCCCCACGCGCAGCGGTTCGCCCAGCCAACGGTGGACACAGGCCGGCAGCCGGCTGTGTTCGACCGCACTGTGGTGAAGCTGGCAGGCCAGCGTGTCGTCGATGTCGAACGAAATGCGGATACGCGGGCGATTGAACAGACGCCGAACGCTGTCGAGCACTGGATACCCTCCCATCACAGGCCTCCCCGAGCGGCAGGCACGGGTGTGTCGCCCAGGAAGAACTCACTGGGATCCGGGGCCTGATCTTCCAGGAATGCCGCGTATTTTTTCTTGATCTTGGGCAATTCGTACAGGGCCTTGACGCCATGCTTGGCGGAGTTACGGATGACCGAGGACGGGTTGAAATAGCCCTCGGCGTTTTCCAGCGTGAGCACGAACGGCGGCAGTCCCGCGCGCATCAGCAGGTAGCTGACAATCAGCGAACCACTGCGGTTATTGCCCTCGATGAACAATTGCGGCTTGCTGAGGATGCGCACGTAGACACCGGCTGCACGCTTCCAGACCGACTCGCTGCGGTAGGCGCAATACCAGTTGTACAAGTCCTTGATGCCACCCTCGACATTGTTGAAAAAGTGCTGCTCGGTCGCCGCCAGGTGCTGGGCGTATTCCAGCCGGCGCACCGGGTCCTTGCCGCAGAGCACGGTGGCATTGATCTCCAGCATCAGGTTGAGTTGCTGCAGGTCAAACAGGTCGACGCCGCGAGCGACATAGTCATCAATCAGGGCATAGCCTTCCAGCACATTTTCCAGCACCTCGTCCGTGAACGGATCGCGCGGCTCGGTAAAGTGGCGGCTGAGCTCGGCAAAGCGGCTCTGTACTTTACGCAGAGCGCGTTCGATCGCGGGCAAATCAAGACGACGTGTTGCAGACATTGGCAATCCTGGCAAACGGTGGAAAGGTCGATCAGCTGAACTTGCCGCTGATGTAGTCCTCGGTCATTTTTTCGCGGGGGCTGCCGAAAATCTGGGTGGTCGGGCCCATCTCTACCAGGTAGCCAGTACGCGTGCCCTGGGAAATATCCACCGAGAAGAACGCAGTGGTGTCAGCCACACGGATGGCCTGCTGCATGTTGTGGGTCACCAGCGCGATGGTGTAGTCCTTTTTCAACTCGACCATCAGCTCTTCAACCCGGCGCGTGGCGATCGGGTCGAGCGCCGAACACGGCTCGTCGAGCAACAGCACTTCCGGCTCGGTGGCGATGGCGCGGGCGATACACAGCCGTTGCTGCTGGCCGCCGGAAAGCGACAGGCCACTGACCTTGAGCTTGTCCTTGACCTCATCCCACAGCGCGGCGCCCTGCAGCGCATGCTTGACGCGATCGCCGAGGTCGCCCTTGTAGCGGTTGAGGCGCAGGCCAAACGCGACGTTGTCGAAAATGCTCATCGAAAACGGGTTCGGCTGCTGAAACACCATGCCGATATAGCGGCGCACTACCACCGGGTCCACGCCTTTGCCATACACGTCCTGCCCGAGGAAATGCACGTGCCCCTCGAAGCGGAAACCTTTGACCAGGTCATTCATCCGATTGAGGCTGCGCAGCACAGTACTCTTGCCGCAACCGGAAGGCCCGATAAAGCCGGTGATCTTGTTTTTCTCAATGGGTACGTGGCTGTCGCGCACGGCCATGAAGTTGCCGTAGAAAATCTTGTCGAGCTTGCAGTCCATGACCACAGGCGCCTGGGTGGTAAACGGAGCGGCTATTTGCGCAGTTGATACGTTCAAAATTCAGATGCTCCCTTGTTCAGTACTTGGGCTTGCCGAAAATGCGGCTGACAATGTTCACGACCAGCACGATCATCACCAACACCAGCGAAGCCGCCCATGCGAGTTCGAGCTGATTGTCGAAGGGCATGCCGGAGAAGTTGTAAATCAGTACGGCCAGCGATGCCGTCGGGTTCATCACCGCGAGGCTGCCGTCGTGGTAGATCCAGTAGTTGCTGAACAACGCGGTAAACAGCAATGGCGCGGTTTCGCCCGCAGCACGTGCCACGGCCAGCATCACGCCGGTGAGAATCGCTGGCATGCCGGTCGGCAAAATGATTTTCCAGATGACCTGCGAGCGCGTGCAGCCCATGCCGTAGGCAGCGTCCTTCATGATCTTGGGCACCATGCGCATCGACTCTTCAGCCGTCAGCACGACGATCGGCAGCATCAACACCGCCAGGGCGACACCGCCGGCCGGTGCCGAGTAGGTGCCGGTGGTCATCACCACCAGGGCGTAGGCGAACACGCCGGCCAGAATGGACGGCAGCCCGGTGAGCATCTTGGCGGCAAAGCGCGCAGCGTTTGCCAGCTTGCTGTCGGGCCCCAGTTCAGCGAGGAAGACGGCGGCCATGATGCCGACCGGCACGGCAATGGCGGCGGCAATGCCGACCATCACAAAGGTGCCGGCCATGGCGTTGCCGAAGCCGCCGCCAGTCTCGAAACCGGTAGGCGGCAATTCGGTGAACACTTCCAGGCTCAGCCGTGCCCCGCCGCGCGTGATCAGCATGTACAACACGGAAATCAGCGGCACGCTGGCGATCAGCGCACCCGTCCACACCAACGTGGTCAGCACCAGGCTGCGCAGGGCGCGCCCTTCGAACTTGCGCTGCAGGCTGGGCATGGCGCCGGCCGGCGAGGTCAAGCTGCTCGCAGGCGAAGTGAGGTCAGTCATTATTTGTTCCCCCGCTGGGCGTAGAGCATGATCATGGAGCCGAGGATGTTCACCAGCAGCGTGATAAACATCAGCACCAGCGCGGCGTACATCAACACCTCGATTTCATTGGGGCCGGCTTCGGGGAAGTTCAGCGCCAACAGCGCGGCCAGGGTGTTGGCCGGCGCAAACAGCGAGAGCGAAATGTTGTTCGCATTGCCCACCAGCATCGCCAGCGCCATGGTTTCACCCAGCGCGCGACCCAGGCCGAGGACCAGCGAGCCGAAAATGCCAGTCGCCGCCGAAGGCACCATCACCTTGAGAATCGCTTCCCAGTGGGTGGTGCCCATGCCGTAGGCGGCCTGCTTGGTTTTCATCGGCACGCCAGTGAGCGCGTCCTGCGACACTGCCGCAATCGTCGGCAGAATCATGATGGCCAGTACCAGCGCGGCCGGAAGCAACCCGGGCCCGCTCAGGGACGTGCCGAAAAAAGGAATCCAGCCCAGTTCGCTGTTCAGCCAGGCGGTGAGTGGCCGAATCGCCGGGATCACCACGTAGATCCCCCACAGGCCGTAAACCACGCTGGGGATGGCCGCGAGCAGCTCGACAATGGTGCGAAACACCGCTGCCAGCTTCGCCGGCAGGAAATCCTGGGTGAGGAAAATGGCCATGCTGACACCGAAGAAACCGGCGATCAGCAAGGCAATCAGGGCGCTGTACAGCGTGCCCCAAATGGCCGGCAGAATGCCGTACTTGCCTTGGTTAACGTCCCAGACACTGCCGAAAAGCACATCAAAACCGTGCTTTTCCATGCCCGGAAGGGCCTTGCGTCCCACCTCGAATACCAAGGCGAAGACCAACGCCAGAATCAGCACCACCCCAATTCGCGCAAGGGCACGGAAGGTGCGGTCAACCAGGAAATCCTTCGTGGAAGGCGGCTGGCAGGCAGAATCCGGGTTAACCGGTACGACAAAAGGTGTGTTCATTGGCTAATTCCGGAACAGGGGGGAAACTCCCTCGGCGCGGCTCGACGCACACACCGAGAGAGACCACACGGGTGTTACTGGATGTTGGCGGAAGCCTTGCGAACCTGATCGACAACCGATTGCGGCAGCGGGATGTAGCCCATCGAATCAGCGATCTTCTGCCCTTCGGTCAGGCTGTACTCGACCATTTCACGCATGGCCTTGGCCTTGGCCGGGTTGCCGTTGTCCTTGCGGAAGATCATCCAGGTGTAGGAGGTGATCGGGTAGGACTTGGCGCCATCCGGGTCCGGCAGCCAGGCCACCAGGCTTTCCGGCATTTTCACCGCGGCCAGGGCCTCGGCACCGCTTTCGGCGTTCGGCACGACGTAATGGCCGGCCTTGTTCTGCAACTGGGCGAAGTCAACCTTGGCCAGTTTGGCGAAGCCGTACTCGATGTAGCCGATGGCGCCCGGGGTCTGGCGTACGGTGGCGGTCACACCATCGTTCTTCGGCGACTTGATGAATTTGTCGCTGGCTGGCCAGTTGACGGTGTTGCCTTCACCCAGGTCCTTCTGGAACTGCGGGTTGATCGCCGCCAAGTGCTTGGTGAAGACGGCGGTGGTACCGCTGGAATCAGCACGCACGACCACGGTGATTGGCGTGTCGGTGAGTTTCAGGTCCGGGTTGGCGGCGACGATCTGTGGGTCGTTCCACTTGGTGATCTTGCCCAGGAAGATGTTGGAATAAACCTCGCGTGGCAGCTTCAGGCCCTTGGGGTTGCCCGGCAGGTTGTAGGCCAGCACGATTTCGCCCGCCGTCATCGGCAGCAACTGCACGCCTTCGGCGACCTTGGCGATGTCTTCGTCTTTCATCGCCGAGTCACTGGCGGCGAAATCGACGGTTTTATTCAGGAAGTCCTGCACACCTGCGCCGCTGCCCTTGGATTGGTAATCCACGGTGACACCTGCGCTTTTCTTGCTGAAATCCTTGAACCAGGTGAGGTAGATCGGTGCAGGGAAGCTGGCGCCTGAACCGGTCAGACGGACGTTCTCGGCAGCAAATACCGAGGTGGCCCCCAGCGAAACCGCAACGGCGAGTGCAGCAGACTTCATCAGACGTTTCATTCAGGAGAATCCTTGTAATTACGGGCTCCCGAACTGTGCAGCAGAGTTGTTACGTTTTTATGAAAGTTGAATGGCAAACCACGCGCTTGTCCCCATTTACCGTCTCAATGTGGCCTTTAGCGGTCATTGGTTCGTAACAAAATGCGACTAGGACGCTTCGCGCGCCGCGCTGAAAAAGTAGCCAGCCCCCGAAAAGCCGGCTTTACTTCTCGCAAAGCCCCTCTCCCCCCTGATTGAACCCTCTGGCGGGCGCGCGGGTCTTAGCGGCTTGGTTGCTCCCTCTCACACATCGATGGAAACAGCAGTGAAAGACCTGACTCGTGAAGAGCTGGAGGCGCAAGTCCTGCGCCTGCGTGCCCTGCTGACAGAGGCGGGCGTCGACCCCATGTCAGGCGCGCGCAGCGAAGATGTACCGCCGAATTCCTTCGAAGACACCCAGGCACGCTATCGCCAGGCGCTGCTCGACATGTCGAACATGCGCTCCGCGCACGTCGCATTGCGCCAGAGCGAAGAGCGATTTCGCACCATCCTGGAGACGGTCGAGTCGGCGTTTGCCATCGTCAAGGTCAAGTTCGATGCCGATGATCGGCCGATCGACTACCGGTTTGTCGAGGCCAACCCGGCGTTCGAGCGCCAGGCCGGGGTCGACTTGCGCGGCAAGTGGGTCACCGAGTTCGCCCCCGACCTGGAAAGTTTCTGGTTCGAGACCTACGGGCACGTGGCCAAGACCGGCGAGCCAGCCACTTTCGAAAGCTACGCTGAAGCGTTCAAGCGCTGGTTCGACGTGCGCGCGGTGCGTGTCGGCGACCCGGCCGACCGGCAGATCGCGATTATCTTCAGTGACGTCACCGAGCGGCGCAACGCGCAGGAGCGCCTGCGCATCAGCGAAGCAGTGGCGCGGCAAAACGTCGAGCGCGTGCAACTGGCGCTGGCCGCCGGTGCGATCATCGGCACCTGGCATTGGGACCTGCCCAGCGACCGCTTCACCATCGACGACGCGTTCGCCCGCGCCTTTGGCGTGGACCCGGCCCTGGGCCATGAAGGCCTGAGCCTGGCGCAGGTGATCACCTCGGTGCACCCGGAAGACCGCGACGGGCTGACCACCGCCATCAATGCCGCGATTGCCCGTGGCGGCGCCTACGCGCACCAGTACCGCGTGCTTCGCGCCGACGGCAAATACTATTGGATCGAGGCCAACGGCCGGGTCGAACTTGCCGAAGATGGCACGCCCTTGACCTTGCCGGGCGTGGTCATCGACGTCGAGGGCCGGCGCTCCGTGGAAGCCGAGCGCGACCGCGCGACCGCCGCACTGCGCGCCCTCAACGAAACCCTCGAGCAACGCGTGGCCGAGCGCACCGTCGAGCTGATCCAGGCCGAGGAGAAGCTGCGCCAGTCGCAGAAAATGGAAGCGGTGGGCCAACTGACCGGCGGCCTCGCCCATGACTTCAACAACTTGCTGGCGGGGATCTCCGGCGCACTCGAACTGACAGTGCTGCGCATCGCGCAGGGTCGCTGGGCGGAAGTCGACAAGTACATCACCACCGCCCAGGGTGCGGCCAAGCGCGCGGCGGCGCTGACCCACCGTCTGCTCGCCTTCTCGCGCCGGCAGACCCTGGACCCACGGCCCACCGATGTAAACCTGCTGATGGACGACATGGGCGAGCTGATCCAGCGCACCGTGGGTCCCAGCATCAGCGTGGAAACCCTCGGCGCCAGTGGCGTATGGCCGACGCTGGTGGATGCCAGCCAGCTGGAAAACGCCCTGCTCAACCTGTGCATCAACGCCCGCGACGCCATGCCCGATGGCGGGCGCATCAGCATCGAGACCGCCAATGTGCGGGTGGACGCTGCCACTGCCAGCGCCCAAGACCTGAGCGCAGGGGAATACCTGACGCTGACCGTCACCGACACCGGTACCGGCATGACGCCCGATGTCATGGCGAAGGCATTCGACCCGTTCTTCACCACCAAACCCATCGGCCAGGGCACGGGTCTCGGGCTGTCGATGATCTATGGGTTCGCCAAACAGTCCGGCGGGCAGGCGCGCATTGCCTCCGAGGTCGGACGCGGCACCGCCATCAGCCTTTACCTGCCACGTTATTATGGACAGACCATTGAGCCCACGCCCGAGCAGGACAGTACCAGTGCCGCGCCGGCGGAGTACGGCGAGACCATCCTGATCGTCGACGATGAACCCAGTGTGCGCACGCTGTTGATGGATGTACTCGGCGGCCTCGACTACAGCCTGATCGAAGCGAGTGACAGCATTACCGGGCTCAAGATCCTGCGCTCCGACGTGCACATCGACCTGCTCATCACCGACGTCGGCCTGCCCGGCGGCATGAACGGACGCCAGATGGCCGACGCCGGCCGCGAAGTACGGCCCGCGCTGAAAACCCTGTTCATCACCGGCTACGCCGAAGGCGCCATCATTGGCGACACGCGCTTGGGGCCTGGCATGCAGATACTGACCAAGCCGTTTGCGCTGGACACGTTGACGGCGCGGGTGCGGGAGTTGATCGAGTCGTGAGCGTCACGCGATGTCGCCGGCCCCGCAGGTTACTGTGGCCGACGTCAGCACATCCCCCCGCTGCACACGCGGGAGGATCAGCCCCGCGCCTTGATGATTGTTGATTCTTTCTCACAACACTCATTCCAGAAGGCACATTTATCGCCAGCACGTCCCAGGTGATACTGCGCGACTCTCGCCTTAGGGATAAACACTGATGATGAAGACAGATTTCGCTGCCTGGTCCTGGACTGCAGGTGCAGGGATCGACGGTTTGCAGGTGGTCCGCAAAAGCCTGGATCAGCCCGGACCGGGTGAGGTGCTCATCGCCAATCGTGCCATCGCCTTGAACCCGGTGGACTGGAAGATCATCGAGTGGGGTCATGCGGCGTGGAAAACCGGACATGTGCCGGGCGTGGATGGCATGGGCGTGGTGGTTGCGAGCGGTGCCGGAGTGCCGATCAAACCCGGTACGCGCGTGGCCTACCATCAGTCGCTGGATCGCGACGGCAGTTTTGCCGAGTTCTGCATACTCGATGCGGCGACGGTGATGACCGTGCCGGCGGCCCTCGATGATGCCTGGGCGGCCTCACTGCCCTGCCCCGGCTTGACGGCCTGGCAGGCGCTGGAAAAGATTCCGGGCAGTGCCGGCGAGGTGTTGGTGGTCGGCGCGGGCGGTGCGGTGGGCCTGCTGTTGGCGCAGTTGGCGGTACAGCGTGGGTTGCGTGTGTGGGCCACGGCGAGCACGGCTCATCATGCCCACCTGAAGGCATTGGGCGTGGTCGGTGTATTCGATTACCGCGACGCCGGCTGGCAGCAGGCACTTCAGTCAGCCCTGGGCGAACGTCGCCTTGACGCCGTGTTCGACACCGTGAGCGGTGCGCATGCAGCCACACTCGCGCCCCTGCTCGGCTACAACGGGCACCTGGTGTGCATCCAGGACCGCCAGGAAAGCGCGCCATTGCCGGCTTTCAGCACTGCGATTTCACTGCACGAGGTGGCGCTCAACAGCTTTCACGCCTACGCCAGCCTGAGTGATCGGCAGACCTTGCGCCAACACGGCGAACGGCTCCTCGACGCGGTCCTGAACGGCAAACTGCGGGTACCTGGACAGCAGGTCTTCGACTTCCATGAGCTGCCGCAAGCGCTTCGTGCCCTCAAGCAAGGTTCCAGCAGTGGCAAATGGGTAGCGCGCCTCGCCGACTAAACCTCGGCCAGGCTTTCCTTCTTCTCCAACCACTCGATCATCAACTCTCCCCAGGCGATATCGGCCTGCAGCGCGGCCTTGGCCTTGCCCGAGTCGCGCGTGCGCAGGCCTTCAAGCACTTCAAAGTGCTTATGCTGGGCGCTCGCCAGTTCCAACTTCGGCACTTCCGCGTGGAAGCGGCTGAGCAGCGGCCCCATAATGACCCACATGTTCTCCAGGGTCTTGGACACCACAGGCATGCGCGCCGCGCTGATCAGGCCGAAGTGAAACTCGCGGTTGAGCAATGCCGCCTGCCGATGGTCGACCGAAACCGCCTTCTGAAACGCATCCTGGATACCTTCAAGCTTGATCAGTTCCGGCACGGTAATGCGCTGCGCGGCGGCACCGGCGGCCTCACCCTCAAGCAGATGACGGATCAACTGGATTTCCCTGAGCTGGCTGACCGACAACTCCGGCACATAGATGGACGTCGCGGCCTTCATGTCCAGCGCATGGTCGCTGACCAGCCGGAAGATCGCCTCGCGCACCGGCGTGATCGAGACCCCGAACTCTTCGGCCAGGGTGCTGATGCGCAGGCGATCGCCGGGCTGGTATTGGCCGTCCATCAACGCCGTGCGAATAATGGAATACACCCGCTCACTCAAGTTGCCTTTATCAATGGGCTTATGCACGGTCACTGTTACTCGATCTCCATGGTCGATGACGTGCGCCCGGCAGGCCTCGACGCCTGCGGCAGGGGCGCAGATCACGCATCATACATCATCATTTTACCCCTGCCACTCCGGCAGGCGCGTCCTTCAAATCCGTGCGTCGCGCCGTCCTACGCCCTGCAACAGCACGGCAATCACGATAATCGCCCCCTTGATAATCTGCTGTGGGTAGGCCGGCACACTCAGCAGATTCATGATATTGCCGATCAGCCCCAGCACCAGCACGCCGACCACGGTGTAGAAAATCGTGCCTTTGCCGCCGCTCAGCAGCGCGCCGCCGATGACGCACGCCGCAATTGCATCGAGCTCCAGCGCCATGCCCGCGCTGGGCGCCGCAACACCCGAGCGCGACGCAATCACCACCCCGGCCAATGCCGCCAGCCCACCACAGATGCCATAGGCCGCCAACTTGTAGCGTTCCACCGCAATCCCGGCCAGGCGCACGGCGGTTTCGTTGCTGCCGCTGGCAATCGTCAGTCGTCCGTAGGTGTTGTAACGCAGGATCAGCGCAAAAACGACCGTCACCAGGATCGCCAGCCACACGGGCCAGGGAATGCCCAGCACGCTATCGGCCAGGCGCCCGAAATCGCGCAACCACTGGGCACTGGTCAGCTTGTCATCCAGCCGTTGCGGCTGTCCGTTCGACAAAATAAAGGCCAGGCCGCGCCCCACCGTCATCATCGCCAGCGTGGCGATAAAGGGTGCCATGCGGAAGTAGGCGATAAACGTGCCTGTCACCAAGCCCATCAAGACACCGGATGCGACCGCGACCGTCACCGCCAGCAGCAGGCCAAGTCCCCCTTCGACCGGCATCACGTTCAGGGTCATGGCCACCACGATCCCGCCCACGGCAGCCACCGACGCCACGGACAAATCGATCCCCGCCGTCAGAATCACGATCAACATGCCGATGCTCACCAGCAACAGCGGCGTCAATTGGCGCAACAGGTTGCCGAGGTTCTGATAGGTGAAAAAATCCGCGGACAAGACGCTGGCGACAATCGCCAGCAGTACCAGCATTACCAGCGCGTTGTGCTCAAGAAACAGGCGTTGCAGTGAGCGCCGGTGCGCACGCCCGGCATCGGCGTGGCTGTCGTGTTGCAGCGGTTCGGCCGCAGCCAGTTTGTAATCAGGGTTATTCATGGTGCTCGACTCCCATCGCCAGGCAAATCATCTGTTGTTCTTTGATGCGCTCGCCCACCAGCTCACCGGCGATCGCACCTTCGCGCATGACCACGACGCGGTCACACATACCGATCACTTCGATCATTTCCGAAGACACCATGATGATTGCCACCCCTTGCTCGGCAAGGGCATTGATCACCCGGTAGATTTCGGTTTTCGCACCCACATCCACGCCGCGTGTCGGCTCATCGAGAATCAACACGCGGCAGCCCGCATCGACCCACTTCATCAGCGCGACTTTCTGCTGGTTGCCACCCGACAGGTCACCGACCCGTTGCTCGATGGAACGCGTCTTCACCGACAGTTGCTTGCGCAGGGCCTCGATGCCCTGGGTCTCCCTGCCGCTGGCGATCCAGCCCATGCGTCCGGTGTAGGGGCTGGCGGGGCGCAGCGCGCCATTGACGCGGATCGACATTTCCAGCAGCACGCCCTGCTGCTTGCGGTCCTCGGGCAGCAGGCCAATGCCATTGGCGATGGCTTCGCGCGGCGTGCGATTGTGCAGTTCGCGCCCATTCAAGCGCAGGGTCCCGGAGGTCTTGCGGTCGGCGCCGAAGATCGCGCGCATCGTCTCCGTGCGCCCTGCCCCCACCAGGCCGCAGAAGCCCAGTACTTCACCGGCACGCACGTTGAAGCTCACGTTGCGCACCAGCCGCCCGGCACACAGCTGATCCACCTCCAGCAGCACCTCGCCGATCTGCACGTTGCGCGGCGGGAACAGGTCGCTGAGTTCACGGCCGATCATCATCTCGATCAGCCCGCGCTCGGTGACATCCGCCAGGGCCAGGGTGCCGACGGTCTTGCCATCCTTGAGCACTGTCGCGCGGTCACAGATGCGGAAAATCTCATCCATGCGGTGCGACACGTACACAATGCACACGCCCTTGCGGCGCAGCTCGTCGAGGATCTTGAAGAGCTTTTCCGCTTCATGCGAGGTCAGCACGGCGGTGGGCTCATCGAACACCAGCACCGAGGAATTGCGCGACAACGCCTTGCAGATTTCCACGGCCTGCTGGTACGCCACCGGCAAGCTGCCGACCGCTTGGCGCACGTCGATATCGCTGAAACCCAGCTCATCCAGAATCGTCCGGGCCTTTTTGCGCATCGCAGCCCACCGCACAACACCACGGCTCTTGCCCAGGTCGTCGATGCAGATGTTTTCCGCCACCGACAGGTGCGGGGCCAGGGCAAACTCCTGGTAGATAATCGAGATACCCAGCTTGAGTGCATCGCCCGGCTTGCGGATATCCACCGGTTCACCATTCAGGCTGACCGTGCCGGTATCCCGTACGTAGGCCCCGGCAAGGATTTTCATCAGGGTCGACTTGCCCGCGCCGTTCTCGCCCATCAACGCATGGATTTCCCCGGCATGTGCCGAAAACCCAGCGTTGCTCAGTGCACTGATGCCACCGAATTTCTTCGAGATATCGCGCATCTCTACGGCTGGTGTGTGCATCGCATTCATGTTCTTCACCCTCTATTGACTGTCGCCGAACAGCCCGCCCCCGTTGGCGCGGGCTGTTTGGCGGGCGTTACTTGAGGGCCGCCTTGATCTGCTCGATGGAGCGGAACGGCGGCACGTTGTCGGTGGAGGGCGGCAGGCTGTCAGCCTTGATATAGGTGTCGACGTTGTCCGGAGTAATCAGCGTGACCGGGAAATACGACGCCAGCGGCAGGTTGTTGGCATCCAGGCCTTTGTCGAGGATCTGGTGAATCAGCTCAATCGCGGCCACGCCGGTTTCAGATCCGCTGTTGGTGGCACTCACCAGCAACTTGCCCTGCTTGATCAAGTCCAGCGCCACACGGAAGTTGCCCGCGCCGGAGGCGACCGTCACCTGGGCCTTCTTGCCGGCGTTTTCCAGGGCGTTGATTGCACCGATGGCAATGAAGTCGTTTTCCGCCAGCACCAGGTTCAGCTTGTCACCCTGCGACGCCAGGATGTCTTCGGTGGCCGCAAGCCCGCCCTCTTCGGTCCAGTCACCCCGGCCCCAGGCCAACACGTTGAAACCACCTTCCGGCCAACTGAAACTGCCTTTGGCTTTGATCTGCTGGAACAACTTGAAGCCCTTGAGCATCGCGTCCTCCTTGGACAGGCCCAGCTTTCGCTCCTCGGAACGCGCGTAGACAATCCCGGAGATCATGCCGTTGAGCCGGCTTTCGGAGGTGGAGTTGCCCATCACGCCGATAACCATGGCGGCGTTGATCACCTTGGCCGGGTCGGTCTTGGCGATCACATAGCGGCCCGCCTCGAAACCACTGCCGTAGGGGTTGCCGGTGCTGGTGGTGATCACCGGAGCCCGGGCATCTGGCGCAGTGCCCACGGTAATCACCGGAATCCCGGCTGCCACGGCGCGTTCCACATCCGACACCGAGCCGAGCACGTCGGTGGGATCGATCACGATCAGGTCGACGCCCAGGGTAATGAAGTTGTCGACCTGGGCGCTTTGTTTGGCGACGTCACTGTCCGCCACTTGCAGCTCAATATCGTAGTTGTACTTTTTCGCGATGGTTTTCGCGTCGTCGAGCATCGACACGAACCAGGGATTGCCCAGGGTGATCTCGGTCCAGCCGATACGCAGGCGCTCGCCTTTCTTTTTCAACGGCAATGCCTTGTTGATCGCCGTGCGATCCGGCATATCGGGGTCAATCACGCCCGACAGCGCGGTATTGGGCATCAAGCTGTAGATTTCATGCTTGCCGGCGGCCCAGGCCTGGCCGCCGATAAGGGCCGCCAGGGCGAAGGTGGTGATCAAACGCTTCTTCATCATTATTGTTCTCCAGTGCGCTGATGGGATCGGTGATGCCGGCGCCGTCCTCGACAGCGCCGTGGTGTGGGCTCAGGCCTGTAAATCGATCCAGGCCGACTTGAGTTCGGAGTACTTGTCCAAGGCATGCAGCGAACGGTCGCGACCGTTGCCCGACTGCTTGTAGCCGCCAAACGGCATGGTGATGTCGCCGCCGTCGAAGCAGTTGACCCACACACTGCCGGCGCGCAGGGCGCGGATCATCGAGTGGGCGCGACTGAGGTTGCTGGTCCACAGGCTGGCAGCCAGGCCATAGGGCGAGTCATTGGCAATGCGCACCGCGTGCAGGTGATCCGTGGCGGTGATCACCGACAGGACCGGCCCGAAGATCTCTTCGCGGGCAATGGTCATGTCGTTGGTGACGTTGTCGAAGATCGTCGGCGGGATGAAGAACCCGTCGGCCAGGGCGCCACCGGCACGTTCACCGCCGAGGATGATCTGCGCGCCCTCCTCTGCACCGGTGCGGATGTAGCCGAGCACGCGGTCCATTTGCGCCTTGTCGACCATGGCGCCCAGTTGCGTGGCCGGATCGAGAGGGTCACCGACGCTGATACCGCGCGCGACCTTCAGGACCTCGGCGACGAATTCGGAACGGATACCCGCCTCGACGATCAGCCGCGAAGGCGCTACGCAGACTTCACCCTGGTTGAAAAACATCGATTTCGCGGCGGTGGCCGCCGCTTTTTCCAGGTCGTGGCAGTCATTGAGGATGATGTTCGGGGTCTTGCCGCCGCACTCCAACCAGACCCGCTTCATGTTCGATTGCCCCGCGTATTGCAGGAACAATTTGCCGACTTCGCCGGAGCCGGTGAACACCAGCGTGTCCACATCCATATGCAGGCCCAGCGCGCGGCCAGCGGTAGGGCCGAAACCCGGCAGCACGTTGAACACGCCTGGCGGAATGCCCGCTTCGGCCGCGAGCGCGGCGATGCGCAGCGCGGTCAAGGGCGATTGCTCGGCCGGCTTGAGGATCACCGAATTACCCATCGCCAGGGCCGGGGCTACCTTCCACATGGCCATCAGCATCGGGAAGTTCCAGGGCGTGACCGCCGCCACCACGCCGATGGCTTCGCGGGTGATCATGCCCAGCGCACCCGGCCCGGAGGGCGCGATTTCGTCGTAGACCTTGTCACAGCATTCGGCGTACCACTGCAGGCATTCGAGTACCGCGTGCACGTCAAAACCACTGCTTTCCGCGACCGGCTTGCCCATGTCCAGGGTTTCGAGCAGGGCCAGTTCAGTCATGTGCTGCTCGAACAGCGCGGCGAAGCGCAGCATGACTTTCTTGCGCTCCTTGGGCGGACGCTGCGACCACACGCCACTGTCGAACGCCTGGCGCGCCACCTGGACGGCAACGTCGACGTCTTCAGCCTGGCAGGACGCGACGTGATTGAGCACCTGGCCGTTGCGCGGAGAGATATTGGCGAAGGTCTCGCCGCTCAGTGCATCGACAAAGCGGCCATTGATGAAGGCCTGGCCTGGCAGGTCCAGGGCGGCGACACGCTGCTGGACCGCAGCGATATCCACGAGTGTATTCATGCTGTTGTATCTCCTGTCTGGTTCAAGGGGTTAGAAGCTGACTTCGGTTTTCAGGCCGAACACCACCACGCTCTTGTCCCCGCTCAATCCGCCGGGGTTGACCACGTATTGCACGTTGGGCCGCAGTGTCAGGGCCGGGGTCACGCTGACGCCGTAGTACAGCTCCATCGGGTATTCGGTGTGCGGTGCCGCCACGGTGTAGCCACTGGTCTGGCGGATGCGCCTGGCGGATTTTTCATTCACTTCCAGGCGGCCCAGCGCCAGGCCGATTTCATCCTGCGGGCGTGCGGCAAACGGACCGCTGATAAAGGCACCGGCATGCCAGACGTTTTCCACGTAGGACACGTCGCGGTCCGACTGAATGAAGTTGGCAAACAGATTGAGGCCGCGGGCACTGTTGTCCGGGTCCTGGTACACGCGTTGATCGACCATGGCGTAGAAGCCGCGGGCTGAATCGTGCTGGTCGGGGGCGTTGCCGGTCAGGCCGATCGGCTGGCCATCGAGATCGCGGTACACGTCGTTGAAATCACCGGTGTTGCGCCAGACGCCCACGCGGTAGGTGCCAGGCAGGCCGTTGAGCCTCGGCGTCCAGGCCAGTTCGCCCACGGCGAGGTAGCCGGTAGTGCCCGAGGGACTGCCGAAATTCAGGCCCTGGCCGTTCTCGGTAAAGCGCGGGTTGACCTGATACAGCGAGGCGTTGACGGTCAGCTCATCGGTCAACTTGCCCGCCACCGCCGCGCCCCACTGGCTGACCGGCCAGGTAAACCAGTTGGGGGTGATGTAGCCCGGCACCGTGCCGCAGAACGTCAGGTTCTGGAACTTGCAGGAAAACGGGAACACATCGCCGCTCATGGGCAAGCGGCCGAGCTTGACCACCAGTCGGTCGTCGAGCAGTTGCTGCTGGTAATAGAACTGCACCAGCCGCGTGACGCTGCCGTAGCCGTAGATTTCCTGGGCGGCCAGCAAGGTGTGAGTGCCCGCCTCGGCCGTCAGGCTTTCGCCGTTGCGATTGCTGAAGGTCATGCGAAAACTCGCGCCCTGCCAACCGAGCAGCTTTTGCAGGTCGAAGTTGCTGTCGATCATCAGCTGATCGCTGTAGGTGCCTTTGTGCGTGTCGCCGCCCTGGGTGTTGTAGGCCAGCTCGTTGACGTACGTCAGCTGGAAGTCCACTCCCTGCTCATGCAGGCGCGTGCGTTCACCGTTCCAGTCGCCAAGCAGAAAGTTGTCCGGCGAATAACTGGCGGCAAACACGCCAGGGCCTACACACGCACTTAGAAGTCCTGCGGCAACGATGGTTTTATTGGTCATTGTCAGTGTTCCCGAAACTGTTTTTATTGTTGGTCTTAGTGTTTTTCGAGCATGCAGAATCCCGCCAACCCAACTGACGGGTCGGTGAAGCAACAGCGTTAACGCGGTGTGACTGAAACGTCGGTTAGAAGCACATCCTCACGATGGCGGCGACCTCCTCCTGGTTGTTGATCGGCTTAGGGTGGCAGGCCAGGTCCTGGTTGAAACTGGTCCAGACGGTGTGGGCAAATTCATCGACTTGCTCAGGGCGCAAACCGTAGCTGCAAAACGTGTCGGTGACCCCCAGGGTGGTGAAGAGCTGTTCGAGGATTACGGGCAGGCGCTCCGCGCGCTCGTTGATCGACAGGCCCAGGGTTTCCGGGCACAGGATCCCGGCCACGGTGGCAAACTTTTCGGCGGCGACCGGCAAGGTCCAGCGGATGACATGCGGGGTGCTCGCCGCCACCGTGCCGCCATGGGGCGCGTCGGTCATTGCGCCCAAGGGCTGGCCCAAGGCATGGGACACAGTCACCCCGGCACCGGCGATAGCCATGCCGCCCAGGGTCGAGGCAAATGCCATGTTGGCGCGTGCCTCCAGGTCAGCGCCGTGCTCCACGCAGCGCTGGGCATTCGCCGCAAACAGGCGGATGGCTTGCAAGGCCACCATTTCCACCCAGGGTGTGCAATGGATGCTGATATAGGCTTCGAGTGCATGACAGAAGGTATCGACCGCCGTCAGCGCGGTGAGTTTGGGCGGTTTCGACACCAGGATCTGCGGGTCGATCAACGCGACGTCAGGGTAGATGAACGGGTTGACGATGGCGCACTTGAGGCCCAGCTCGGGGTTGTTGATTACCGCAAAAGGCGTGGCTTCGGTGCCAGTACCGGAGGTGGTCGGCACCACCAGCAGCGGCAGGCCACGGCGTTGCGGCCGGCGCACCTCTTCGCCGAGGCGCTCGGTGTAATCCCAGCAGTTGCCACCATGCACGGCGACGAACGCCACGGCCTTGGCCGAATCGATCGCACTGCCGCCACCCATGGCCACGACCACGTCGCAGCCTGCGCGAAGTACTTGATCGACCGCGCGATCAATCGTGGTGTGACGGGGGTTGGGCACGATGTCGTAGAACTCGAGATATTCGATACCGCGCTCGATAAAGCTGGCAGTAACCTGCGCGACCCACTCGCTGCCCTCGAGAAACGGGTCGACCATCAGGAACACCTTGGTGCCGAACGGCGCGACTTTGTCGCCCATGCGTCGGATCGCTCCGACCTCGAAGTCCAGGGTGAGAGGCAGACTTGCCTGAAATGCGTTCATCAGTTCACCTTTGTTCTTATTGGAATGTGTGACCGGCCCGGCCTTATCGCAGCGCGCCGCCATATTTGTACAACTCGCCCAGATCGCTGGCGGCAATCAGCGCAGCTCTCATCTCATCGACAGTCACGGCGAAGGGCTCGACGTTGCTGGTCTGGTTCGGGTCGGCCGCGGTGCGGGCCACAGCATCGAGTTCCTGCGCAGTGATATCGGCCAGGCCGAGGTCGCCGAAGGTCACCGGCAAACCAATGCTCAGGCAAAAGCGCAACACGGCATCCAGTTCACCGCTGGTTTTGCCTTCCAGTACCAGCATCACCAGCGTGCCGAACGCCACGTACTCACCGTGGTACATCGTGGCGCGCAGGCCCAACTCACTGAAACCGCAATACACCGCGTGGGCGGTGGCGACGCCATTGCTTTCAAAGCCGATGCCGCTCATCAAGGCGTTGGCTTCCACCACGCGGTTGAATGCCTTGGTCACGCAGCGCTGCTCGGCGGCGCGCTTGGCTTGCACGCCGTCTTCAAGCAGGACGCGGTAGCACAGCTCGGCAATCGCCATCGAGGTCAGCGTGGCCTTGGCCCCGCCGCCGCCCTCCTTCATGCCGCCGCCGGCATTGCCGAGAAAGTTGTCGCGGTAGCCTTCAACACAGGTGCGGGCTTCGAAATACGTCGACAGCGCATCGCCCATGCCGGCTACCAGCAGGCGCACCGGGGCCTGGGCGATGATCCAGGTGTCGACCACCACCACATCCGGGCTGCGCTGGAAAAACAGCACGTCGTCAAACGCGCCGGCTTCGGTGTACAGCACCGACAGCGAACTGGTAGGCGCGTCGTTGGAAACCACCGTCGGCACGATGCACAACGGCACCCGCGCCTGATTGGCGAGCGCCTTGGCAGCATCGAGCACTTTGCCACCGCCGATACCGATCACACCGTCGCACTCAAGCCCCTGCATCAACACCGCCAAGCGCTGGATTTCCTGGCGGGTCACTTCGCCGGAAAAAATCCCGTAGTGAAGCGCGGTGCGGGTGCTGGCGAAGCTGCTTTCCAGGGTTGGCTTCAGGCTGTCCAGGCGGCCTTGGGTGGTGATCACCATCAGGCGGCGACCGAACCAGGCGACGTGCAGTGCCAGGCGGTCGAGTTCTTTGTAGCCCTGGATATAACGACCAGGTGCGGCAAATATCTGGGTCATCTCAGTGTTCATCCTGGCCCCATCAAGGAGGCTTTTTGTTATTGCTTTGAGGACGTGGTCGAGGAGCAATACCATCGACGGATCGATGATATATCATATTTAATTTTTATCTGCCAACCGCTTTTTCGAATGAAAAACCGCCGTGAAAGACAGGGATTGACGCTTGGGGGGATCGAAGATATATGATGCATGAAAACAAGAACAACGTTATTCGGAGACGACATGCACGATTACATTGTCATTGGCGGCGGGTCTGCGGGTTGTGCGCTGACGGGTCGTTTGATCGAGGCCGGGGCCTCGGTCCTGCTGATTGAAGCGGGCCCCCGGGACACCCATCCGCTGATTCATATTCCTGCCGGTTTTACCCGATTGCTCTCCAGCCCCCTGCTGTCTCGCCATGAGACACAGGCGCAGACGTCCATGGACGGACGCAAACGCATTCTTCCCCAAGGCCGCGTACTGGGCGGCGGCAGTTCGGTGAATGCGTTGATCTACATTCGCGGCCAGCACGAGGACTACGACGACTGGGCTGCCACTGGCTGCAATGGCTGGTCGTTTCGCGAAGTGCTGCCCTACTTCAAGCGCGCTGAAGACAATGAGCGCTTCGATAACGGCTTTCATGCCACAGGCGGTCCGCTGGGGGTTTCGGACCTCAAGCAGGTGTGTGAATTGTCACGCGGCTTCGTGCGTGCCGCGCAGCAGGCGGGCATCCCGTTTACCGCCGACTTCAACGGTGAACGCCAGAATGGCGTCGGCTTCAACCAGATCACCGCACGTAACAATCGCCGTTGCAGTGCCGCCGTGGCGTACCTGCGCACCGCCGAAAAATCCGAGCGCCTGACAGTCATCACCGACGCCACCGTGCAGCGTGTGGTGCTCGAAGGCAATCAAGCGGTCGGTGTCGAGTACCGTCACAAGGGCCAGGTTGTGCAGGCTCGCTGCAGCAAGGAAGTGGTGCTCAGCGCGGGCGCGATCCAGTCGCCCAAGCTGCTGATGCTGTCCGGTATCGGCCCGGCCGCTGAGCTTGAGCGTCATGGTATTGCCGTGCAGCACACGTTGCCCGGCGTCGGCCAGAACCTGCAGGACCATGCCGAAGTCGGCAGCATCGCCTATTGCCATGGCAAATACGGCTACTACGGCCAGGACAACGCTTTCAACACCGTGAAAAACGGCCTGCAGTACCTGATGTTCGGCAGTGGGCCGGTGAGTTCGAACGTGACTGAAGCCTGTGCATTCATCAACACCGACAACCCGCAGGAACGGCCGAACGCGCAGATGCATTTTGTGCCCATCGTGTTTTTCGACCTCGACCAGGAGGCGATCAAGAAACCCGGCGCGACCATCAATACCTGCGTCTTGCGACCGATGAGCCGAGGCGAAATCCGCCTCGCCGACAAGCACGCCGACACCCCACCACAGATCGACCCCCGCTACTTTGCACACCCGGAGGACCGCCGTGTCGCCATCAAGGGTTTGAACCTGTCGCGGGAAATCCTCGCGCAACCGGCGATGCGCGCCTACACCGACGAAGAGGTATTCCCCGGCTTGAGTGTGCGCAGCGATGAGGACCTGCTGAGCTACATCAACCAGCGCGCGAAAACCGTCTACCACCCGGTCGGCACCTGCAAGATGGGCACTGACGCCATGGCCGTGGTCGACCCGGAATTGCGCGTACACGGCCTGCGCAACCTGCGGGTAGTGGACGCCTCGATCATGCCTAACCTGATCTCCGGCAATACCAATGCACCGTCCATCATGATCGGCGAAAAAGCCGCCGACCTGATCCTCGGGCGCAGCGCATTGCCTGCGGCCCACGTCTAGAACACAGGAATCCAGCCATGCCTATCAGCGGTAAAACGCGCGTCGTCGTGCACTTGACCTACCCCGCCAAACACCTGCGGACACCCGAATTCTTCAACCCGTTGCTGGAACGCCTTGGCTACGACGGCGTACTGGTGCCATGGGAAGTCTCGCCGGCGAACCTGGCCACGGCCTGGCAAGGTTTGCGCGGCATTGAAAACCTCGCGGGGGTGATCGTCACCGTGCCGCACAAGCTGGAGGTGGCAACCTTGTGCGATGAACTCAAAGGCACTGCCCTGCTGCTGAAAGTGTGCAACGTCGCCAAGCGCCTGGCGGACGGACGCTTCACCGGACGTATGTTCGATGGCGACGGCTTTGTCGCCGGCCTGAAAAAACAGGGCCATGACCTGGGCCGCAAACGCGTGCTGCTGTTGGGTGCCGGCGGCGCGGCCACCGGCATCGCCCACGCGTTGCTGGCCGAAGATATCCAGGAACTGGTGATCAGCAATCGCACACCGGCCAAAGCCGAGGCGCTGGCACTGGAATTGCGCCTGATGTTCCCCGGCAAAAGGGTCAACGCCGGCCCTGCGGATGCCAGCGGCTTTGACGTGGTGATCAATGGCACCGCCTTGGGCCTCAATGCTCGAGATCCGCTGCCGCTGCCCGTCGAGACCCTGGCCGCCGGCACGATTGTCGGTGAGGTGGTGATGAACCCAGACATCACGCCCCTGCTCAGCGCAGCGGCCGAGCGTGGCTGCATCATCCATAAAGGCGCGCACATGATCACCGGCCAGGTGGACCTGCTCGCCGAGTTTCTGTTTTCCCAAGCGGGCGTTTGAGCGCCCGTTTTTACTCCCCAAGGAAAGACCATGAAAAAGACAGCAATCGTCACCGGCGGTGGTTCGGGTATCGGCCTGGCTACCGCGCAACGCCTGCACGCGGATGGCTATGAAGTGTTCACCGTCGGGCTCGGCGAGCCCGAGCAACACATTTCCGGCATCCACTATCAGGAACTGGACGTGACCGACGACGACGCGGTGAACCGCTTCTTCGCCCCGTTCGAACGCGTGGATGCCATCGTCAATGCCGCCGGGATCATCGACCACAACCGCGAGTGGGAGCTGGAAGGCTTCGGTCGGGTCATGGACGTCAACCTCAACGCCGTCCTGCGCATCACCAATGCCGCCCTGCCCGGTTTGAAAGCCGCACGCGGTGCGGTGGTGAATTTCGCCTCGATGTGGGGGATTTTTGGTTCGGCGAAAACCCCCGCCTACGCCTCGAGCAAAGCCGCGATCTCCGAGCTGACCCGCTGCATGGCGGTGGCCTGGGCGACTGACGGCGTGCGCGCGAATGCGGTGGCGCCCGGCTGGATCCTTACCAATCTGTCGCGACGAGCGTTCGAAGACCCGGCCCGTTCGGCCGGAATCATGGCCCGCATCCCGATGAAAAGCTGGGGGGCACCTGAGGACGTGGCGAATGTGATTGCGTTCCTGCTCTCCGACAACGCGCGCTACGTCACCGGGACTACGCTGCCGGTCGATGGCGGGTATTCCGTCGCCTGAGTAGACGCTGGCTATTTGAGCGCTTGACCGCCTAAAAACATGATATATCATGCATCACTATAAGATCGAGACTGCGGCGACTGGCCGTCGAGACTCAAATAACAATGAGCAATACAGTGAGAGGTGCTGAATGAATCTGGTTTTCGGCTCGCCCGGACGGTACGTCCAGGGCACTGAAGTACTTGCCCAGGCGGGTACCTACCTGGCGCACTGCGGGCGCACTGCCGTGGTGGTCATCGACAGCTACGTGCTGGGCCTGATTCGCGAGCGGCTCGATGCCACTTGCGCTGAAGCCGACGTGGCATTGCACTACCTCACCTTCGACGGCGAAATCACCGCCGACGGGATCGCCGGTTTGCGCGCTGCCGCTGCAGGCATTGCGTTTGACCTGATCCTGGCGGTCGGCGGCGGCAAGTGCATCGACGCCGGCAAGGCCCTCGCCCATAGCTCGGGCCGTGCACTGGTGACCATGCCCACCGTGGCCTCCAACGATGCGCCCACGTCGAAAAACTATGTGGTCTATGACGCCCATCACCAACTCAGCGAAGTCGGCCATCTGTTAGTCAGCCCGCGCTACGTGCTGGTAGACACCGGGCTGATCGCCCAGGCACCGCGCGCATTCCTGCTGGCGGGGATCGCCGATGCGCTGACCAAGAAATTCGAAGCCGAGCAGTGCTTCAACGCTGGCGGTGTCAACATGTTCGGTGCACGCCCGGCGCTGTCCGGGTTGGTACTGGCGCAGGAGTGCTACCGCGTTATCCGTCAATACGCCGAACCGGCGCTGGCCCAGGCTGGCAGCGGTGAAGTGACGGTGGCCTTCGATCATCTGATCGAGGCCGTGCTGCTCATGAGCGGCCTGGGCTTTGAGAGCGGTGGCCTGTCCATCGCCCATGCGATGACCCGCGGCCTGTCGAAAATCCCCGGCGCACAACAGCAGGTGCACGGCTGGCAAGTCGCGTATGGCTTGCTGGTCCAGCTGATACTCGAAGACCGTGACGCTGAACTGCTGGGCGACATGCTGGGCTTCTATCAACGCATCGGCCTGCCCCGCAACTTGTCCGAACTGGGCGTGCCTGTTATCGACCGCGCGGTGCTGATGCAGGTCGCCGAGCCCACCTTGAAAGCGCCTCACGCCCGCAACTTTGCCACGGCCTCGGGCAACCCGCTGACGTGTGAAGACCTGATCGCGGCCATGCTCGCGCTCGAAGGATTGACCCACTGAGCCATCCACAACTGAACCCACACCCCACCCGTTGAAGTTCAAGCCCCGCGCCTGAAAGTCGACTTCAACACATTCATGCCTGTGATTGGAGGTAGAGATGTCTGCACCCCGAAAAACGCTCGAACAGTGGCGCGCCAGCGATTTTGTGCCCGATGCCGTGACCGTTGCACGGCTCAAGGACCGGGCGAAATTCGTTCGCCTGGAAACCATCCGCCTGATCGAAATCGCCAAGACCGGCCACTACACCTCGGTGTTCTCCGCCGCCGAGTTGTTTGCCGCGCTGTACTACGACGTGATGACGATTCGCCCCGAAGAACCGAAGTGGCCGGGCCGCGACCGCTTCCTGATGGGCAAGGGCCACGCTGCCGTGGGCCAGTTCCCGATCCTGGCGGACCTGGGCGTATTCCCCAAGGAGTGGCTCGATGAATACACCCGCCTGGGCAGCCCTCTGGGCGATCACCCTGACATGCGCAAAGTACCCGGTATCGACTTCTCTTCCGGCTCCATCGGCCACGCCCTTTCCGGCGGCCTGGGCATGTGCCTGGCCCAACGTTTCACCGGCGAAACCTATGACGTGTTCGTCATGCTCGGCGACGGCGAAATGCAGGAAGGCCAGGTCTGGGAAGCCGCCATGGGCGCCGCCCATCACAAGGCCAAGCACCTGATCGCGATTGTCGACCGCAACGGCTTCCAGCTCGACGGTTCGGTCGACGACGTCATCGGCATCGAACCGCTGGATGAAAAATGGCGCGCGTTCGGCTGGGAAGTGCACGTGATCGACGGGCACAACATCGCCGAAGTCACCGAGACCCTGCGCCGCGTAAAAGCCGATGAGAGCCGCGACAAACCCGTCTGCATCATCGCCAAGACCGTCAAGGGCAAAGGCGTCTCCTACATGGAGACCGAGCCCGGCTGGCACCTCGGTTACCTCGACCCGGAAGACGCCAAACGCGCTATCGCTGAAATTGAAGCCATGGAGATCTGAACATGAACGCCCCTCTTTCCCCCAATTCCTGGCAGTACCGTGGCCTCAACGCGATGAACCCGGGCCTGTCGTTCCTGTCCGACGCGCTGATCGACCTGGCCCGCGAAGGCTACCCGGTGATGGCTGGTTCCGCTGACCTGCAGTACTCCAACGGGCTCAACAAGTTCGCCAGCGAGTACCCCGAGCGCTACATCCAGTTCGGTATTTCCGAACAGAACATGGTCACCGCCGCCGCCGGCCTGGCCACCTGCGGGGTCATGCCGTTCGTGGCAACCTTCGCCTCGTTCCTCGGCTTGCTGTGCTGCGAGCAAATCCGCATGGACGTGGCCTACTCGGCACAGCCGGTGCGCCTGATCGGCCACCACACCGGGATTTCCCTGGGCTTCTACGGCACCTCGCACCATGCCACCGAAGACATCGCCACCATGCGCTCGATTGCCGACCTCGCGGTGGTCTCGCCGGCCGATGGTGCGCAACTGGCGGCGGCGATCAAGGCGTCTGCCACCTACGACAAGCCGGTGTATTTCCGTATCGGCCGAGGTCGCGATCCGGTGGTCTACGACGCCGATGTGGTCTTCGAGTTCGGCAAGGCCCATGAGCACATCGAAGGCGAAGAGCTCACCATTATCGCCTGCGGCATCACTGTGCACGCCGCCCTGGAAGCAGCTCGCAAGATGAATGCCGAAGGTCGTTCGGTGGGTGTGATCGACATGGCCTCGATCAAGCCGATCGACCGTGACGCGATCCTGCGCGCCGCCGCCCGCAGCAAACGCATGATGACCGTCGAGGAACACAACGTGCTCGGTGGCCTGGGCGCCGCCGTGGCGGAAGTGCTGGCCGACGAAGGTGTCGGCGTGAAGCTCAAGCGCCACGGCATCTACGACGAATACAGCCTGATCGCCCCGCCGACGCACCTGTACCAGCACTACAAACTCGATGCCGCCGGAATCGAGGAAGTCGCCCTGGCCCACCTCAACGCCTGACGCCTGCCCACGGGAGCGAGCGCGCTCGCTCCCACGCGGTACCCCATTTCTCGGAGCCAATAATGAATAACATCACCGAGACCCTGTCCGATCACGCGATCGGGCACGGCAAGACACGCACGTCCCTGCGCAAAAAATCATTGGTCGCCACTGGCGTTGGCAACTTGCTGGAGTGGTTCGACTGGACCATCTATACCGTGGCCTCGGTGTATATCGCCGCCGCCCTCTTCGACAAAAGCAATCCCACTTCCGCCCTGCTCAGTACCCTGGCGGTGTTCGCCGCAGGTTTTGTACTGCGCCCGATTGGCGGGATCTTCTTCGGCATCCTCGCCGACCGGTTGGGCCGACGCATGGTGCTGCTCAGCACGATGCTGCTGATGGCCGGCGCCAGCCTGTTGATCGCGTTTATTCCCTCCTATGAGTCAATTGGCAGCTGGGCCTCCGGACTGCTGTTGCTGGCCCGCTTGATCCAAGGCTTCGCCCACGGCGGCGAGACCACCACGTCGTATGCCTATATCGCCGAAATCGCCCCGCCGAAACGGCGTGGGCTGTGGTCCAGCACGGTGTTTCTCGCCGTAGGGTCCGGCTCGTTGCTCGCGACGTTCTACATGGCACTGCTCACCGGCTTGCTGTCCACCAGCGAAATGCAGGAATGGGGCTGGCGCCTGCCCTTCGCCACCGGTGGCCTACTGGCGGTGTTTGCCTTGTGGTTGCGACGCAACATGATGGAAAGCGAGCACTCGCCAAGCGTCGGTGCCGAGTCGTCGGCAGCGGCGTGGAGCCGTGGCAAGATCCTCCAGCACGGTGTGCGCCTGTTCCTGTATGAAGCCGGCGCGACATTGACCTACTACACCTGGGTCACCTCGGCGTCGATCTACGCCATCAGCGTCAAGGGCATGGACCCGCGCAGCGCCTTCACCATGAGCTGCATTGCACAGGTGATCTACCTGGTGTTCCTGCCCATTTCCGGGTGGCTGTCGGACCAGTGGGGCCGCAAGATTTCCGCGTTGATTTCGCTGCTGGGGATTGCCGCCACGCTATTCCCGCTGTGGGGCTTGATCTCCAGCGAGCCGTGGACCTTGATGGTGGCGCAAACCGCCGGCCTGTTGTTGGTCGGGTTTATCACCGGCTGCAAGCCGGCATCGATTTCCGAACAGATTCCCACCCGTTATCGCACACGCATGTTCGGGGTATGCATCTCCCTGGGCGTGGCGGTGTTCGGCGGCACGGCGTCGTACCTGACCACCTGGCTGTACTCGGAGAATATCGGCTGGATGTTCAATATCTATTTGATCGTGGTCGCGGTCATCGCCAGCGCCGTGGTGTTGATGTGGAAGAACAACCACGGCGTGCCGATCGACAAAATCTGAAGGCGACGGGAGCAGGCAAGCCCTGCTCCCCCGCTGCCGTCAGCCGCCCAGTGCGCTGACCAGCGCAGCCTGGTTCTGCCATTGCGCGGTCTTGACCTGGGCCAGCGCGTTCTGCGCCGCCAACTGCACCCGCTGCGCCTGCAGCACATCCAGAAACGGCGTTTCCCCGGCCTGCCAGGCGCGCTGAATCTGCTCGGCCGCAGAACTTGCCTGGCTCGCCGCACTGGCCAGGAACTGCTGGCGCTCAGCATTGCGCTGCGCCGCCGCCAGGGCCGACTCCACCTCCGACACCGCCGTGAGCACCGTACGCCGGTACGCCAGCAACGCCTGCCGCGCCTCGGCATCGCGCAAGTCGACGACGTTGCGTCGCCGTCCGCCGTCGAGTACCGGCACGCTGGCATTCACGCCGGCCAGCCAGAATGTCGAGTTGGCCAGGCTCGCCGCACTCACGCCGTCGATCAACGAGCCAAGTGCCGCCGACAGGCTCAGGCGCGGCATCAGGTCCGCCTTGGCCACGCCGACGCGCGCATAAGCGCCAATCAGGCGCGCTTCAGCGGCACGTACATCCGGGCGACGACGCAACACGTCGGCCGGTGTACCCGCGTCAAGCAACGAGACCGTGGCCACCGTTGCCGGGGTCGCCGTGAACTGCTGGTACAGCGTCTCGGCAGGCTCGGCGAGCAACACCGACAGCCGATGCAGCGAGCGCTGCCAGCTGAGTTGCAGCGCCGGCACTTGCGCGGCGGTGGAACCAGACTGCGAACGGGCGCGCAGCAAGTCGGCTTCCGGGCTGCCCCCGGCGGCGTACAACTGCTCGGTCAGTTGCAGCGTCTCGGCCTGGCTCGCCGCACTTTGCTTGACGATAGCCAGCCGTTCCTCCAGGCCACGCGCCTCGGCGTAGGCCTGCACCACGTCGGTGATCAGTGCAATGCGCACCCCTTGGGCCTGCTCCTCGGTGGCATGGAAATCGGCGTCGGCCGCCCTCACCCCTTCACGAATACGGCCAAACAGGTCGATCTCCCAGGCTGCGCCCAGGCCAACCGACCTCGGCTCGGTGATCAGCGGGTCGCTGAACCCCGCCTGGTCGGCCGAGATCCGCTGGCGCGCGGCGTTGGCGTCCAGGTCCACCTGTGGGCTGCCGGATGCCTCAGCGATGTTGCGCAGCGCGCGCCCGGCATCGATGCGGGCCAGGGCCATCTGCAGGTCAAGGTTTTCGGCCAGGGCACGCGCCACCAGGCGGTTGAGCAAGGGGTCCTGATACAGCGTCCACCATTGTGCCGGCACACCCAGTGGCTGCGGGGTTTGCGCGTTGACGAATTGCGCGACGGGCGCCTCAATGCTGGGAGGCTGCACCGGTGAGGCGCAGGCGCTCAGCAGTGCGGCGCCGAGCAGCAAGGCCGGCGTACGTAGAAGATCATTCATGGGACAGCCCCTGTTGAAGTTGGATCGAGCGTTCGCCACCGGCCAGGCGGCGGATCAAGACATAAAACACCGGCGTGAACAGCAGCCCGAACAACGTCACGCCGATCATGCCAAAGAACACCGCCGCGCCTACGGCCTGGCGCATTTCCGAACCTGCGCCCTCGGACATCACCAACGGCAGCACACCGAGGACAAACGCCAGCGACGTCATCAGGATCGGCCGCAAACGCAGCCGACACGCTTCGACCACGGCGTCGACGATGCCCTGCCCTTCCTTCTCTTGTTGCCGCGCCACTTCGACGATCAGGATCGCGTTCTTCGCCGCCAGCCCGACCAGCACGATAAAACCGATCTGGGTGAGGATATTGATATCCAGGCCCATCAGGCGCACACCCCCGGCCGCAGCCAGCAGGCACATCGGCACAATCAACAGGATCGCCAGCGGCAGGCTCCAGCTGCCGTACTGCGCGGCGAGCACCAGGTACACGAAGATCACGCACAGCGGGAACACCAGCAGCCCCATGTTGCCGGCAGTGGTCTGCTGGTAGCTCAGGTCAGTCCACTGATAGCTGATGCCGGCCGGCAGCGTTTCCCGGGCCAGGCGCTCCATGGTCTTGATACCAAATTCAGAACCCAGCCCCGGCAACGTATCGCCGTTGATTTCTGCGGTCGGGAACAGGTTGTAGCGCGGGAAGCGCTCCACCCCGAGAGCCTCATGCAGGCGTGTCACGCTGGCAATCGGCACCATCTGACCGGCGTCGTTGCGCACCTTGACCCGCGCCAGGTCCTCGGGCGTGACGCGGTACGGCAAGTCAGCCTGCGCCGTAACGCGATAGGTACGGCCTACCAGGTTGAAGTCGTTGATGTAGGACGAACCAAAGTAGGTCTCGATTGCCTGGTTGATCTGGCTGCTCGGTACGCCGAGCATTTCCGCGCGTTCACGGTCCAGTTCGACGAACACCTGCGGGGTGCGGGCGGAGAACGGTGAATACACGCCGGTCATGCCCTGGGTAGCGTTGGCAGCCGCGATCAATGCATCGGTGGCCTTGGCCAAGGCTTCGGTGCCCAGGCCAGCAGTGTCCTGCAAGCGCATCGAGAAACCACCGGTACTGCCCAACCCCTGTACCGGCGGAGGCGTGGCGACAATCACCGTGGCGCCGCTGACAACTTTCAGCCGCTCACGCAGGTCTGCGGCGATCTTGTCCGAGGTCAGCCCGTGCTTCTTGCGCTCGGACCAGGGCTGGAACACCGGGGCCAGGCCGGCGGAGTTGGATGAACTGGTACCAGTCACCATCGAGAACCCGGAGAACGTCGGCACTCGATCCACCCCAGGCACCTGCAGCGCAATGGCTTCGATCTGCTGGGATATCGCGTTGGTACGTTCCAGCGACGCGCCGTCAGGCAATTGCACGATCACCACCAGGTAACCGCGATCCTGAATCGGGATGAACCCTTTGGGCGTCGACACCAGCAAGTACGCGGTGGCGGCGATCAGCACCGCATAGATCGCCAGCATCAATGGCGTCCGCCCCACCAGGCCGCGCACGCTGCCGGCATAGCTCGCCGAGAGTTTCAGGAAGCCACGGTTGAACCCATTCGCCGCACGCTTGAGCAGGCCGATGTTTGCCTGCTCTGCTTCAGGTGCATGCCGGCGCAGAATCATCGCCGCCAACGCCGGCGACAAGGTCACCGAATTGAACAGCGAGATCGCGGTGGCCACGGCAATGGTGATACCGAACTGGCGGAAGAACTCACCGGAGATGCCGGGAATGAACGCCGTCGGAATAAACACCGCACACAGCACCAGCGTGATGGCGATCAGTGCGCCACCGATTTCCTGCATGGTCACCAGCGTGGCGTCCAGCGGGCTCTTGCCATCGGCGAGGTGCCGCTCGACGTTCTCCACCACCACGATCGCGTTATCCACCACGATGCCGACCGCCAGCACCAGGCCGAACAGGGTCAGGTTGTTGATCGAATAACCGAGCATCGCCATCACGGCGAACGTGCCGACCAACGACACTGGAATCGCCAGGATCGGAATGATCGACGGCCGCCAGCCCTGCAGAAACACCATGATCACCAGCACCACCAGAATCACGGCTTCGTAGATGGTCTTGCCCAGCTCGCCGATACTGTCGGCGATGAAGGCGGTGGGGTTGTAGCCGATGCTGTATTCGATGCCCTCGGGGAAGTCCTTGCCGATCTTCTGCATGGTCTCCTCGACCACTTTCATCGTCGCCAGGGCATTCGCCCCGGGACGCTGCAGTACTTGCAGACCAATCGCCGGATTGCGCAGGTAGTAGGTGTTGTTGACGTAGGCCAGCCCGGCGATCTCCGTACGCGCCACGTCCTTGAGCCGCACCAGGCGCCCGCTGGCCCCCGACTTGAGCACGATGTTGTCGAAGTCGGCTGGCTCCTTCAGGCGCCCTTCGAAGATCAGGTTCGGCTGGAACGCCTGGGAGGCCACCGGCGGCTGGGCGATCACGCCGCCGGCCACCTGGGTGTTCTGCGCACGCACTGCGGCGATGATGTCGGCCGGGGTCAGGTTGAACGCCGCCACACGCTCCGGGTCGAGCCAGATGCGCATCGAATATTCGCGTGCCCCCAACGGGTTGATGTCACCCACGCCATCGATGCGCTTGAGCACGTCGGCGACATTGCGGATCGCGAAGTTCGAGACATACAACTGGTCGTAGGTGCCCTTGGGCGACGAGATGAAAATCGTCGACAGTTGCGTCGGCGACGACTTGCGCACCGTCACCCCGCTGCGCTGCACCGGCTCCGGCAAGCGCGGGGTGGCCAGCGCCACTCGGTTCTGCACCAGCACCTGGGCCTTGTCCACGTCGGTGCCGCCCTTGAACGTGATGGTCAGGTTCAGGCTGCCGTCGGACATCGCCTGGCTGTACATGTAGAGCATGTCTTCAACGCCGTTGACCTCCTGCTCGATGGGGATTGCCAGCGTTTCGGCCACGGTCTGCGCCGACGCCCCGGGGTAGGTCGCGGTGACCACTACTGTAGGCGGGGCGATGTCCGGGTATTCGGAGGTCGGCAACACCAGGTAGGCCAGGCCGCCGACAATCAGCAAAACAATCGACAGCACAATGGCCAGTACCGGCTGTTCGATAGAGGTACGTCCCAGGTTCATCGCTGTGCCTCCAGCGGCGCGCTGGCGGTTGCGGTATCACCCGCGCGCACGCGCTGCAGGCCGTCGACAATCACGCGGTCCTGTTCCTGCAGGCCGGCGGCGATTTCGCGCAGGCCGTCATGCAATTTGCCCAGGGTCACCGGACGAATCTCGACCTTGTCCTGCGGGTTGAGCACGTACACCACTTTGCGCGTCGCATCGACACTGATCGCAGTGTCCGGCAGCAGCAACGCCGGGTAGGCCGCCTGGCTGGAGAATTGCACCCGGCCAAATTGCCCCGGGCTCAGCTGCAGGTCCTTGTTACTCACGCGAGCACGCTGGCGCAGGGTGCCGGTGGAGGGGTCGAGCCGGTTATCGATAAAGTCCATGCGCCCGCTCATGCTCGGCTCGCTTTCGCCGGGCAAGGCGATCCGCACCTGGCTCTGGTTGCCGCCGGTATGCGCCTGGCGCCGGTACTTGAGGTAGCTCTGCTCATCGATATCGAAGTAGATATCGATCGGGTCAATCGACACGATGGTGGTCAACAACGTCGCGCTGCTGTTGCCGCCGTTGACCAGGTTGCCCTCGCTGATCAGCTTGCGGCTGATGCGCCCACTCATGGGCGCAGTAATGCGGGTGAACTCCAGGTCCAGCCTGGCATTGCTCAACGCCCCCTCGGCACTCAACACTTCGGCCTGCGCCGCCTGACGCGCCTGCAAGCGCTGGTCGTACAGGCTGCGCGCGATCGTCCTGGACTCGATCAGCACCTTGGCGCGGGCAAACTCCTGCTCGGCCAAGGCCAGTTGCGAACGCACCTGCGCCAACTTGCCCTGGGCCTGGACCACCGCCGCCTGGAACGAACGGGAGTCGATCACGAACAGCAGATCACCTTTCTTGACGATGGCACCGTCCTGGAACGCGACCTTTTCCAGATAGCCACTGACCCGCGAGCGCACTTCCACCGAGTCGGTGGCTTCGAAGCGCCCGGTGAAACTGTCCCAGTCGGTGATCACCGATTTCACCGGTTTGCTCACCGTTACCGTGGGGGCCACCGATGCCGGTTTCGCGTGGTCTGCGCCACAGCCGCTCAACGTCGCGAACACGGCCAGGCTGATGCCTGAAAGTGCCGCACTTTTAACCCAGTTGGGCTTTTTCAGGGACAAACAGCTCCCCTTCCCCTGTATAGAAGAATGCACGTCAGTTGCTCCGTAATGGAATGTTTTAAGAGAGGATCAAGAACAACAAGTTAACCCGTGACCCACTTTCATTTATTTGAATAGAAAGGAATTTTCCGTGACTCAAGGACTTAGATAAACCACGTTAAAACGAAAACAATATTGACCCCCAGGCAAATAACCGAGGTAAAAAAAGATGGCCTCTCAGCCACCTTTTTAAATAACCGGGGTTAAAGCCCGCGCGTCAAAACTCAATCACCTGGCGTACCGCACTGCCGTCGTGCAAACGGTCGAAACCTTCATTGATATCGTCCAGTTTCAGCCGCCCACTTAGCAGCCGATCCACCGGGAGCCGGCCATCGCGGTACAGCGCAATGAAGCGTGGAATATCACGCAGCGGTACACAGGTGCCGATATAGCTGCCCTTGAGCGTGCGTTCCTCACCCACCAACTGCACGACGTTGACCGGCAGCGCCGAGCCCGGTGGCGGCAGGCCGGCGGTCACGGTCATGCCGCCGCGCCGAGTCATTTGCATGGCATTGTCCAGCGCACGGATGGAACCGGCCATTTCAAACACATAGTCGGCCCCGCCGGCAGTCAGCTGGCGGACTTGCTCGACGGCATCCGCGTCGCCGCCATTGACCACGGCGGTCGCACCGACGTCCCTGGCCAGTGCGAGTTTTGCCGGCGACAGGTCGACCGCAATGATCTGGCTCGCCCCCGCCGCTCGCGCCCCCAGCACCGCCGCCAGGCCCACCCCGCCCAGGCCGATTACCACGGCCGTGGCGCCCACGCGCAGCTGCGCGGTATTCACCACCGCGCCGACGCCCGTCAGCACCGCACAGCCGAACAGCGCAGCCTCGACGAAAGGCAAGTCGCGGTCGATCTTGACCACCGAGTTGCGTGACACCACCGCGTATTCGGCAAACGCCGACACCCCCAGGTGATGATGCACCTGCCCGGCCGCACTGCTCAGGCGTACCGCGCCATTGATCAAGGTGCCTGCCGCATTCGCCTTGGCGCCTGGCTCGCACAGCGCTGGGCGGCCTTCGGCGCACGGCAGGCAGTGGCCGCAACTGGGCATGAAGACCATGACCACATGATCACCCGGCTCGAGGTCGCTGACCCCGTCGCCCAAGGCTTCAACTACCCCGGCCGCCTCATGGCCGAGCGCCATGGGCATCGGTCGCGGGCGATCGCCATTGATCACCGACAGGTCGGAATGGCACAGGCCGGCAGCCCGGATGCGCACCAGCACCTCACCCGGCCCCGGCGGCGCCAGCTCGATGGTCTCGATGCTGATCGGCTTGCTCTGGGCGTAGGGCGGGGCAACCTTCATGTGTCTGAGGACAGCAGTTCTGACTTGCATAGGGTGTCTCCAACGCAGCGGGATCGATAATCAATGGACCCCACTATGCCCCATGCGATCCCTGGCAAAAATGCATCGCCGGGCGCAGCAGTTTGGAATTGAATTCGCAACGCGCCAGGGACGCCAGCTGTGCGTTGAGTTCTCAAATCTTGTGCCCGCGCGCAGCGTTCTCCGGCCACGGCTCACTGCTTATGCTGACCCCACACGATGACAGCACTGAACACAGTGCGCCTGACATGAGGGTTTCATGATGTCCGCAGCAATCCCCCGCAAAAAACTGGTCGAGGCCGCCCCCCATGCCTCGTTCGACCTGAATGCAATCGTCAAGACCTTCCCCGAGAACGCCGACACCCTGTTGGTGGACACCCGCCTGACCGACGAAGATGAAGCCAGTGGCCGTGTGTTCCGGGTGTATCACCCGACGCCGGCGCACTATCACGCCACCTGTGACGAGTACCTGATCATCCTATCCGGCCGCGCGCGCTTTTTCATGGGTGACCGCGAGCCGTTCGAAGTGGGTTCGGGCGAGATGCTGTTCTTCAAGAAGTTCACCATCCACGGCATGCCGGAAATCCTCGAGCATCCGCTGTTCATGGTCTCGGTCGACACGCCGCGACGCGACCCCAGCGATATCATCTTCGTCGACCCGGCCGCCGGCACCGCCGCCTCCTTCGTGCAGGCATTGACATGAGCACCCAGGCCCTGGAGATCGTGGCGACGTTCCCGGTCGAGCGGCCGGGCAACCCGACCGTCATGCCGGATGGGCGCGTGCTGGTGTCCGTCTCGGCGATCATCGCGCCGCCGTTCTCGGTGCGCGCCGTGACCGCCGACGGCGAGCACCCGCCTTACCCGAATGCGCGCTGGGCGGGCAAGCCCGACGCGCAGGGCCACGGTATGTCGGCGGTGATCGGCATCCGCACCGACCCACAGGGTATCGTGTGGATTCTGGACATGGGCGGCCCGCAGCAACAGCCACGCCTGATTGCCTGGAACGACCAGGAAAACCGCCTGCAACGCCTGATCGTGTTACCGCAGAATGTGCTGCGCCCCAGCTCCTTCACCCAGGATTTCGTGATCGACTGGCGCCAGCAACGCATCTACATCGCCGACATGACGCTGAACCCGGCGGGCACCAGCGACTACCCGGCGATTATCGTCGTCGACCTGCAAACCGGGTTGTCATGGCGTGCGCTGGAGTGCCATCCAGCCTTGATGCCGGGCGATGAACCGCTGCAAATCGGGGGAAAAACCCTGGCCCTGCGTACCCCGGAAGGCGAAGTGATCCCTTACCGCTACGGCCTGAACCCCATCGCCATCGACCCACTGGGCCGCTGGGTGTACGTCGGCTCGATGTCGGCGCGCCAGGTCTACCGGATCGCCGCAACAGTACTCGCGCAACCGGCGGATGCTGCACGACTGGACGCCGCCGTGGAGTACTGGTGCGAAAAACCCTGTTGCGACGGCTTTGACGTGGATGCCGAAGGCAACGTCTACGTGACCGACATCGCCAACAACGCCATCGGCCTGGCCTCCCCCGCGGGCTATCGCATCCTCGCCCAGGACGACCGGTTGCTCGGCTGGCCGGATGGCGTCGAACTGGATGCCCAGGGCCGCTGGCTTTATATCACCGCCAATCAACTGCACCGTCACCCCTTGCTCAATGCGGGCGAGGACGACAGTCGGCCCCCCTTCCATGTATTGCGTCTGCGAGTGGACGCGCCCATGAACCCAGAGGTAAAACCATGAGTGAAGTACGTGTCTCGATTGCCATTGCACGCCCGGTCGACGAAGTCTGGTCGGTGCTCGGCGGCTACAATTGGCTGCCGCGCTGGCTGGACGTCATTGCCAGCAGCAACCTGAGTGACGGTGGGCGTCTGCGCCAACTGAAAACCGCCGACGGCGCGCTGATTGTCGAGCGCTTGCTGACGTTTGACGAAGACGCCCGGCAGTACAGCTACGCCTTGCTCGAAGGCCCGTCGCCGGTAATCGATTATGTCGGCACGATGGCGGCCAAGGACGATGGCAAAGGCGGCACACTGGCGAGCTGGTCCAGCACCTTTATCGTCCAGGGCGCGGAAGAGGCTGAGGTTGTCGCGCATTTCGAGGCGCTGTATGCCGCCGGGCTGCAAGGCCTCAAGCGCGTGGTCGAAGCCCAGGCTTAACCACGCGTCATAAACGCCTGCAGGCGCGGCACCATGAAGTCGAGGAAGGTGCGAATACGCTGGGGCACGTGCTGGCCGCCCTGGTACAACGCGTGCACTTCCTCGCAATCATGCCCGTTGTGCGCCAGCAGCTCGACGAGTCGGCCCGCGGCAATGTCCTCGTCGATATGAAAATCGGCCAGGCGCGCAATGCCCGCACCGGCGATAGCCATGCGCCGAACCGTCTCGCCGTTGTTGGCTTGCAGGTTGCCCTGCACGATGCGATCGACGATGCGGCCACTCTGGTTCATCGGCCAGACCGGGGTGGCACGACGGAAGTTGAAGCTCAGGCAGTTGTGCTCGCTGAGGGCTTCGAGGGTTTCAGGCACGCCGTGCTTTTCCAGGTACAGCGGTGAAGCGACGATCTTACGCCGCGCCACGCCGATGGTCCTGGCACGCAGGGTCGAGTCACTCAAGACGCCAACCCGAAAGGCGACGTCCGTGCGGTCCAGGTACATATCGACGATGTCATCGCACAGCGACAGGTTAATCTGGATATTCGGGTGAGCGTCCCAGAACGCCGGCAGGTTGGGCTCGATGGCCAAGGTGCCGAACGCCACCGAGGCATTGATGCGCACGGTCCCACGGGCTTTTTGCGCGCCCTGGGCCAATACCCGCTCCACATCATCGAGGTCAGCCAGCAAGGCGATGCTGCGCTCGTAGTAGATGCGTCCTTCGTCGGTCAGCGACAGCTTGCGAGTGGAGCGCTCCAGCAGGCGCACGCCGAGGCGCAGCTCAAGGCGAACGATCAGTTTGCTCACGGTCGAGGGCGTCATCAGCATCTGGCGCGCGGCCTGGGAAAAACTGCCAGCGTCCACCACGCGCACAAACACCGACATTTCACCCGCTCTGTTATCCACGTTCGTTGCTCCACTGGCTGATTAGTGAAAAATTATCACAAACGCCAGGGGGGCAGAGGCCGATAAACCGCTGCCTTATTCACTTGTCTTGTGAAACGGATTCACCTCACGGGTCAGGAAATCGATCAATGCCCGCGCCGCCGCCGACAGTTGGCGATGTGGTGCGAAGATCACCGAGAACGGCCGCGAACGTCCTGCCGCCTGCTCTAGCAAGGGCACCAGCCGTCCGCTCCGGATGCGCTCGCGCACAATAAACTCGTAGGTCTGGCAGATCCCCATGCCGTGCTCGGCCAGCGATACCGTGCCCAGGACATCATCGGCTACCAGCACAGTCGCCTGGGGCAGCCACTCTCGGTCAATTCCCTGTTCGCGAAACAGCCAGGGGCCGACGCGGCCGCTGCTGGGCATCACGAACGGCAGGCAGGCATGCGCAGACAGGTCATCCACGCTCAATGGAGCGGCCACGCGGCGCAGGTAGTCGGGCGCGGCGACCACGCACAACGACGCATCTTCCAGCTTGCGCCCGATCAGGCCGCTGTCGGGCAAGGCCCCGAGGCGGATGGCCAGGTCATAGCCTTCGGCGACGAGGTCGACATTGCGATTGCTGATGCTCAATTCGACGCTGACCTGGGGGTACTGCCGGTGGAATTGGCACAGCAGGGGCGGCAACCTGAAGTGGCCGTAAGTGGTCGGCACGCTGAGGCGCACGCGGCCGGTCAACGCGCCTTCCTGGCCCTGGATCGAGCGTTCGGCATTGTCGATCAACGAGAACGCCGCGCGGGACTGCTCGAGGTAGAGCACACCGGCCTGGGTCAGGCTCAAGCGTCGAGTTGTGCGCCGCAACAGCTGCACGCCCAGACGCGTTTCCAGGCGAGAAATCGCACGGCTGACCACCGACGGCGTCGTCGCCAAACATACCGCACCCGCGCTCAGGGAGCCTTTTTCCACCACGGTGACGAAGACTTCTACATCCGCAAGATAATCGAATCGACGGCTCACTTTTGCCTCCAACGAACAGGTGCTGTTCTCGCCAGCGAGTTTATCGCCACCGCAGGCATGAATATAGTGCGCCCAGCCTTCCGGCCCTTTCTTCTCAATCAGGAACGCCCATGCGCGCACTCAGCCGAATCGCCCTTGCAATGACGGTATTCACCACGGCACTTCACGCCCAGGCCAGCAACGTGCTGGTGGTGCTGTCCGATGCCGACCACCTCGACCTCAAGGACAACAAAGTCTTCTCCACTGGGTTTTATTTGAACGAACTCATGCAGCCAGTGAAATTGCTGCTCGACGCCGGCCACTCGGTGACCTTTGCCACGCCCACCGGCAAGGCTCCGACGCTGGATAAATCCTCCACCGACGCGGCCTATTTCAACAACGATGCGGCGGCCCTGCAGGTGCACAAGGTGCTGCTCGAACGCCTGAAAATCACCTCGCCGGGTGAGTCGCCGGTGATCAGCCTGTCGCGCGTCGAACAGATCGGCTACGAGCAGTTCGATGCCGTGTACGTGCCCGGTGGCCATGCGCCGATGCAAGACCTGCTGCACAGTGCCGAGCTGGGCAAACTGCTGAAGCACTTCCATGCCAACCAGAAAACCACCGCGCTGGTCTGCCATGGTCCGATTGCCCTGCTCTCGACCTTGTCCGACCCGACGTCCTTCACCCAGCAGCTGGAAAACGGCAACCCCGCCACCGCGACCGGCTGGACCTATGCCGGCTATCAATTCACGGTCATCAGCAACCAGGAGGAAGAACTCGCCAAAGGCCTGCTGAAAGGCGGCGCCATGAAGTTCTATCCCCAGACGGCACTGCAACACGCCGGTGGCACCTACAGCAGCAACACCTCGCCGTGGACCAGCCATGTGGTCATCGACCGTGAGCTGGTGACGGGGCAGAATCCGGCGTCGGCACTGGATGTGGGCAAGGCGATCCTCAAGCGTCTGCCGGCCAGGCCCTGACTACCCAGCTGTGCATTGCAGTCAAGAGTATTGTGCGCGCCAGCGCATTTTTCTCCCGACCTGCGGCAGGGATACTACGGCGCATCAACCGTAGTAATGCCCTGCCTTGCACAGGGCGCAGGAGACTGGATGAACACGCACTTTCAACGTTTGCTCGGCCCGACACACTTCTCGATCGGCCTGGAACTGCCACTGGACAATGACTGGTCCACTGCTGGCCAGCGCCTGCGCGTCACCGAGCAACGCCCCTTTGGCGTGCCCGACATCAAACAGCATGCCCAACTGGCGAAGCTCGCGGACACCGTGGGTTTCCGCGCGCTGTGGGTGCGCGACGTACCGGTCTACGACCCGCACTTCGGCGACGCCGCACAGGTGTTCGAGACCTTCTCTTACCTGGGCTACCTTGCCGGCATCACCGACAACATCATGTTGGGCACCGCCGCAGTGGTGTTGCCCTTGCGTCAACCGTGGCTGACCCTCAAGGCCGCCAACAGCATCGATGAACTGAGTGACGGACGCCTGCTGCTCGGCGTTGCCAGTGGTGACCGGCCGATGGAATACCCCTTGTTCGGCGTCGACTACGAGCAACGCGGCGCGCTTTTTCGCAGTGCCGTCGAACTGCTGCAGACCCAAGGAGCCGGACGCCTGCCCCAGGGTGCCGAGTTGCTGCCGCAACGCAAGGAAGCTTTCCCGCTGCTGGTGGCCGGGCTTGGCCAGCAATCGCCGAACTGGATCGGCGAGCATATGGGGGGCTGGCTCGCCTACCCCGGAACCGCCCAGGAACACCGGCGCCGTGTGCGCCTGTGGCGCGAAGTGGGGGGCGACAAACCCTACATCACTTTCCTGCACCTGGACCTTGAAGCCGACCCGCATGCACCGATGAAAACCTTGCGCTTCGGCGGGCGTGGCGGGCGAAACGCATTGATCGAAGAGCTGCAGGCGCTGCGCGAAGCCGGCGTGCAACATGTGGGCTTGCACTTGCGTCACAGTGCCAGGCCCATCGTCGAGGTCATGGAAGAGCTCGCCGAATATGTGTTGCCCCGGTTCCACGGCGCCGCCTGACAGCCGCTCAAGCCCCACGGCGTGGGGCTTGTTTCACACGATGGCGCGAATCGTGCCGCCCTCCACGCGCATTGCCATGCCGTTGAGCGCCGGTGAGGCCGCCAGGTGCAGCACGCTGCTGGCCACTTCCTGCGGCTCGATCATGCGGCGGATCAATGAAGTCGGTTCGGTTTCATCGAAGTAGGCTTGCACCACCTGCTCGGCAGTGATGCCCTTCTGCGCAGCGATTTCCCGGTGATAACACTTGACCGCCTCGGTGCTGGTCGGCCCCGGCAGTATTGAGTTGACCCGCACCGCGGTGCCTTTGGTCAACTCGGCCAACGCCCTGGAGATACCCAGCAGACAGGTTTTCATCGCGCCGTAGTGCACCATCCACGGTTGTGGCTTGATCGCGGACTCACTGCTGATAAACACAATCGAGCCATGCCCGCGATCCAGCATGGCCTTCATCACCAGGCGCGTCATGCGCACCCCGCTCATCACATTCACATTGAAGTAATGAAGCCACTGGGCATCGTCGGTTTCGAAAAAATCGCGGACCTCGAAGATACCCACGTTATTGATCAGAAAATCGATCGGCCCCGCCTCAAGCGCCAGGGCGACCAGGCGCTCCGGGGCACCTTGCGCCGTCAGGTCCGCGACCATCCCCCGACTGTGTTCACCCAGCTCCTGGAGCGCTGAGTCGAGCTCCTCCTGATGCAGACCGCTGACGACCACGCGGGCGCCTTCAAGGATGAAACGTTGAGCAATGGCCAAGCCAATGCCGGTTGCGCCACCGGTGATCAGCGCGGTTTTTCCGCTCAGTTGGTAATCCATGTGTGCCGCCTTCTTTTGTTGTTTTGCGCACCATCATGCCCCAAGCCAGGAGCGAGGATTTTCAACCATTGGCGAAGACTCAATCCGCAAAGACTGAAGAAACGATCAGCGCCGTTGAGGCGACAACTGCGGCGCGAGCCTATCCAGCAGAAAGTCGATAAAGACGCGGACGCGGTGAGGCAGTTGCTGGCCGGGACCGATAAACACCGCATGAATCGCTTCGGTTTCACCGCTGTCGTAAGCCTGCAGAATCGGCACCAGGCGCCCGGCATCCAGGTCGTCCTGGATATGAAAGCTTGCCAGCCGGGCGATCCCCAGCCCTGCCAGGGCACAACGACGCAGGCTCTCGCCATCACTGACCAGCGTATTGCCCTTGGGCTCGATCTCGACGCGCTGGCCATCGGCGCCTCGGAACACCCAGGCCTGGGAGTGCCGATGGAAGCCGAAGCTGAGCCGGTTGTGCCGTTGCAGCTCGTCCAGGTTGTCCGGCTGGCCGCAGCGCGCAATGTACTCAGGCGACGCCACGGTGAGCAGGCGGCTCTCCCCAAGACGCCGCTGCACCAGGCTGGACTCCTTCATCGGGCCGGTACGGATGGCAATGTCGGCACGCCGCTCCAGCAGGTCGACGACGGTGTCGGTGAGTTCGATATTCAGGGTGATGTCCGGGTAGGCGGCGAAAAAACCGGGCAGCAAGGGCAACAAGCAATGCTGCCCAAACGGCAGGTTGGCGTTGACCTGAATCAGCCCGCTGGGTTTGGCGACATTGGCGATGTCGCGCTCCGCCGAGTCGATCAGCTCCAGGATGCGCAGGCACTCGCTGTTGAATCGCTCACCTTCGGCGGTGAGTTCCAGGCGCCGCGTGGAGCGGTGCAACAGGCGTGCCCCCAGCCGCGTTTCCAGGCGTGCGATCAATTTGCTCACCGCCGACGGCGACATGTCCAATTGCCGCGCTGCCTCAGAGAACGTCCCGGCATTCACGACCCGTGTGAACACTTCCATCTCGCCGGAACGATTGACGTCTTTGATATTTAGCATGAAGTGAATTCACAGATATTTGTCATTCAAGCAGTCTAGCTCATATACAAGACCGACCGTATGGTTAAGCGTTCCAGTATCTGGAGCGCCTGTCCTTTGCGCCCGCGAAGGCCAGTCATCAAACAAGAAATGAGGAGAAGACAGTGAAGATTTTCGTGACCGGCGCGACCGGCTACATCGGCGGCTCCGTCGCCAAATACCTGGTGGATGCAGGCCATGAGGTCAGTGGCCTGCTGCGCAATCCACAGCAGCGCGAGGCCCTGCAGGCGCTGGGTATCACCCCGGTGCTCGGGACCCTGGATGACGCCTGCATTCTCAGCGAACAGGCACGCCTGGCCGATGTGGTGGTCAACGCCGCAAACTCCGACCACCTCGCCTCCGTAGAAACCTTCATCAAGGCGTTGAGCGGCAGCGGTAAAGTGCTGCTGCACACCTCCGGCTCCAGTGTGGTCGGTGACGACGCACGAGGTGCTTACGAACGGGCGGATATTTTTACCGACGAGACGCCCTTTACCCCGATGGACATTCGCAAGGACCGGGTCGAGATCAATCAAATCGTGCGCCGCGCCGGCGTCGAACAGGGCATTCGCAGCATCGTGTTCTGCCCCACGATGATCTACGGCGAATCCCTGGGCGTCGCGTCGAAAAGCGATCAATTGCCCAAGCTGTTCGCCCAGTCACGCAAATATGGCGCCGGTGCGTACATGGGTGCCGGCGTGCATCGCTGGTCCAATGTGCACATCGACGACCTTGCAGAACTCTATCGACTGGCCATTGAGAAAGCGCCATCGGCCTCGCTGTTTTTTGCCGAAAACGGCGAAGCCTCATTCCTTGAAATTGCCACGTCCATCAGCAAGGCCCTGGGTTTCAACGGCAATATTCAAAGTTGGCCTGCCACTGAAGCGATCGCCGAGCTGGGCGATTGGGCACGCTTCGCGATCGGTTCCAACAGCCGCGTGCGCGCGGTGAACGCGCGTGTCCTGCTGGGCTGGAATCCTCAGCGCGAGTCGATCCTGCAGTGGATCGAAAACAGTGGTGTGCAGTGGTGACAGCTGCACGCTCATTCGGTTGATCAAGAGCTCACTTCGGTGAGCTTTTTTACGCGCGTATGAACCCCGGCAGAAAAATCCCAGGCAAAAAAAAGCGTGCGACCAGCACGCTTGATTCAAGCGCCTTGTCGCACGCCAGGCCCAGCCGGGCCTGAAAAGAACACAGCCCGTGTGCCTTAGCCCAGTACTTCCAGGGCTACGCTTTCGATACCGGCGGCATCCAGGCGGTAATGCCGATACAAATGGGTCGGCGGTGCGATCAGGCTGTACTCGTCGTACAGGCCATGGCGCCGCACCTTGACGCCGATCCCCTCCTGGGCAATGACTTCGCACACCGCCCCGCCCAGCCCGCCGATGATGTTGTGCTCTTCGACAGTGAGGATCGCGCGGCTATTGCGCGCCGCCGTCAACACCGCTTCACGGTCCAGTGGCTTGATGGTGGTCATGTCGATCACACCGACTGAACGCCCGGCGGCATTCAATGCCCGTGCAGCCTCGAGAGCCGGGTGCACGGTCGAGCCGGTAGCGATGATGGTCAGCTCATCGCCGGTCAGGTGCACGGTGGCCTTGCCGAAAACGAAGTCCGGTACGGTGTCGTATACCACCGGATCACGCCCGCGCTGAATGCGGAAGTAGATCGGCTGTGGGTAGTTGGCCGATGCCAGGATCGCCGCCTTCAGCTGGTTGCCGTCGGCCGGTGCGACGACCGTGATATCGGCGATCGAACGCATGATCGCGAGGTCCTCGGTGGCATGGTGAGAGGTGCCATAGAAGCCCAGTGAGATACCCGCATGGTGACCGATGAGGCGCACCGGCAGCGCCGAGTAGGCCACGTCCATGCGGATCTGCTCGCAGCACAGCAACGGCAGGAACGACGCAAAGGTCGCCACGAACGGCTTCATGCCCACCGCCGCCATACCGGCTGCGGCAGATACCATGTTCTGTTCGGAAATGCCGAACTGCACAAAGCGTTCGGGGTGCAGCGCGGCAAATTTCGACAAGCCGTTGGAGTACTGCAGGTCAGCGGTGCCGGCAACCACCGGCTCACCGCGCTCGACCAGTTCAATCAGGGCATCCGACAGGGCACTCAAACTGGGTGTCTGCTGGTTCAGTTGCCGGTACTGCCAGGAGTTGTTCGACAGCGGAGCGGAATTCATGGCTCAGATCACCTTGCTTTTGATTTCGTCGATAGCACGTTGCGCATCTTCAGGATCCAGATACCCCAAGTGCCAGCCTGGCTCGGTTTCCATGTACGAAACCCCTTTGCCCTTGACGGTATTGGCGATGACGCACACCGGTTGTGTGCGTGCAGTGTCGGCCTTCAGGCGACGCAGCAAGCCGGTGACTGCCGCGAGGTCATGGCCATCCACCACATGGGTCTCCCAGCCGAACGCAATCCACTTGTCAGCCAGCGGCTCGATGCCGATGACGTCATCGACATTGCCGTCGAGCTGGTACCCATTGCGGTCGATGATCGCCACCAGGTTGTGGACCTTGTGGTGAGCTGCACCGAGCGCGGCTTCCCACACCTGCCCTTCCTGCATCTCGCCGTCGCCGAGCATCACGTAGGTGGTGAAGGACTGGCCCAGCATCCGCCCGGCCAGGGCCATGCCCAAGCCGCCGGACAACGCATGGCCGATGGAGCCGGATGAAAAATCCACTCCCGGCACCTTGCGCATGTCCGGGTGGTCCCCCAATGGGTTGCCCAGGCGCGTGTAGTTGTCGAGGATCTCTTTTTCGAAAAAGCCCCATTCAACCAACACCGGGAACAGCCCGACTGCTGCATGCCCCTTGCCCATCATGAAACGGTCACGGTCGGGCCACTTCGGCTCGCCGAACCGCAGGTCCATCACGTCGTAGTACAGCGCGGCGAACAACTCGGCGGCGGAGAACACCGAGGTGTAGTGACCGACCTTGGCGATCTCGATCAGGCGAATGGTTTCCAGGCGAATGAACTGGGCCTTCTCGCGCAGTCGCGCCAGTTCCTGTTCGGTCGGCGTGAAGTCGTGCCCGGCAGTGGCGTGCAAATCAGTCATGTGCGCGCTCCTGAGCCTTCAGACGTGGCGTCATGTAGTCGTTGAGGCGCGGCATCACCTGTTGCGCGGTAAGTGCCATCGAACGGCGCCACAGCGCTTCATCGTCCCACTCGTGGAAGGTGGTCATCAGGGTGCCGAACGGGCCGGTCTGCTCACTGAAGGCCACCAGTTGCTCGGTGACCGAATTCACATCACCGTAAATCACCATCTCGTTGATGCAATGATCGACGGTGACTTCCTCGTCGGTCATGTCCGGGCGCGTCTTGAAGATCTTGGTGTAGTGGTTGGTCGCGAGGTTATCGATCATGTAATCGAAGTAGCGTCGCAAGGTGCAGGTTTCCTGGGCCAGGTAGTCCTCGGCCTGGGCCTGGGAATCGGCCACGAATACCGAGCGGGCGACGCGCCAGTTGTTGGCATCGGGCTTGATCCCAGCGCCTTTAGCCCCCTCGCAGTACGCCTGCCAATGCGATGCCACGGTGGCAGTGGGGTTGAAGTTGGCGGACATCAAGTCCCAATCCTTGGCCCCCGCCAGTTTTGCGGTGCCGGAGAACGGGCTCATCGCCGTGGTTGCCACCCGTGGGAAAGGTTTCTGGAACGGCTTGGGCATGTAACCGATTTCCAGCGCGTGGTGCACCGCGTCCTTGAGAATGACCTGATAGTGCTCGGAGGTGAACGCGTAGGGGGCATCCGCGCCCCAGATCGCGCGGATCATCTCGTAGCAGTCGACCATCATCTGCCCGCGATCCTTGCCGTTGCTGCCATACACTTCGAAGTCGGAAGCCAGCCCGCCCGGGCCGATCCCCATGATGAACCGCCCCTTGGACATGTGATCGAACATCGCGGCATCGGCGGCAATCCGCGCCGGGAAATGATGGGGCAGGTTCAGCACCCCGGTGCACAGTTTCATGCGCTGGGTCAGCGGGATCAGCGTGGATAGAAATTGCAGCGCGTTGGTGATGGGCTCGGTACGCTGCGACGTGTGCTCACCGACCCAAAGCTCATCGAAACCGACGCTATCGGCGTGGACGGCGCAGGCAATATCCTGGTCGTACATCTCGTGATAGTCCCAGCCCTTGTGATGAAGTGGCTGCATAAACATAGCGAGTTTCATGACGTTCTCCTGCTGTTTTCAGTGGCCGGAGTGCTGCAGACACCATGGACGCAACACACCGTTTTCGTAACGTGCACTCGTTTCGCAGGCGTGCCAGTGCCGGCGCTGCAAGTGGCAACGTTCAAACGTGGGTTCAAATCGGCGCGATGCTCGACGCGCCAGTCGTTCAACTTCCGTGCAAGAGCCAGCCTCCGTCCACGAGCAGGTCGATACCGGTCACGTAGGACGACAGTGGCGAAACCAGGAACAGGGCGGCATCGGCGATTTCCCAGGGCTCGGCGGCGCGGCCCAACGGGATGTTGCCCAGCACATTGTTCTGTCGGTGTTGTTCAAGCAGCTGTGGTGCCAGGTTGCCCGGCGTCGCCGTCAACCCCGGCGAGATCGAGTTGACCCGGATCTTGAACGCGCTCAAGTCCTTGGCCAGGCTTCGCGTCATGGCCAGCACGGCGCCTTTGGACGCATCATAGGTGCAGTGATTGGCCATTGGCCGGTGGCCGCACACCGATGACAGATTGACGATCGCGCCGCCGTCGCCCTGCCGGCGCATGTAGTGCTGCGCCGCCTGGGCACCGAGGAACACCGCACGCGTATTGATTGCATGCAGCCCATCCCAGAACCCTGCATCGATGGCATCAATCGCCTTCAGCGGGTAGACGCCGGCATTGTTGATCCAGATATCCAGCCGGCCAAAACGCTCGACTGCGACATCCGCCAGTTGACGGATCGCTTGCGGGCAACTGACATCGGTCGAGTGAAACGCCACGCTGAAACCGGCCTCGACCAACTCAGCGCTGCGCTCCGGCGCCAGGCTGCCGATCAGCACATTGGCCCCGGCTTCGGCCAGGCGCCGGCTGATGGCAAAGCCAATGCCACTGCTGCCGCCCGTCACCACCGCGGTTTTCCCGGACAGGTCCAGCAGCCCGGCGAAGGGCTGGTAAGGCAAGGCTTGATAGGGTCCGGACATGTTCTCACCTGCTCTTTGTTTATCGTTGATCATGCGGTAGCCAGGGCCATGATGCGGTCCGGCGCAATCTGCGACCGCTCGAGGATGCCTTGGCAGCAACCGCGAGCCATGACCATGACGCGATGGGATAGGCCGATGACTTCCTCCAGGTCGGAACTCACGACGATCACCGACATGCCGGCCTTCGACAGCTCAATGATCAATTCGTAAATTGCCGCACGCGCGCCCATGTCGATACCGCGGGTCGGCTCATCGAGAATGATCACCTTGGGATTGCGCGCGATCCATTTCGCAATCACGACCTTCTGCTGGTTACCGCCCGAGAGCTTGTCGAGCCGTTGCCCCGCCACGCCCTTGATCCCCAGCGCGGCAATACGCTCGTGGGCGAAGGCCGTCACGCGGTGGTTGGCGACGATGCCGCAGGCGCTGAGCCGGTCGAGGTTGCAGTACGCCAGGTTCTCGGCAATGGTCTGCGTCAGCACCACACCTTCGGATTTGCGGTCTTCGGGAATCAGCACCACACCGGCGCCGATCGCGGCCAGCACGTTATTGGCCGGCAGCGGTCGACCGTTCAACAGCACGTCGCCGTGGCTGACGGCGCTCAGCCCGGCAATCGCCTGCACCAGCTCGGTACGGCCAGCCCCGACGATGCCGGCGATGCCGAACACCTCCCCGGCCTTGACCTCGAACGAGATGTCGCGAAAGCGCCCGGCCTTGTCCGACAGCTGCTCCACGCGCAGGACCACGGCGTCCTGCGGCGCCGGCAACTCGGGGAACAACCGTTCGATGGGCCGTCCGACCATCTGCGACACCAGCACACTGACCTCGGCCGCCCCGCTCTCGTGGCGAGCGATCAGGTGCCCGTCCCGCAGGACCACGACCTTGTCGGCGATCCGCGCAATCTCGTCCATGCGATGGCTGATGTAGATAAACGACACGCCCTGCTGCTTCAGGGTTTCGATCTGCTGGAACAACCGCTCGGTTTCTTCCTTGCCGAGGGCCGCCGTGGGTTCATCGAGAATCAACAAGCGTGAATTGAGTGTCAGCGCACGCGCGATTTCGACCAGTTGCTGGGCGGCAATCTTCAATTCCCGTACCGGCGTCTGCGGCGAGATATCCAGCCCCAGGCGCTGCAATTGCTTGGCGGTCTGGCGGTGCAGGGTCTTGCGGTCGATGATTGCGCCACGCGTCGGCAGATGGCCGAGAAACACGTTCTCCGCCACGCTCAAGTCCGCCAGCAAATGAATTTCCTGATGGATCATATTGACCCCCAGCGCCATGGCGGCCGCCGGACCGTTCGGCGCGTAGGGCTCGCCCGCCAGGAACATGCTGCCTTTGGACGGCGTCAGGGCGCCGGCAATAATCGAGGAAAAGGTCGACTTGCCCGCGCCATTTTCCCCAAGCAAAGCCACCACTTCGCCGTAGCCGATATCGAGGCTGATGTCCTCCAGCACGCGCACCGAGTTGAACGATTTGCCGATCTGCGTGGCCCTGAACAGAGGTGCCGGGACCGTTGGGTGAGTACTCATGACGTGCCCTCCTGGATCCGGTTCACGGGTGCTGCTCAAGGAACGTCGCCACGTTGTCGCGGGTGGTGACAAAGGCCGGTAGCAACTGCGTCTTGGCCACCGGCTTGCCCTGTTGCAGGTCGAGCGCGGTACGCAGCGCCGTGCGGCCCATTTCCACCGCCTGCTGGGTGATGGTCATGTCCATCTTGCCGTCGCGAATCGCCTCCAGGGCCGAGGGCAAACCGTCGTACCCGAACACCCAGACCTTGTGATCGATATTGGCGACCTTGACGGCTTGTGCCGCCCCCAGCGCCGGTGCATCCGAACGGCCGATGAACACATTGATCCCGGGATTTTTCTGCAACATGTCCTGGGCGACTTTGAAGCCGTTGTCCTGCAGCCAGTCGGTGGGCTTGCGGTCGACGATCTTCATCCCCGGCGCGTCTTTCAACACCGCGTCCAGGCCCTGCGCCCGGGCCACTTCAGTGGAGTCGCCCAAGGTGCCCTGCAGCAGGCCGATTTCAGCCGTGCCACCGGTCAGCTTGATCATTTGCCGAGCCAACTCCCCCGCCGCCGCGAGGTTATCGGTCGCGATGTACGCGTCGCATTCGACATTTTTCGGGAAGTTGTCGATGCAGATCACGGGCACACCCTGCTGCCGCGCCAGGCGTACCGGCACCGCCGAGGCCGCACTGCCGGTGGCGGTATAGAGCAGCACATCAATGCCTTTGCTGAGCATGTCCTGGATCTGGCTGACCTGCCGCGCCGGATCAGCCTGAGCGTCTGCCACCAGCACATTCTTGATCCCGAGTGCGTTGGCTTGCTGTGTCACGCCGTCACGTACCATCAGGTAGAACACCCATTGCAGGCTCGGGATCGACATGCCGACGGTGATTTCACCCACGGGCTTGGACTGGGCGTGCGCACTGATCGACATCAGGCAGCCAAGCAGAAGCGCGAGAGCACGCACTGGAAACGCTGAAAGCTTCATGGTTTTTATCCTTATTATTTGGGCTTGGAATCAGTCAGGGTTGCGCTTGAGCAGGTCAAGCATCACGGCAAACGCGATAACGGCGCCGATGACCACTTGCTGGACGAAGGGTGAAATGCCGGCCAGGTTCAAGCCGTTGCGTAAAACGCCGATGATCAGTACACCGATGAGAGTGCCGACCACGCTGCCGGCACCGCCCTTGAGGCTGCCGCCACCGATGACGACGGCAGCGATCACGTCCAGCTCATAGCCCACGCCCGCGCCGGCCCCGGCGGTATCCAGCCGGGAAGTCATGATGATGCCGCCCAGGGCTGCACAGACTCCGGAGATGATGTACACCGCGCTGGTGTAGGCCTTGACCCGGATTCCGGCGAGCTTGGCGACTTTGCTGCTGCCGCCGATGGCGTACAGGCTGCGCCCCGCAACGGTGAACCTGAGGACAAACCAGAACAGCAGTGCGAGTACCACGAAGCACCCGACCGTCAGTGACAGCACGCCAGCGTAGCGAATCACCGAAAGGTTGCTGAACCACTCCGGGAAGCCGCTGATTTGCGCGCCATCGGTGACCATGTAAGCGAGGCCTCGCGCCACCGACATCATTGCCAGCGTGGCAATGAACGACGGCAAGCCGGCCTTGACCACCAGCAACGCAGTGGTCGAACCACACGCCGCCCCGACGAGAATGGCACCGAGCATGGCGACCCACATGGGCAGCCCGACTACCTGACCGAGCCAACTCATGGCCATGATTGCCACGGCCAGTACGGCGCCTACCGACAGGTCGATACCGCCAATCAGGATGACCAGGGTCATGCCCAACGCCATGATGCCGAGGACCGTGACCTGATCGAGTACATTGAGCAAGTTGCTCACGGTCAGGAAACTATGCGTCGATACCGTCAATACAACACACAACAGCAATAGACCGATCAACGGGCCGGCGACACTGGTGTCCAGGCCGACCCACTTTGGAAGCGATCCGGCCAGTCTGAACTTGCCCAACAACTGATTGTTCATACCCATATCCACTTATTATTTAATTGTTATAAGAACGAGCACTGCGCAACTAACGAATCAGTCTTGCAACTGACGGTACCGCCCACCCATGTACAACAGTGGGTCGTCGAGTGGCTGGGTGATAACCTCCAGGACATTGCCGATAAACACGGTGTGCGTCCCGTGCTCCAGGGTTTGCACCACTTCGCAGAAAATCGCCGCCTGGGCGTCGGCCAGGTACCGGATACCCTGTGCTCCCGTGCGCCATTGACCCTCTACAAAACGCCGTTCGCGCAGGTCGGGCTGGCTGAAGATCCTGCAGATCGGCTCATGCTGGCTTTGCAGCATGTTCACGCAGAACAGCCCGGATCGCTTGATCACCGGTGAAGCGCTGGCAGTGCGGTTGATGCAGATCAGGGCCGAAGCCGGGTCCATCGACACCGAGGAAAACGCGGTGGCGGCCAGGCCGTGGGGCCGGCCCTCATCGTCGAGTGTGGTGATCAGGGTCAAGGACGAGGCAAAGCGTCCCATCGCGGTTTTGAATGGGCCGGCCAGGTCGATCGAAGGGGCAGCCTCCTGATAATTAACACGCATCTTGAAACCCTCTTATTGTGTAGTGACTCACACGCTCGGTATTCATTATTCGCAATCCTCCCTACTTTTCTATTCACTTTTAAAAAATTGACTTTTCACCGACTGCGTAAGATGAAGCCAACAACAAAGACATTTGAATCACGTTCACATATCCCCTGAAACGCCCATGGCAAAGCCTTCGCGCCGGCGCAACTGCGCTCACGACTTACTTAACTAATGGAATTAACTGAAGAATCGTTTAATACTTTGCGAACAATTAGAAAACAGCCTCGTGAGATGAATCATCATGGTGGATCGACTACAGGACATGCGATTGTTTCGGCTGGTCGTGCAGACAGGCTCACTGTCCACCGCCGGGCGGCAGATGGGCCTGTCGCCCGCGGCCATGAGCGGACGGCTGAAGGCAATGGAAGAGTTTTATGGCCTGCGTCTGCTCAAGCGCAATACACGCAGCTTGAGCCCGACCGCTGAGGGTCAGTTGCTTTTTGAGAACGCGCTGAAGATTCTCGAAGACGTCGATGCCCTGGACAACATCATCAAGAACGGTCACAGCGACCTGCTGGGGACCATCGGCCTGACCTGCCCCACGGACCTGGGTCGCCAATGGGTCAGCCAATTGGTGGATGCCTTCCTGCGCGACAATCCGCATGTCAGCGTTCGCCTGTTTTTCACCGACCGGATCCTGGACTTTGTCGAGTCCGGTTCAGACATTGCGATCCGCTTCGGCGACCTCCCGGACAGCTCATTGATCGCGCGTTCGCTGGGTGTCGATCGGCCGATGATTTGCTGCGCGCCCGAGTACCTCCACCGCTACGGCGCCCCGCTGACGCCGGAGGACTTGCACCAGCACAATTGCCTGGTGCAACTGCGCGCGGACTTTGCACTGGATCGCTGGAAATTCATCAAGGACGGGGTCTCGACCACCATCCAGGTCAAGGGCAACCGCCTCGCCAACGACGGTTTTACCCTGCGCCAGTGGGCGATCCAGGGCCTGGGGATTATCTGGAAGTCAGTCTGGGAAGTCGCCGACGATATCCAGGCTAAACGCCTGATCCCGTTGCTGGAAGACTATCAATGCCCAACGGCCGGCTTTCACCTGCTCACCGAAGGCGGGAAGAAATTGCCGCAGCGGGTCAAGTCGTTCGTGGAGTTCGCCGTGCAGTACTTCAAGCATCTCGACATGCCGGCCCGGCACGTCCTGGCACTCAACCAAGCGGCACAGCCTGCAGGTCGTCCAGAACCGGCTTGAGCGCACCCGCCAGTCGTTCGTAGGCGCGGTGCATGCCCTCATAAAAGGCGCTGCGCGACGGGTCGGGCAGCGCAACGCTTTGCACCGGCGCACGCCAATCCGTGGCGGTCTGCTGCAAGTCGGCAAAGACCCCGGCACCATGACCCGCGAGCATCGCCGCGCCCAACACGCCGTATTCGGCGCTGGGCAGCTTGTGATAAGGCAAACCCAATACGTCGGCCTTGATCTGGCGGAACACCGGGCTGTTGGCACCACCTCCCAGGCTGATCACCCCACCCAACCCTGCGACGTTGTCGATGTCCCGCATGCAGCGCAGAAACTGCGCATATTCATAAGCGATCGACTCGAGCATCGCCCGGTATTGGTCGGTGCGGTCATGCGACCAGTCAAGGCCGACAAACGCCCCCGACAGCGACGCATCGAAGGGGGCATGCCGCCCGCCACAATGAGGCAGGTACAACAGCTTGTTGCGGGCACACAGTGCCGCCGCCCTGGCCTCCAGTTGCAGGCATTCGTCCGGTGTGAGGCCAAACCCCTTGAGCGTCAGGCCAGCGCCACCCACATACGCCATCGAGTAGTACATGCCGGGAACGCAATGCCGGAACGTCGACAGGGTCTTGTGTTGCGCGTCCACGGCAAAGGTGTCGAGCAAGGTCGCGAGCACGGCTCCCGTACCGGCTATATCGAAGAGTTGCCCACTGGCGAACGCGCCGGTCCCGAGCAGGGAGGCCGCGATGTCGGCGCACCCGGCGAAAATCGGCGTGCCGACCGGCAATCCGCAGTCACGCGCCGCGCGTGCGCACACCGCGCCAATCCGGTCCCAGGGCCTCACCAGTTGGGGCAACCGTTCGGCGTCAAGGTGAAACTCATCGATCAACGAGGTATTCCATTGCAGCGTGCGGCTGTCGGCAAAGCTGTTGAAACCCAGGTAAGTGTCATCCATGAAGGCCGCGTCGGCCTCCAGCGCGGCCATGCGTCCAGCCACATAGGCCGCGGGCATGATGAGCTTGCTGACCCGTCGATACACCTGGGGCTGCTCATCGCGCCAATACAGCCACTTCGCCGCATGAGTGGCACTCACCGGGCCGCCCGAGCGCTCGATGATCTGTTGCTCGTAGGGCTTGAGTCGCTGCACCTGGCTGGCACACCGCATGTCCAGCCATGAGTCATACGGCGTGGTCGCTTCCCAGTGACGGCCGATCGTCGAGATGCCAGCCATTTGTCCGCATATCGCAATACCACACACATCACGCGCATTGATGGAGGGCTGGGCCAGGACGTCGGCGATGGCGAGCATGACCGAGGCGTACATTTCGTCCGGGCACTGCTCGTAGACCCGAGGCGCGGGGTTGGACAAACGCGCCGGACGGCTGGCAGCGCCCCGTCTTCGACCGCTTTCGTCAATGACGCCGACACGCGTGCTGGAGGTGCCCATGTCCACCCCGATAAACAAGGCTTTACGCTTCAAGAGTCACTGCTCGCAGAATCAAACGCCGAGGGTTGAGCACACAGAATACTGCGATCACGGCCGCTGCGGCAGAGGCCCCTCAGGGTCCCCCGGGACGCGGCGGTGAGGCTCAACAAGGCGGCTCATTCCGGGCCCGCAGCATGTCAGCGATGACCCTGGCCAATGCGGACTGATCAAACGGCTTGGGCAAACGCGTCAACGCGCTTTTGAGGTCCACAGCCACCTCTGCGAAGCCGGACGAAAGGATGATCGGCAGCGCCGGAAACAGCTGCTCGAGGGTGTTGGCGAGCTCGACCCCGTTCATCTCCGGCATCGCCATGTCGGTGATGACCAGGTCGAAGCGCTCTCCCTGCGTCAGGCACGCCAACGCAGCCTGCCCTCCCGCCGCCGGCGTGACGCGATGCCCGAGGTCTTCAAGCATCGCGCCGGTGCTGATCAGCACCAGCGGGTCGTCATCCACCAGCAGGATATCGAGGGGCTGCACGTGGAATGTGTCAGGTGGGCTTTGGGTTGATACCGGTTCAGTGGCATCCGGCGAACTGTGCACCTCGGCAACCGGCAACCAGAGTTCGGCACGCGTGCCCTCGCCCACCACACTCTTGAGCACAAAGTGGCCCTTGGATTGCGCCGCCAGGCCATGCACCATCGACAGCCCCAGCCCTGTGCCTTTGCCCGCGCCTTTGGTGGTGAAGAATGGCTCCATCGCACGCTGCAGGGTCGCCTCACTCATCCCCGGCCCGGTGTCGATGACAGCGATGCAAATCAGCCGGTCGGAACCGGGCGGGCTGCCGGGAAACGAATCCTCCCTTGCCGAGATCAGAATCCGCCCCTCGCCGCCCATGGCATCCCGGGCGTTGATGACCAGGTTCATCACGGCCATTTCCAGTTGGCTCATGTCGACCAGCACAGGGCGCAGGACCAGCGGGAACTGAGTGTCGACGCGAATGCCGGCGCCGAGCATGCGGCACAGGAGATCGGACATGTTTCTGATCAGGCCGCCCACATCCACAGGCTGCGGATCAAGCTCCTGACGACGGGCAAAGGCGAGCATTCGCTGGGTAAGCGTCGCGCCGCGTTGAGCGCCCGCGATCGCGTTATTGAGCAATGACTGGACTTTTGAATCCTGTGGCACGCGCTTCCTGGCTAGCTCCAGGCTGCCGAGGATAACCATCAGCAGATTGTTGAAGTCATGCGCGATCCCGCCGGTCAGTTGACCCAGGGACTCCATTTTCTGCGCCTGGAACAACGCTTCCCTGGTCTCCTTGATCTCCTGTTGCGCCTGCACGCTTTCGGTCACGTCGCGGGTGATTTTCGCGTAGCCGATCAGGTCCCCCTGCTCGTTTCTGATCGGGTCGATCACCACATGGACCAGGAACCGCGTACCGTCCTTGCGCACGCGCCAGCCCTGCCCTTCGTATCGCCCCTCACTGACGACCGTGGCCAGGGCACGCTGAGGCACATGATTGGCGACATCATCCGCCTGGAAAAACATTGAATAATGCCTGCCGATCACTTCGGCAGGCTCGTACCCTTTGATGCGCTGGGCGCCAGCGTTCCAGGTGGTGATGATGCCGTTGGGGTCCAGCATATAGAGGGCGTAGTCGGTGACGCCTTGCACGAGCAGACTGAACTGCTGCTCGCTCTGGCGCAGTGCCTGCTCTGCCGCCCGGCGTTCAGTCAGGTCGCGCGTGACTTTTGCGAAGCCGATCAGCGAGCCATCCTCTGCGCGTATCGGGTCGATGATCACCAGGGCCCACAGGCGCGTGCCGTCTTTCCTGACTCGCCACCCTTCGCCTTCAAAGCGGCCTGACTCATCCGCGCTCTTCAGCGCCCGGCCGGGCAGGTCGGATGCCAGGTCCTCCGGCGTGTAGAACAACGAGAAGTGCTTACCCAGCACTTCGCTCTGGTCGTACTGCTTGATCCGCTTGGCGCCCGAGTTCCAGCTACGAATCAGCCCATTCGTATCAAGCATGTAGATGGCGTAGTCCACCACGGCTTCCACGAGCAACCGATAACGATCTTCCGGGTGGTTGGGCTGATTGGCAGGCGCGGATGGCATCAGGGTAGCCTCGAAGAAAAATGAGGGTTTCGACCTGATCAGTATGTCGAATAATCGGCTGCGCGAACCAGCTTAATCTGGGTCCTGCAGAAAAACCTCGAGGGCTGCGCCCACCGCATTGGCGCAACGGGCTGAGCACGCCGATGGTCAACTCGAGTCGAAACCCACCGTCCGAATTTGATATCGTCCCTGAAGATGATGGTTAAACGGAGCTTTATCATGGACGACGGCGCCCCCCTTCCCCAGACAGAATCAACGCGATTGGAACGTGTGGCGCAGCTGTGCGCCCGGGACACTCAAGAAGATCCCGTTTTCAATAAAATCGTGGCGATGACCAGTGAGTACTTCAACGCGCCGATCGCGCTGATCTCCATCGTCGATAAGCACGAACAATGGTTCAAGGCGCGCATCGGTATCGAGGAGTGTTCCACACCGAGAAGTGCCTCGTTCTGTGCTTACTCGCTGCTGGACAATCAGCCCCTGGAAATCCTGGATGCGCGCAGCGACCCGCGCTTCAAAGCCAATATCCTGGTGACGGGCGCACCGTTTATCCGCTATTACGCCAGCGCCCCGCTGCTGACCGACGATGGCTTATCGCTGGGCAGCCTGTGCTTTATCGATACCGTTGCGCGTGCGCCGATGAGTGCGCAAGACGCGGCGATGCTCAACCACCTGGCCGAACTCGTGATGATGCGGATCATGGGCGTACGCTCCAGGAACTACATTGACCAGCCGACCGGCCTGTTCAACCGCTTGCGGTTCGAAGAGGATATCCGTGAGACGCTCACCCGCGAGGGCGCGATCAGGATTTACGCAGTGGATGTCACCTCCCCCAAGTTTCTCAACGATGTAGTCAAGGCCTTGGGCTACAGCTTTGCGCAGGACCTGATCCTTGCGATAAAACAGCGCTTGCACGCCCTCCTGCCGCCCGAGTGCCTGCTGTATAAAATCAGCCCGACGCGTTTTGGCTTCCTGATCGCGGGCAGGGTCGATCGAGAGGTCATCAGCCCGCGGATTATCGAGAGCTTCAAAACGGCCGTCGATTGCCACGGTATTCCTATCCTGATGCACGTCGGCATTGGCATCCTGCCGATTAACGGCAACGACGAGCAGGACTGGCTGCGCTTGGTCATCAGCGCTGCAGATGCCGCGAGAGACCGTGGCCTGGGCTATTTACTCTATGACCCCACGTTCGATGCCACGCAACAACGGGCCTTCACCCTCTTGAGTTCGCTGTCGCAGGCCATCCGCGCCGAGGATCAGCTCAGGCTGGTATTTCAACCGAAAATCAACTTGCCCAGCGGCAGATGCGAGGCGGTAGAAGCCCTTATCCGCTGGGATCACCCACTGCTGGGGACCATCAGCCCCGCAGAATTCATACCGCTGGCTGAAAAGACCGCATTGATGCCGTCCTTGACCTCATGGGTCCTGAACGCGGTGATCAATCAAGCCACTCTCTGGCGCAAACGGGGACTGGTGCTGAAAATCGCGATGAACGTCACGGTGGGCGACCTGGAAAGCCCCGCCTTCGTTGACACACTCATCGGGCGTCTTGAGGCTGAGCAACTCCCCGCAGACCGGCTGGAGTTGGAATTCACCGAAAGCACCCTCATGACCAACCCGACGGAAGTGGTTCAGCAACTCACACGCCTGCGCGATATGGGAGTCGAGGTTGCCATCGACGACTTCGGTACCGGCTACAGCAACTGGATCTACCTGAGTACCTTGCCGACCAGCACGGTCAAGCTGGATCAGTCCCTGATCAGCAACCTGACAACCAATGAAAAAGATAAACGCCTGGTGAAAAACCTGATTGAACTGGCCAGCGGCCTGGGCTATCGCGTGGTGGCCGAGGGCGTCGAAAACCAGGACATTTTCGACCTCGTGAAAGCGTGGGGCTGCCACGAGGCGCAGGGGTATTTGATAGGCAAGCCAATGGCTGCAAAGGATTTGGAGGCGTGGGTGAACAGTCACGCGTTTACCGCGTGAACACCGGTGTCAGGGCTGGAACCCCAGGGAACCGGAAGGAAATGAAAAGAGAGACCGAGGTCTCTCTTCATAAATCGCAGGCAAAAAAAAGCCACTCTATTGAGTGGCTTTTTCTTTGTGTTTGGAGCGGGAAACGAGACTCGAACTCGCGACCCCGACCTTGGCAAGGTCGTGCTCTACCAACTGAGCTATTCCCGCGTCTTGGTGGTGTGCATTCTATAGAATCCAGAACCCCCGTCAACCCCTTGATTCAAAAAAGTTTTATTTCTTTTCAACGGTGGTGCGCAGGTGAGGCCAGGCGGCGCGCAAATACTGGAGCATCGACCACAGCGTCAGGCCGGCGGCGATGAGCAGCAAGGCGTAGCCGAGCAGGACCCAGAACGAGAAGTCCGACGGGTTGGCCAGCAGGATCACCAGCGCGAGCATCTGCGCGGCGGTTTTCCATTTGCCCATGTTGGACACGGCCACGTGGGCGCGGGCGCCGATTTCGGCCATCCATTCGCGCAGGGCCGAGACGACGATCTCACGGCCGATGATCACGGCAGCCGGCAGGGTCAGCCACAGGTTGCCGTGTTCTTGTACCAACAGCACCAGAGCGACAGCCACCATCAGTTTGTCGGCCACCGGGTCGAGGAACGCGCCAAACGGCGTGCTCTGTTCCAGGCGGCGCGCCAGGTAGCCGTCAAGCCAGTCGGTGGCAGCCGCAAAGGCGAATACCGAACTTGAGGCCGCGTAGCTCCATTCGTAGGGCAAATAGAACAACAGAATAAAAATCGGAATGAGCAGGACGCGTAGAACGGTGATCAGATTAGGGATATTCATCGGCACAACTGGCTACAAGGTGGAAAGGCATTCTATTCGCTGTGCAGGTTTGCATAAATCAACTCAGCGAGCTTTTTACTGATACCGGGTGCTTTGGCTATTTCGTCAATGCTGGCACGGGATAGCTCCTGCAAGCCACCAAAATGTTTGAGCAAGTCGCGGCGTCGTGTCGGGCCTACCCCTGCAACCCCTTCCAGGGTTGAGGTTCGCCGGGTTTTGCCACGGCGGGCGCGGTGCCCGGTAATGGCGAAACGGTGCGCTTCGTCGCGAATCTGCTGGATCAGGTGCAGCGCAGGTGAGTCCCCCTTCAAAGTGAACTCATGGGCGGCATCATTCAAGTACAACGTCTCGAAACCGGCCTTGCGCGTGGCGCCCTTGGCCACGCCGAGCAGAATCAGGTCAGGCACCGCCAGCTCGTTGAGCACGTCACGGGCCATGGACAGCTGGCCCTTGCCGCCGTCCACCAGCAGGATATCGGGCAGCTTGCCCTCGCCGTCCTTGAGCTTGCTGAAACGCCGCGTAAGGGCCTGGTGCATGGCGGCATAGTCATCGCCCGCGGTCACGCCTTCGATGTTGTAGCGCCGGTAGTCGGACTTGATCGGCCCTTCCGGCCCGAATACCACGCAGGAGGCTACCGTCGCCTCGCCGCTGGAGTGGCTGATGTCGTAGCACTCCAGGCGTTGGGGCGGCTCGTCCAGGTTAAGGACTTCGGCCAATGCGTCGAAACGCGCGGCGACGTGCTGTCGATTGGCCAGGCGTGCGCCCAGCGCCTGTTCGGCATTGGTCACGGCCAATTGCTGCCAGCGTGCGCGGGTGCCGCGTACACGATGGCTGATGTCCAGCTCGCGGCCGCGCAGCTCGTGGATCGCCTCGATCAAGGTAGGGAAGTCTTCATGCACCACGTTGACGATCAGCTCGGACGGCAAATCGCGCTCGGGACTGCTGACGTAGTACTGGCCCAGGAAGGCGGCCATGACTTCGGCGACCTCCTCGTCGATACCGGTCTGCGGGAAAAAGTTCTTGCTGCCCAGCACCCGCCCGCCCCGCACGCTGATCAGGTGCACACAGGCGCCGCCCGGGTTGACGAAGGCTGCGATCACATCGACATCGCCGGTGCCGCCTTCCATGCTTTGCTGATCCTGGACGCGGCGCAGCAGGGAAATCTGGTCACGCAGCTCAGCAGCACGCTCGAAATCCAGGGTACTGGCGGCCTGCTCCATGGCGCCGGAGAGTTCATCGGTCAGTGCATTGCTGCGCCCTTCGAGGAACATCACCGAATGGCGCACATCCTCGGCGTACTCCGCAGGCTCGACCAGTCCCACACACGGGGCCTTGCAGCGCTTGATCTGGTACTGCAGGCAAGGCCGGGTGCGGTTCTTGTAGAAGCTGTCTTCGCACTGGCGCACAAAGAAGGTCTTTTGCAGCAGGCTCAAACTCTCGCGGATCGCGCCCGCGCTGGGGTACGGACCGAAATACTTGCCCTTCTGCTTCTTCGCGCCCCGGTGAATGCTCAGGCGCGGAAAGTTGCCGTCGGATAAAAACACGTACGGGTAGGATTTATCGTCGCGCAGCAGGATGTTGTAGGGCGGCCGCCATTCCTTGATCAGCGTCTGCTCAAGCAGCAGCGCCTCGGTCTCGTTGGCGGTGATGGTGGTTTCGACCTGGGCGATACGCGCCACCAGCGCGGCGGTCTTGGGCGCCAGGCCGGTCTTGCGAAAGTAGCTCGCCAGGCGGTTTTTCAGGTTCTTGGCTTTGCCGACATACAGCAGCCGTGCCTCGCTGTCGAACATGCGGTACACGCCAGGGCGGCCACTGCAGGTTGAGAGAAAGGCACTTGGATCAAACGGTGTGCTCATGTCAGGCGCTGGCGTCCACCATGCCGTGGCGCACCGCGAGCAGGGTCAATTCAACATCACTGCTGATGGCGAGCTTCTCGAAAATGCGATAGCGGTAGGTGTTGACGGTCTTGGGTGACAGGCACAGCTTGTCGGAGATGGTCTGCACCTTCTGGCACCCGACAATCATCAAGGCAATCTGGATTTCCCGCTCCGACAGTGCGTCGAAGGGCGAGTCGCTGGTGGGCTGGAAGGATTTGATGGCCAATTGCTGGGCAATCTGCGGGCTGATGTACCGCTGGCCGGCAAATACCAGGCGAATGGCCTGGACCATCTCGGCCAGGCCCGCGCCCTTGGTCAGGTAGCCCGCCGCCCCTGCCTGCAACAGGCGGGTGGGAAACGGGTCTTCCTCGCACACGGTGACCACCACGACCTTGATGTCGGGGTGGCTGCGCAACAACTTGGTCGTGGCGCCAAGACCGCCGATCCCGGGCATCTTGACGTCCATCAACACCACATCGGGTTTCAACTCCCGGGCCTTGATCAGGGACTCCTCACCCGATTCGGCCTGGCCGACTACTTGCAGGCCATCGATGTCAGCCAGCATTCGTGTAATGCCTGTACGAACGAGATCATGGTCATCGACTACTAGCACCCTAATCAAGCAGACACCTCGCGATATGGTCTTATAGGTTGCTGAACACCTTAGCAAAAAACCAAGGCGCAGACCTAGTTGCAAGTGTCATATATATAGAGTTTCAACGCGCTGCGCCTGCCCGTCGAAGCACGAACCGCGCTGTTTATCGGCTTAAAGGTCAGGAATCCTGGGGTTGCGGCTTGGGTTTTCCGTTGCGTATGGATGAATGCTCGGCCAGCGTGGTGGTCAAGCGGCGGATTGCATCCTGGTCTTCCTTGAACATCGCTCGATAATTGCCCAGCACTTTTTCTTCGATCTGGCTCAGGTTATCCAGTTGGATCGGCGTGGGGCTGCCCGTCAACACGTACAGGATATCCACACCTCTTTGCGCCACGCGGGAAAGGTAGTCAGCCTTGGGCGCCCGACCGCCGTTTTCATATTTGCCTTGCGCGTTGGCTTCAACGCCTCCTATTTCACCAAACACTTTTTGCGACAGCCCTAGCCGCTCTCTTTCTTGCCTTAAACGCGAACCGATTCCACTCATTTGGATGTATGATCCTAAATTGGCACACCCCAAGAGGTGACACACTCATCTCTTCGTTAAACAAACTTGAACGGTTTTGAACTATGCCCGCAATCCGCACTGCTGCACAAGCCAAGGCTTGGCTTGAACACCAAGGAAAGTCAGTTCAAGCGTTCGCCCGGGAACACGGCGTGGACCCGGCAACCACTTATCAAGTGCTCGCTGGGCGCAAAAAGGGGCGGCGTGGAGAGGCCCATAAGGTAGCGGTCCTTCTGGGCATGAAAGAGGGCGTCATCCTGGCCGAGAATGAGCCCCTGAGACAGGAGCTGGACGTACTGTCCTGACCCAGTATGCGCTTATTGAAACGTTGTGCCTGTTTTGCCCGAATGAGTGTGCTATTCGCCCGCCAGCGTTGACCGACAGTCGAGTTCCATACGCCAGAAGCAGTCCTCTTCCCCCACGATGCTCAGGCCTCGGCGCTGATACAACCTTCTCGCCGGATTGGTCTTGAACACCGTCAAGCGTAGTAGCCCCAGGCCGTGCGTGCGCGCTTTCAGCGCCATCTGCTCCAGCACCCAACTGCCCGCGCCCTGCTTGCGACAACACTCGAGCATGTGCAACTCGCGGATATACAGGGCCTTGCTGTCCCGACTGAGGCTGACAAACCCCATCACCGCGTCATCGCGGCAGATCAGCCAGTTCTCACGCCCGGCCCAGGCGACGTCGAAGCCATCGTTGGACCACAGCAAGCCGTACTGCAGGTAGTAGCGGCTCATGGTTTCGTGGGTCAGGGTGCGGGCAAAGGGCAAGTCGTTGGCCGTCGCGGCCCGTAGATGAAAGCTCATTTACACTGCTACCACTTGGCCAGCCCAACGCCCACCTTCGCCCTGGGCGATCACCAATGCGTCGCCCACCCCTGGGGCGGCGGCAATCAAGCGGCCATCCGGCGCCCAGATCGCGCTGCGACCCGCGCAGGCCCAGCCACCCGATGGGCCACCATGGTTGGCCATCAGTACCAGCAAACCATGCTCGGCGGCATAGCCTTGGAGCAAAGCGCTGTCCGCCGAATAGCCGCCTTCGCTGATCAACACACCCGCCGCATACACGGTGGCACCCGCTTCAGCCGCGCGACGAGGATGGCTGGCGTGGGAAAAGTCCGCACACACCGCCAACGCAATACGCTCATCTCCCTGCTCGAGGGCCGCGCCCCCCTGCCCGGCGACAAACGCCAACGCTTCGCCGGGGTGCAAATGCTGCTTGGTGTAGACGCCGAGGGAACCGTCCGCTCCCAGCACCAGCGCACCGATCAATACGCCCTCTTGCGACGCCAGCCGGACCGGCATGCCGACTACCGCGGTCAAGCGCAGCTCGCGTGCCATCTCGCGCAGTGGCGCCAACACGACAGCCTCGGGCTCTATGGCCAACTCAGCCGCCAGAAGCGGCTCGTACCCGGTCAGCGACAGCTCCGGAAAGACCAGCACTTGCACGCCGTTGTCCGCCGCCGCGCGCATGAACGCCAGGTGCCGGTGGATGTTGGCCGGCACGTCGCCCGCGATGGAAACAGTTTGAACAGCAGCAAGGGTCAAGGCGGTCATGGTCGCGTCCAAGCAATCATTAACAAGGTGTGTCCAGCATATCGGCAGTCCCTCATAGCCGTAAGTACCCCGCGGCAATAGAAATTACTGATTGAATCCACCGGTGTGCCTCTAGTAAGCTCGCTCCATCATTTGGAGACATACCATGTTGCAACTCACCCACCCTCAGGTTTGCCCTGCTGCCAGCGCCCAGCGCTCGGTGTCGGCTACCCGTGTGAACGGTTCGAGCGCACTGGTCAGCTTTTATTTTGGGTATTGGTTTAGCCACTGGCGCGCCTGATACCTGAAATCGGCGCCCACTACTCAAGGGGTCGCCTACCAGAGAAATCTAACCCCCGGTCGGCTCCCCGACCGGGGGTTTTGTTTTTTCAGGCCCTGAAAATTTCGTTGCACACCGGACACTAAAAAGGAATCAAGACATGAACTACGCCACCTATTACCGCTACGACACCTCCACCGCCTGGCGATTTAGCAAGCTCCGCTCGGGACAGCCTGCCGCCTCCGATCGGTCACCTATCGGTGGCAAGCCAACACACGTAGCCGATACGGCCAATTGTCGAACACCCCAGTAGGGCCAAGCGCGCGGGAACAGCCCGCCGCTTGCCCAGGAAGCCTTGAATATGAACTCTGCCACCGCCGCTCTGCCCGTTTCGAACCTGACCAGCGCCAACGAAGCGCTGACCCAGCGCCTGCCCAGCTCGCTTGAGCTCAAGCACCAGTTGCCCCTCAGCCCGTTCCTCAATGAACAGATCCACGCCCATCGCCAAGCCGTGCGCGCCATCCTCGATGGCCAGGACTCGCGCTTGCTGGTGATTGTCGGCCCGTGCTCGATCCACGACCCGGAATCGGCCATGGAGTACGCACGCAATCTGAAGAAGCTGGCCCTTGAAGTCAGCGACCAGATGCTGCTGGTGATCCGCGCCTACGTCGAAAAACCGCGCACCACCATCGGCTGGAAAGGCCTGGCCTACGACCCGCACCTGGATGGCAGCGATGACATGGCCGCCGGCCTCACGCTGTCGCGCGAGCTGATGCGCGAAATGCTGCGCCTGGGCCTGCCGGTCGCCACCGAGCTGCTGCAACCGATGGCCGCCGGCTACTTCGATGACCTGCTCAGCTGGGTTGCGATTGGTGCGCGTACCACCGAATCGCAGATTCACCGCGAAATGGCCAGCGGCCTGGGCATGCCCGTGGGCTTCAAGAACGGCACCGACGGCGGCGTTGCGATTGCCTGCGACGCGATGCGCTCGGCCGCCCACCCGCACCGCCACTTCGGCGTCGACAGCCAGGGCCATCCGGCGATCATCCAGACCCCAGGCAACCCCGACACCCACCTGGTGCTGCGCGGCGGCCACCGCGGGCCGAACTACGATGCGCAGAGCGTGGCGCAGGTCAAGCTCGACCTGGCCAAGTCCAAGGTGGCGGCGCGGATCATGGTCGATTGCAGCCATGCCAACAGCGGCAAGGACCCGTTGCGCCAACCGGCGGTGTTCAACGACGTGCTGGAGCAGCGCTTGCAGGGCGACACGTCGCTGGTCGGCATGATGATCGAAAGCCACCTGTTCGAAGGCTGCCAACCGCTGAGTGCATCGATGAAATACGGCGTGTCGGTGACCGATGGCTGCCTGGGCTGGGATGGTACCGAGCAACTGCTGCGCAGCGCGGCGCAGCGTCTGCGCGAACAACGCAATAGCACTGACTGATGAAGCTCAAAATGTAGGAGCGGGCTTGCCTGCGATAGCGGTGTGTCAGGCTACAGATCTGTAGCGGATGTACCGCACTCGCAGGCAAGCCCGCTGCCACATTTGGCCGGTGACAAGTTCAAGAAAGGGGATACAGCGCCTCATCGAACTGCGCCATTTTCGGGAACACCAACGGCTGCTCATCCGCCAGCCCTTGCAGCCGCTGCTCGTACGCGATCAGAAATGCCTGCCGCGCCTCATCGCTGATATACGGCACATGCCACGCCACGAACGGCGCCAGCACTTCATACCCGACATACGCCAAGGTCCCGCGCAGGATCGGCCGCAACATGTCCTCCAACGGCCCGTGAATCGCGCCCTCGCCGAACATGTGTTCACGCCCGCCCAAGGTCACCGTGACCAACGCCCGCTTGCCCGCCAGCCCGCCCTGATCGTAAAACCGCTTGCCGCCGTAACACACGCCCGACACCAGTACCCGGTCGATCCAGCCCTTGAGCATCGCCGGCACCGAGAACCAGAAGATCGGAAAATTGAGGATCAGCAGGTCAGCCCAGAGCAGCTTGTCCAACTCGCCCTGGATATCCGCCGCGATCGACTGCTTCTTCACCCCCAGGCGCTGCTCCAGGGCATACACCAGGTAGTCAGGGTTTTCCCGCGCGCAAAAGTCCGCGGCCGACGCCACCGGGTTCCACTGCATTGCGTACAAATCACTGACCTGCACCTCATGCCCCTGCGCGCTCAACGTGGCGATGGCCTGATCACGCAAGGCGGCGGTAAACGACTGCGGTTCAGGATGCGCGTGAACAATCAAAACCTTCATGTGAATTCCTCAAACAGTGGGCGCCGCCCGTTGGGCCAGCAAGTGATCGAGCCAGTCCGGGTCCATCGCAGGTTCGGATGAAAACAACAGGCCGGTGTAGTCCTGGTACGGCGGGGTGAAAATCGCGCTGCGGCTGCCCTGGTCCACCACCCTGCCCCGCTGCATCACCACCACTTCATCGGCAATCGCGCGGACGGTGGCAACGTCATGAGTGATGAACAGGTAGGCCACGCCGAGTTGCTGCTGGAGGCGGTTGAGCAGTTTCAACACGCCCTCGGCCACCAGTTGATCGAGGGCCGAGGTGACCTCATCGCAGATGATCAATTGCGGGTCGGCCGCCAGGGCGCGGGCGATGCAGATGCGCTGCTTCTGCCCGCCGGACAACTCTCGCGGCTGGCGCTCCATGTAGGTGGCCGGGTCCAGCTCGATCATTTCCAGCAGCTCGGCGACCCGCGCGCGCAGGGCCTTGCCTTTCAGGCCCAGGTAAAACGTCAGCGGCCGGCCGATGATGTCGACGATGCGCTGGCGCGGGTTCAGCGCGGTATCGGGAATCTGGTAGATCATCTGGATGCGCCGCAACTGCTCCTTGCTGCGCTGGCGAAAGTCCACCGGCAACGCCTCGCCGTCATACAGCACCTGCCCGCTCGTGGCCGGGAGCAAGCCGGTGATCAGGCGCGCGGTGGAGCTCTTGCCGCTGCCGGACTCGCCGATCACCGCCAGGGTCTGGCCGCGATACAGCTTCATCGACACCTCCTGCAGCACCGGTTGATGGCCATAGCTGGCGCACACCTGGCGCACATCCAGCAGCGGCTGCTCCTGTACCGGGCACGGCTTGGGCTCGGTGCGAAAGCTGCGCACTGCCCACAGCGACTTGGTGTAGTCCTGCTGCGGCTGGCTGAGCATGCTGCGGGTGTCGGCCTCTTCCACCAGCTTGCCGTGGCGCAGCACCATGATGCGGTCGGCCATCTGCGCGACCACCGCCAGGTCGTGGCTGATATACAGCGCGGCGCTGCCGAAGGTTTTCACCGCATCGCGGATCGCCGCGAGGACTTCGATCTGCGTGGTGACGTCGAGGGCGGTGGTGGGTTCGTCAAAGATGATCAGGTCGGGGTGGCACGCCATCGCCATCGCGGTCATCACCCGTTGCAGCTGGCCGCCGGAAACCTGATGGGGATAACGTTGGCCGATGGTCTGCGGGTTGGGCAGGCGCAGCACGCGGTACAACTCCACCGCTTCGCGCTCGGCCTGGGCACGGTTGATACCGCCGTTGATCACCGCCGTTTCGACGTGCTGGTCGATCAGCCGATGCGCCGGGTTGAACGACGCGGCCGCACTTTGCGCGACATAGGCAATGCGCAAGCCGCGTAACTTGCGCAGCGCTTCGGGCTTGGCCTGCAGCAGTTGAATGCCGTCAAAACACACCGAGCCGCCCGTGATGCGGCAACCGTCGCGCGCATAGCCCATGGCGGCCAGCCCGAGGGTCGATTTGCCCGCCCCCGACTCGCCAATCAGCCCCAGCACTTCGCCGCGCTGCAAGGTCAGGTCGATGCCCTTGATCAGCGGATGCCAGGCGTCCTCGTAATGCCCCTCGATCTGCAGGTTGCGGATTTCCAACAAGGGCTTGTCCATCCTCAACACTCCTTCAGGCCGCTGGATTTATGCAGCATCCAGTCGACGACAAAATTCACGCTGACGGTGATCAACGCCACTGCCAGGGCCGGCAGCAACGGGCTGATATCGCCGAAGGTGATCAACACCGCGTTGTCGCGGACCATGCTGCCCCAATCGGCGGTGGGCGGTTGGATGCCCAGGCCGAGGAACGACAGCGCGCTGATAAACAGGAATACAAAGCAGAAGCGCAGGCCGAATTCGGCAATCAACGGTGCGGCGGCGTTGGGCAGCACTTCGCGGGTGACCAGCCACCACAGGCCTTCGCCGCGCAGGCGGGCAGCCTCGACGAAGTCCTGCACCACCACGGTCATCGCCACGGCGCGGGACAGGCGAAACACCCGCGTCGAATCCAGCAGCGCAATCACCAGCACCAGCGAGGTGGCGTTGGTGCCCACCACGCTGAGAATCAGCAAGGCAAAGATCAGCTGCGGGATCGCCATGAGAATGTCCACCACCCGCGACAAGCCCTGGTCGATCCAGCCGCCCTTGATCGCGGCGACCAAACCACACAGGCCGCCGAGCAGAAACGCCAGGGTCGTGGTCAGGAATGCGATGCCCAGGGTATTGCGCGCGCCGTACACCAGGCGGCTGAACATGTCGCGCCCCAGGTTATCGGTGCCCAGCAGGAACTGGCCGCTCCACGGCGCAAAACCCTCGCCCACCACCTGGGTTTCGCCGTAGGGCGCCAGCAGCGGCGCAAACACCGCCACCACGATGTACAACACAATGATCAGCAGGCCGAACTTGGCGCTCAACGGCGCCCGGGCCACTTGGCTCAACAGGCTCATGGTCTACCCCTTCGGATGCATCAGGCGTGGGTTGCTGGCGATGGACAACACGTCCGCCCCGGTATTGAGCAGGATATAAGTGGCGGCGAAGATCAGGCTGCAGGCCTGCACCACCGGAATGTCGCGCTTGGACACCGAGTCCACCAGCAACTGGCCGAGGCCCGGGTACACGAACACTACTTCGACCACCACCACGCCCACCACCAGGTACGCCAGGTTCAGCGCGACCACATTGACGATGGGCGCCAGCGCATTGGGCAGCGCGTGCCGCCAGATAATCCGCGACTGACGGATGCCCTTCAGGCGCGCCATCTCGATATACGGGCTGGCCAGCAGGTTGATCAGCGAGGCGCGGGTCATGCGCATCATCTGCGCAATCACCACCAGGCTGAGGGTGGCCACCGGTAACACCGAGCGTTCGAGAATGGTGCCGAAACTGGCATCCGGGGCCAGGTTGGACAGGCTGGGAAACCACCCCAGCTTCACCGAGAACACCAGGATTAACAGGTACGCGACGAAGAACTCCGGGAACGACACCGCGCTCAACGCCGAGGTGTTGAGCAGGCGATCGAACCAGCTGTTGCGGTACAACGCCGCCAGCATCCCCAGCACCAGCGCCGTCGGCACCGAGACCAACGCCGCCAACGCGGCCAGGCTCAAGGTGTTGCCCAGGCGCGCGCCGATCAACTCGGCAATGGGTCGCTGGTTGGCCAGCGAAGCGCCGAGATCACCGTGCAGCAGACGCAGCAGCCAGTGCGCGAAGCGCGTCAGCGGCGGCAGATCCAGGCCCAGTTGCGCGCGAAACGCCGCTACGGTCTCCGGCGTGGCGGACTGGCCGAGCATGGCCTGGGCGATATCCCCCGGGAGCATGCCCACGGCGAGAAAGATGATCACCGACACGGCGAACAAAGACAGCAGGCCGAGGGCCAGGCGTTGGAGCACCAGTTTGAATAAGCTATTCATGTTCGGTTCTCATGAGTTGGACATGTTCTCGAAGGCGACAAATGTCCAATGTGGGAGCGGGCTTGCTCGCGAAAGCGGTGTGTCAGCCAATACAGATAGAGACTGACCCAGCGCATTCGCGAGCAAGCCCGCTCCCACATTTGGTTTGTGGCGTTTCTGAAGTATTCACGCCTGCCACCACCGCTCGATCAGCCTCAGCCCATCCAACTCGCCATACGGCGCGGTCTGCGCACCGTGCGCCACGCGGTTCGAACGCGCCGCCACCGAACTGGCAAACAGCGGCACGATGGCCCCGCCATCATCCCGGCACAGGGCCTGCATTTCGTTGTACATCTCCTGGCGCAACGGGGCGTTCATCTCGCCACGGGCGGCGGTCAGCAGTTGGTTGAAGCGCGGGTTGTCCCAGTGGGTCTCGTTCCACGCCGCACCCTTGGCGTAGCCGATGCTGAACATGCGGTCGGCGGTCAGGCTGCTGTACCAGAACGAAGTGGTGAACGGCTGCTTCATCCACACGTTGGAAAAGAACCCGTCGGCCGGTTCGCGCACCACGTCGATGTCAATACCGGCCTGGCGCGCCTGCTCCTTGAACAACACCGAGGCGTCCACTGCGCCGGTGTAGGCGGCGTCCGACGCCTGCAGGCGGACCTTGAGCGACTCCACCCCGGCCTTGCGCAGGTAGAAGCGCGACTTGTCCGGATCGTAGGTGCGTTGCTCCAGGGCGGTGTTGATAAAGCGGCTGCCGGGCTGGATCGGGTGGTCGTTGCCCACCAGGCCGTAGCCGTACAGCACCGAGGCGAGCAAGGTTTCGCGATTGATCGCGTGCTTCATCGCCATGCGAATGTCGTTGTTCTTGAATTCGTTGCTGTCGCACAGCATCGGGAAGGTGTAGTGCTGCGCGCCCTTGGTTTCTTCGATCACCAGATTGGCGTTGCGCTTGAGCAGAGCCACGGTTTTCAGGTCGACCTTGTTGATCACATCGACCTGCCCGGTGACCAGCGCATTGACCCGCGCGGCACCGTCGGCGATGGCCAGCAACTCGGCGCTGGCGAAATGCGCGCGACCGGGTTTCCAGTAGTCGGGGTTGCGCTCCAGGTCCATGCGCACACCCGGCTCGAAGCTTTTCAGGCGGTAGCCGCTGGTGCCTACGCCGGCCTTCCAGTCGGCGGCACCATCCTTGGCGGGCATGATCACCAGGTGATAATCGGCAACCACGTAGGCAAAGTCGGCGTTGCCCGAGTGCAGCTCGAACACCACCGCATCATTGCCCTGGGCGCTGACGCTGGCGACGTCGCCGAGTACGGTCTTGGCGGCCGACGTGGAGTCCTTGCTCAGGTGATGATTGATCGACACCACCACGTCTTCGGCGCTCAGGCTTTTGCCGTTATGGAAGGTCACGCCGGGGCGCAGGTGAAAGGTCCACACGCGCGCATCCGGGGTCGATTCAAAGCGCTCGGCGAGTTCGGGAATCGCGCTGCCGTCGACGGCGATTTCGGTCAGCGTGTTGTACACCGCCGAGAAGCCGACAAAGGTGAAGGTGTCGACCCAGGAACCGGGGTCGCGCGAATCAGTGGTGCTGCCTCCGGCCAGGCCCAGGCGCAGCACGCCGCCGGGCTTGGGCGTCGCGTCCTGGGCCAACGCGTGCAGCGGCAGACCCAGGGAAAACGCCGCCGCCACCGCACCGGCCACGGCGCTGTGTTTGAGGAAGTCCCGTCGGTGCATCGCTTGAGTCATTTTGTTGTTGTTTTCGCTCATGGTCTTGCTCCTCTAAAGATCAACAGGCACAGGCATGTTTCAGCTCGATCAAGGTCACGCCGTTGCGTTTGAAGGCGTTGCGCAAGTCCGTCTGCAATGCATCCAGGTTCTGGGGCTGGTTCACCGTGCAGCCGAACGCCTGGGCGAACAAGGCAAAATCAGGGTTGCGCGGCAGCACGCCGATCGGTTCGATCTCCAGGTCGAGCATGTCGTCGCGGATCTGGCCGAGGGCGTCGTTGTTCCACAGCAGCACCACCAACGGGCTGTCCAGTTCTTCCACCGCCGTCGCCAATTCCTGCGCGGTGTAGAGAAAGCCGCCATCACCCACCAGCACCAGGCCGGGCCGCTGCGGCGCGCCGAACTTGGCGCCGATGCCGGCCGGCAAGCCGTAGCCCAAGGTGCCGTAGCCCGTGGGGTGCAGCCAACTGCGCGGGGCCCGGCTGCGGTAGGCGTAGTTGCCGGTGTAGGCCAGTTGGGTCATGTCACTGCTGATCACCGCATTCGTCGGCAATTCGGCCTCGATGCGCTCGAGAATCGCCTGGTGGATCGATTGCAACGGACCGTGTCCGGACTCGATGGCCTGCAGCACCGCCGCCACTGATCTGGCCGCCGCTGCAGCGTCGCGCGGTGCCGGCGGTAACCGTTGCAGCAGGGCTTGCACCGTCTGTTGGGCATCGCCTTTCAGCGCGACGGCACACGGGTAGAAATCATTGAATTTGCGCGGGTCGATGTCCACGCGCAGCAGCTCGCCGTTCAGCGGCAAACGCTCGCGCCAATAGTCGGTGTCGGCCATTTCCGTGCCGACCGCGAGCACCACGTCGGCCTCGCTGATCAATTGCCAACCAGGTTCGACGCACAAGGTCGAGCCGGCATTCAGCCGATGCCCGATCGGCAACAGGCCCTTACCCGCGACACTGCTGAAAAACGGCGCCGCCAGTTGTGTGCTCAAGCGCTGCAACGCCTCGCCGGCGGCCAGCGCGCCGCCGCCGGCGATGATCATCGGGCGCTTGGCCGCCGAGAGTTTTGCCGCCGCTTGGTCAAGGTCTTCCGCCGAGGGCAAACCGCGCCCTGGGCGGCGTACGACCTCATTGCTCCAATCTCTCTGGATCGGCGCGGCCAACACGTCGAGCGGCACCGAAATGTGCACCGGCCGTGGCCGCTCACTGTCGAACACCGCATAAGCACGCGCCACCAGTTCGGGCAAATCCTCGGTGCTCAAGGCCACGGCGGAGAACGCCGTGATCGGCGCCGTGATCGCGCGCTGGTCCTGGGTCTCATGCAAGATGCCCCAGCCCTTGCCGAGGCTGGCGGTGTGGTTGACGCTGGAAATCACCAGCAGCGGGATCGAGTCGGCGTAGGCCTGGCCGATGGCGGTTGCGGCGTTGGTCACGCCGGGCCCGGTGATCACAAAGCACACGCCCGGCTTGCCGCTGACCCGCGCATAACCATCGGCCATAAAGCCCGCGCCCTGTTCATGGCGGGTGAGTACATGGCGAATGCCGCTGCCGGGCAAGCCGCGGTACAACTCCAGGGTGTGCACTCCGGGAATCCCGAAGACGGTATCGACGCCATAGTTGGCCAGCAACCGCACCAGGGCCTGGCCGCCGGTCAAGGTTTTATCGTGCATGTTGATCTCCTAGACGAATCAACGCGTCGACCGCCGTGGCGCCGTGGGCGTTGACCAGCAATGGGTTCACATCCAACTCCAGCAATTGCGCGGCGTTGGCGCAGGCGTAGTCGGCCACCGCACGGATGGCCGCGACCAGCGCGTCGAGATCCGCCATTTCGCGCCCGCGAAAGCCCTGCAGCAACGCGGCGCTGCGCAAGCTGAGCACGGCGTGGCGGATCGCATCGTCAGTGGTCGGCAGCAGCAGGCTGCGACTGTCCTTGAGCAGTTCCACGAGGATGCCACCAGCGCCGATCACCAGGGCCAGGCCGAAGTCATTCTCGCGCTTGATACCCACGATCAGCTCGGCCAACGGCGGGGTCGCCATGGACTCCAGCAGCAGTTGGTCAAACGCTACACCGGGCGCATACGCGGCGATCTGCCCGCGCATCAGCGCCAACGCAGACGTCAGCGCCACACCATCCTGCAGGTTCAAGGCGACGGCACCGGCCTCGGTTTTATGCGGCAACTGCGTGCTGACCGCCTTGAGCACCAACGGGTAGCCCAGCACATCGGCGTCGGCAATCGCGCGTCCCGGTGTACTCAATACCGCAGCCGGCGTGTTCAGGCCGAACACGCGCAAGGCTTGCTTGGACGCCCACTCATCCAGGGCCAGGCCCTGGCCTTGCAGGGGTTGCGGGCACAGCGGCACGAGGCTCGACTCGCCGCGCGCCAGCAAGGTCCGCCGATTGTGCTGATACTCGGCGATCCGCCCCCAGGCCGCGAGTGCATCCTCCACGCCTTGCAGCGCAGCAATGCCGTGGGCATGCAAGCGCTCGCGGGCATGGGCCGGCAGCAATTCGGGAAACGCCGAGGTGACAAACCCGGTCTTGCCATGCCGGTCGAGCGCGTCGCAAAACAGCCCGAGCAGCAGGTCGCATTCCTTGCGTTCGCCAGTGAATTCGGCCGGGTAGTCCAGCACCAGCATGGCGGCATCGGCCTCCGTGCGCAGGGCGGTATCGAGCATCGTGTCGAGGGCTTCGCGGTCACCCCAGATGGCGGTGGTGAAGTCCAGCGGGTTGACCAGGTTGGCGTAGCTGGGCAGCACCTGCGCCAGCTCTGCGCGCTGGTCTTCGTCGAGTGTCGGCAAGGCCAGTTGGTTGCGCTCGGCGTAGTCGGCGATCAGTCCCGCGTCGCCACCGGAACAGGCCAGCGCGATCAGGCGGTTGCCGGCCGGCAGATTGCCGCACGCTGCGGCTTTCAAGGTCTCGACAAAACTCACCGGCCCACTCACGCGGATCACCCCGAGCCGGGTGAACAGGCTGTCGTACAGTGTGTCGGAGCCGGACAGCGAACTGGTATGACTCAACGCCAGTTCGGCCCCGATCTGCGACACGCCGGTTTTCAACGCGATGATCGGGATGCCCTTCTCCAGCGCCTTGTGCGCAGCGCGGGCGAACCCCGGGACATTCTTCAAACCCTCCAGGTGCAGACCGATGGCGGTCACGCGCGGCTCATCGAGTAATACGTCCATCAATTCGGCCACGCCCAATTGCGCCTGGTTGCCGACCGAGGCCATGTAGGCCACCGGCAACGAGCGGTCGCTCATCGACAGGTTGTAGGCGAAGTTGCCGCTCTGGGTCAGCACCGCCACGCCCTTCTCCACCGCTTTGCCGCCGTGGGCCACCGGCCACAGGGCGGCGCTGTGCAGGTAGTCGAGCAGGCCGTAGCAGTTGGGACCGAGCAAGGCCATCTCGCCAGCGGCGTGCAACAACTGCTGCTGCAGCGCCGCTCCACTGGCGCCGGTTTCGGCAAAGCCGGAGGCGTAGCAGATCGCGCCGCCGGTGCCGATGGCGGCCAGTTCAGCAACACAGGTCAATGTCAGTTCACGGTTGGTGGCAATGAATACCGCATCCGGGCCGCACGGCAGGTCCGCGACGCGGCGCACACAGGGGATGCCGTCGAGGCTGTCATGCTGCGGGTTGACCAGCCACATCGGCCCGGTAAACCCGTCGTCGGCACAGCGCTTGAGGGCGCGGGCCATGCTGCGCCCGCCGACAAAAGCCAGGTGCCGGGGCGCCAGCAGGCGCTTGAGATTGTCGCGAATAGCCTGGGACATAAGCGTTCTCCGCGCCGATCAGCGCAACAGCGGTCGCAACAGTTCACGGGCGATGATATGGCGCTGGATTTCCGAAGTGCCTTCCCAGATCCGTTCGATCCGCGCGTTGCGCCAGATGCGCTCCACCGGCCCTTCGTCCATCAAGCCCATGCCACCGAAAATCTGCACGGCCTCGTCGGCGACCTTGCCCAGGGTTTCGCTGGCAAACAGCTTGGCCATGCCGGCCTCGCCGTCGGTCATGCTGCCCTGATCCATTTTCCAGGCGGTGTGCAGGGTCAGCAGTTCAGCCGCGCGTATCTGCGTGGCCATGTCGGCGAGTTTGAAGCTCACGCCCTGATAAGTGCCGATGGGCTGGCCAAACTGCTTGCGATCCGCTGCCCATTGCAGCGACACCTCCAGCGCACGCTGGGCCTGGCCGACGCAGTTGGCGGCGACCATCACGCGCCCGGCGGTGAGCCAGGCATTGGCCACGTCCCAGCCTTTGCCCACTTCGCCGAGCACCTTGGAGGCTGGCACGCGGCAGTCGTCGAAGAACATTTCGTAGGTGTGGTAACCGCGGTTGCTCACACACTTGGGGCCCCGGCGAATGGTCATGCCCGGCGTGCCACGGTCGACCAGGAATGAAGTCACCGCATTGCGCTGGCGGCCGTTGTGCTCGTAGGTGTCAGTGACGGCAAACACAATGGCGAAATCGGCGTGCCCGGCATGGCTGATGAAGTGCTTGCTGCCGTTGATCACGAAGTCGTCGCCGTGGCGCACGGCGCGGGTCTTGATCGCGTTGGCGTCCGAACCGGCACCGGGTTCGGTCAGCGCGAAGCAGTCGATTTTCTTGCCCTGCACGCACGGCAGCAGATAGTCGCCGATCTGCGCGCCGGTGCAGGCCATGAGGATTTTCGACGGGCGCGCGACAAACACATGCAGGGCCCACGACACCTTGGACAATTCCCGTTCGATCAACGCCTGCGACAAGTAGTCGAGGCCACCACCACCGACCTCTTCCGGCATGTTGAAGGCATAGAAGCCGGCAGCGATGGCCTTGTCGCGGATCTGCGCGGCCAGCTCCGGTGAAACCTCGTCGGCGCGGTCCACCGCCTCCTCGTGGGGCAACAATTCCTTGGCAACAAAACTGCGTACCGCGTCCACCAACATGTCTTGTTCTTGGCTGAGTTGGAAATTCATGGCGCTACCTGCTCGGGGGTGTCGTTGTTGTTATTTGCCGCAGAATGTCGGGAGGCGTTTTTCCATGGACGCGCGCAGGGCTTCGGCGCCATCGGCACTGCGTCCGCATAACAGGCCGGCGGCCAGTTCGGCTTGCAGTTGCTCGGGCAGGCTGCGGTCGGCGCCATCGCGGATCAGGGTTTTGGTCTGGGCGAAGGCGAAGGTCGGGCCGTTGGCCAGGCGGGTCGCCAGTTCGAGGGTGTGGGCATGCAGTTGCTCATCGGCGACCACTTCACCGACCAGGCCGGCTGCCAGGGCGCGGTCGGCACTCCACAGCTCATCAAGGAACAGCAGGCGCTTGGCCTGTTCGCTGCCGATCAGGCGTGGCAAGTGCCAGCTGGCACCGGCGTCCGGCGCATACGCCATGCTGGTGTAGCCGGCCTTGAAGCGCGCCGACTGGGCCGCTACGCGCAGGTCGCAGCACAGGGTCAGGTCCATGCCGGCGCCGACGGCGGTGCCGTTGATCGCGGCAATCGTGGGTTTGTCGAGGCTGTGCAGGCGGGTCATGAGGGCGTGGGCGGTTTCGGTCCAGCCGTAGGTTTCCAGGGCGCCGCGTGCTTCGGCGTCAGCCCACTCGGCGAGGTCCGCGCCGGCGCAGAAGCTGCGGCCGCTGCCGGTCAACACCACCACACGCACGGCCGGGTCGCGATTGAACGCGTCGAGCAGGCTGTGCAGGTGCTTGAGGGTCGGGATGTCCAGCGCATTGCGCTGCGGCCCTCGGTTGAGGGTGATCCAGGCAACGCCTGCCTGCACGTGGGTGAGCACGGACGAATCGGTAGTCATGGCTTCCTCGAATTATTTTATTTGGCGTGAGGGGTGCGACATGGGGCGATACTAAACGAGTGTTCAGTAAGGAGGCAATCGGCAAATCTTAAATTTTTTCAGTGCCGGAAAAACCGCCCAGGACCTTGCGTCCAGGGCGGCGAGGAAGGCTCAGGGTTTGAGCTGGTAACGCTTGCGACCGCCAGATTGCAGGCCGTCGACCCAGGCTTCGCAGATCTGGATCCCCTGCTCCGGGGTGAACGTGCCGGGGTTGAGCCCCGACTCCAGCCACAACCCATCGAGCAAGGCGCTCAGGCCGATGGCCGCGAGGTCGGCGTCGAACTGCTCCCACCCTTCTTCGCGGGCCATGTCGGTCAGGGCCGAACGCATGATGGTGCGGTATTCGCCGTAGGAGTGTTCGTGGGCCAGGTTGATCGCCGGCGCCGTCTTCACCGCGCCCCAGAACACCAGCCACGCGTCCAGCAACTGCGGGTCGAGCAACTCGGCGGAAAACGAGCCCCGAAACAGCGCCGACAAACGCTCCCGAGGGTTGGGCGGCGCCTTGGCCATGGTCTCGCGCAGCAGGCTCATGACCTGGCCGGTGATGGTGCGATAGGCCTCGGCCACCAACTCATCCTTGCCCGAGTAGTGGTGGCTGATCAGCCCGACGGAGACCCCGGCCTCGGCGCTGATCTTGCGGATCGAGGCGCCCTGGAACCCGTCACGCTTGAGGCAAGTCAGGGTCGCCTGGACCAGATTGGCCTTGCGCAATTCCGGCTCCATCCGGGAGAAACGGGTTTCCTGGGTCATGGCGCGGTGTCCTTCGGTTGAGTCGGCTGCACGACTCTACATCAGTCGCGGTAGCCCGGCGACACTCGATCCAACATGCGCAGCAACGCCGCCCACGCCAGTTGCATCGCATCCAGGTCAACCAACTCGCCCTCCTCCAGCGGCCGGCCGGGGTTGTTGAATTGCTGTTCGGTGTACTGGCAGACCTCGGCGGATGGCAGTACCAGTGGGCCACAGGCCTGGGCGGCGATCTGGATGTCGCAGGCTTTCTCCAGGTAGTACATGCGCAGGAATGCCTGGCTGACGGTTGCGCCTACCGTCAGCAAACCGTGGTTGCGCAGCATCAGCACCGGCTTGTCGCCGAGGTCGCGCACCAGGCGTTGCTGCTCGTCCATGTCCAGGGCCACGCCTTCGTAGTCGTGGTAGGCAACCTTGCCGTAGAACTCCATGGAAATCTGGTTCACCGGCAACAGCCCGCACGCCAGCGCCGCCACCGCGCAGCCTGCGCGAGTGTGGGTGTGCAGCACACAGTGGGCATCTTCGCGGGCGCCATGGATCGCGCTGTGAATCACAAAGCCGGCCGGGTTGACCGCATGCGACGACGGCTCGACCGCGCGCCCGTCGAGGCCGATCTTCACCAGGCTGGAGGCGGTGATTTCATCGAACATCAGCCCGTAGGGATTGATCAGGAAGTGATGCTCGGGCCCGGGAATGCGCACCGAGATATGCGTGAAAATCAGGTCACTCATGCGGTAGTGCGCGATCAATCGATAACACGCCGCAAGCTCTTCGCGCAGGTGCTGTTCGGTGGAGTAAGGCATTTTTATTCTCCGGGCACGGGGTGGGTGAAGGCGACGCTAATCCAGACACCAGTAAAAAAACAAGTTGATTTTTTACTGGCGGCAGCCTCCTATAGAAAAATAACAATAACAGCGCCTGGAGTACCCGCACCATGTCGCCCTCTGCTTTCCCGCACCTGTTCGAGCCCCTGGCACTGCGGGGCAAACGCCTGAAAAACCGCATCATGTCCAGCGGTCATGACACCTCGATGCCCACCGATAACCGGGTCAACCCGCCATTGATCGCCTACCACCGTGCGCGTGCCGAAGGCGGTGTCGGCCTGATTGTGCTGCAGGTGGCCGGGGTGCATGACAGCGCGCGGTACACCTCCCATGTGTTGATGGCCACCGACGATGCGTGCATCGAGGGCTACCGCGAGCTGGCCGAAACCTGCCATGCCCATGGCACCGTGGTGCTGTCGCAGATCTTTCATCCCGGGCGGGAAATCATGGAGTCGGCGGATGGCCTGCTGGCGGTCGCCTACTCGGCCTCGGGGGTGCCCAATGAACGCTTCCGGGTGATGCCGCGTGCGTTGGACCAAGCGATGATCGATGAGATTGTCGCGGGTTACGCTGCCGCTGCCAGGCGTCTGCATCAGGCCGGGATCGACGGCGTCGAAGTGGTCGCCAGCCATGGGTACCTGCCGGCGCAGTTTCTCAACCCGCGGGTCAATCGGCGCAGCGATGGCTACAACGGGGCGCTTGAGCAACGGCTGCGGTTCCTGACGGAAATCCTCGCCGCCGTGCGCGCGGCTACCGACGCGGACTTCATCATCGGCCTGCGCATTTCTGCCGATGAACGCGATGCCGAAGGGCTCACCGAAAGCGAATCCCTGGAAGCCGTGCAGAGCCTGCAGTCCCAGCTCGACTACGTGCATATCGTCGCAGGCACGTCGGCCTCGCTGGGCGGTGCAATCCACATCGTGCCGCCCATGGCGATTGCCGCCGCGTACCTCGCCGATGAGGCCGCGACGTTCAAGGCCAGCCTGTCGATTCCGCTGTTCGTCACCGGGCGCATCAACCAGCCCCAGGAAGCCGAATTGATCCTCGCGCGCGGCCAGGCCGATGTGTGCGGCATGACCCGCGCATTGATCTGCGACCCGCTGATGCCCGCCAAGACTCTCGACGGGCGCGTCGAAGATGTGCGCGCGTGCATCGCCTGCAACCAGGCCTGCATCGGTCACTTTCACAAGGGCTTGCCGATCTCGTGCATCCAGCATCCCGAGACCGGCCGCGAGCTGCAATTCGGCGAGGTGCAAGCGACACTCAAGCGCAAGCGCATCATGGTCGTGGGCGGTGGTCCGGCGGGTATGAAAGCCGCAGCGGTCGCGGCGCAACGCGGGCATGCCGTGACGCTCTACGAGGCCAGCGCCCAGTTGGGCGGGCAAGTGCTGCTGGCGCAATTGCTGCCACGGCGCAGTGAGTTCGGTGGCGCCAGCACCAACCTGCAGCGCGAGATGCAACTGGCCGGGGTGCAGGTGCTGCGCAACACCCGCGTCGACCGCGCGCTGGTGGAGCGCGAGCAACCCGACCACGTGATCATTGCCACCGGCGCCGAACCCTATTGGCCGGCCTTCGAGCAAGGCGGCGAACTGCAGGTGGTGGATGCCTGGCAGGTGCTGCGCGACGCAGTACCCCTGGGGCGTTCGGTGGTGGTGGTCGACTGGCGTTGCGACTGGATCGGCCCCGGCATTGCCGAGCGCCTGGTGCGCGCCGGGCATCAGGTGCAACTGGCGGTGAATGGCACGCACTGTGGCGAGAATCTGCCGCTGTATGTGCGTGATCAACTGGCCGGCGAGCTGCACCGGCTGGGCATTCCGATCATCCCGTATGCGCGCTTGTACGGCTGCGACGACACCACGGTGTACCTGCAACACACCGCCAGCGGCGAGCCCATGCTGCTGGAGAATATCGACACGCTGGTGTTGTGCCAGGGCCACCAGCCGGTGGACACTCTCGGCGCGCAGCTGCAGGGCCTGGTGCCGTTTGACCGGATCGGCGACTGCCTGGCGCCGCGCACCGCCGAAGAGGCGATCTACGAAGGACTCAAGGTGGCATGGAACCTGTGAACGACCAACCCCAGCAACTGTTTCTCGGCACCCGCATCCGTGGTTTGCGCAAGGCCAGCGGCATGACCTTGACCGCCCTGGCAGAGGCCAGCGAACTGACCGCCGGCTACCTGAGCCAGCTGGAACGCAACCTGGCGTACCCGTCGATTCCGGCACTGTTCAACATCGCTCGCAGCCTGGGGGTGACGATCCAATGGTTCTTCGCCAGCGAGACCACGCCCGCACCGGCAGACGCAGGCTACGTGGTGCGCAAGGACAATCGCCAGAGCATCCACTATGAAGACGGCATCGTCGACCAGTTGCTGACGCCCCTGCCCAACCATCAACTGGAAATGCTGCAATCGAGTTTCCCACCGGGCACCTACAGCCAGCAGAGCTACAGCCATGAAGGCGAAGAAGCCGGCTATGTGTTGCGCGGACAGTTCGAGCTGTGGGTGGGAGAGCGGCACTTCCTGCTGGCGGCTGGTGACAGCTTCAGCTTTGCCAGCAGCGAACCGCATCGGTATGGCAACCCCGGCAAGGTGGAGACGGTGGTGATCTGGGTGATTACGCCGCCGACATTTTAGGCCAGGCCCATTCGTGACCTGCGGTAAAGAGTCCTTTTCGGATTCGACGGTTTTTCCGAAGGAACGACGGGCGGATACTCGACTCCATTGTTCACACCTCTTCAGGAGTTACTGATGTCTATCCCCACGTCCAATGTACCCGCCTTCGGCCTCGGCACTTTCCGCCTGCAGGGCCAGGTGGTGATTGATTCCGTCAGCACCGGCCTGGAACTGGGCTACCGCGTCATCGACACGGCGCAGATCTACGAGAACGAAGCTGACGTCGGCCAGGCCATCGCCGACAGCGGTGTGCCCCGTGATGAGCTGTTCATCACCAGCAAGATCTGGATCGCCAACTTCGCCGAAGGCCAGTTGATCCCGAGCCTCAAGGAGAGCCTGCGCAAGCTCCAGACCGACTACCTGGACCTGACCCTGATCCACTGGCCGTCGCCGGAAGACCAGGTTCCCGTCGCCGAATTCATGAGCCAGTTGCTGGAAGCCAAGCGCCAGGGCCTGACGCGCCAGATCGGTATTTCCAACTTCACCATTGACCTGATGAAACAGGCCATCGCAGCGGTCGGCGCCGAGCACATCGCGACCAACCAGATCGAACTGCACCCCTACCTGCAAAATCGCAAGGTGGCGGAGTTCGCCAGCGCCCACGGTATCCAGATCACCTCATACATGACCCTGGCCTACGGCGAAGTGCTCAAGGACCCGGTGATCCAGCAGATCGCCGAGCGCCATCAAGCCACCCCGGCCCAAGTGACGCTGGCCTGGGCCATGCAACTCGGGTACGCCGTGATCCCCTCCTCGACCAAACGCGCCAACCTGGAAAGCAACCTCAAGGCCCTGCAACTGACCTTGAGTGCTGCCGACATGGAACAGATTGCCGGCCTGGAGCGCGGCCATCGCTTGACCAGCCCCAAGGGCATCGCGCCGAAGTGGGACTAGGCGCCGGCCACCCGTGCGCGGGATAACTCGCGCAACCAGGGCAATACCCGCAGGCCCGCCGTGGCTGCGGGTGGGTCGATGATGTCCATGAAATGTTCGAGGTTGACGTTGTCCGGTACGCCGGGCAGCCGTACCAGCACCGCCGGTGTTGCGCCGGCAGGTGCGCCCAGGTCGAGGTGGTCGTAGACCAGCACGTGGCGTACCTGGGGCTGGGGCCCGCAGCTGTGCAGCGTCAGCCCCGCATTGATGATCAGCACGTCAAAGGGTTCGGCCGGAATGGCGGTGAGTATCTGGACTTCTTCGAAGGTCTGTACCGGCACGATCCGGTGGTACCCCAACTGATTGAGCATTTTTTCGATGTACAACCGTTGCAGGTGCTGTTCATCGGCAATCAGGATGGTCAGTGCTTTGTTCGGCATGGCAAACCCCTGGGCTGGCAGCGCTCGTCAGTGAGCGTCGCCCATTTTCCAGACATATCCCGAAGACAAAATCAGGCATGTTCCCCCTTCATGTAGGAGTTGTCCCAAATGCACCGAATGGCTGTCTACCTCGGTCACGCCTGATTGCAGTACTGCCCGAGGCTGTGTTGCAAGCCTGCGATAGCCCGTTCAACCGCCTGCACTGCTGCGTCCAACGCCTCGCCTTCGCGCCGCTCGCACAGGTCTTCCAAGGTCTCGCAGCTGGCGATCAACACCTGAGACTTGACCAAGCGTGCGCCACCTTTGACGCGATGGGCCAGGTCATGCAGCCTGGCGAAGTCCGTGCGATTTTGCTCAACACCCAGCCAGGCGCGATCTTCCTCCAGGCTGTCGAGTAACGGCGTCAGCAACTCGTTCAGCGCGACCTTATCGCTACCGGTCAGCGCGATCAGCGTACTCAAATCAAACGTCGGTTCGACCGCCTGTGTCACCCCGCCGACCGCGCGCGATGCCAACGCGGCGCGCAAGTCTTCAAGCCCGGTAGGCTTGAACAGGCAGCCATCCATGCCGGATTGTCGGCAGCGTTCGGTTTCTTGTGGCTGCGCATTGGCGGTGAAGCCCAGCAACAGGCATGGCGTGAGCCCGCGCTGACGCTCCTGGGCACGAATATCCCGCGCCAACGTATACCCATCCTTGAAGGGCATATTGCAATCGGTGATCACCCCATCGAACTGCCCGGCCTGCCACAAGGCAAAGCCTTGGGCACCGTCATCGGCGGTGGTGATGCGGTGCCCCAGGAAGCTCAACTGGCGAGCCAGCAGCAGGCGGTTGGCCGGGTAGTCATCCACCACCAGGATGCTCAACGCCCGGGCCGTCGGAACGGGCAAGACGGGCAATGCATCCGGCACGCGGGTGGTCATTTCCAGCGACAGCGTCACATCCACCCGCGTGCCCTTGCCCAGCACGCTGCTCAAGTGCAATTGCCCGCCCATCATCTCGCACAGGTTGCGGCTGATGACCAGTCCAAGGCCAGAACCACTGCGTGCCGACTGTTCGTTATTGCTGCCCTGGATAAAGGGGTTGAACAAGCGCTGCTGATCGACAGCGCTGATGCCAATGCCGGTGTCCTCCACCCATAGCCGCAGGTCTAGTTGATCGCCGACCAATGCCCCCTGGGCCCCCACGCGTACCTGACCACTGGTGGTGAACTTGATCGCATTCCCCAACAGATTGGACACCACCTGCTTGAAGCGCAGCGGGTCGATCAACACCGCATGGTCGATCAGCGGGTCGAGCTCCACTTGCAACACCAGGCCCTTGTCGCGCGCCAACCCTTCAAATACCCGTGCCACCGAGGCTAGCAGCTCGTGCGGATTGGCGGGCTCCAGGGCCAGTGACAGGTGGCCGGATTCAATCCGCGCAATGTCGAGAATATCGCCGATCAACTCCAGCATGCTGTGCGACGCCACCGAGGCCACCTCCAGCGCGGCGCGGTCGGCACGCCCCTGCTGGGCGTTTTCCAGGGCCAGCTCGATCATGCCGATCACAGCGTTCATGGGCGTGCGTATCTCATGGCTCATGGTGGCCAGGAAGGTGGTCTTCGCGCGGTTGGCTGCGTCGGCCTCCTCCTTGGCTTCCTGCAATTGGCCCAGCAAGCGCTGGCGCTCGCTGACATCGACCCAGCCGGCAATCATGCCCACGACGCCGCCGTTGCTATCCCGGTAGGGCAGCATCCACTGGTAGATGGTCAACACCCCGCCACCGGGAATCTTCAACACGCGGTCATGGATCTGCGGTTCGCCCTGCTCCATCAAGCGCAGGTAATCGGCATGGAACGACTGGGCCTGGGGAGGGTTGCCGGTGTCGGTCTCCACCACGGTCTTGCCAATGACGTCTTCGAGCTTGAAGCCGAAGACATCGAGGTAGGCGTTGTTGCACGCCATCAAGCGGCCTTGGCGATCGCGCACGTAGATCGGGTGCGGAGTGCCGTCGATCAGCACGCTCATAAAGCGCATCTGGTCGCTCAAGGCCCGCTCCGCCTGGGCGCGCTTGCGAATCAGGTTACGCAGGTAGAACACCCAGCCCAGGGCGACCAACAGCAGCAGCGCGGCAAGGGCGAAGCCTTGGATAATCACGTTGCGGTGCCGCAGCCAGTAGCTGTCTTCGAGGATGATTTCACTGCGCCAATGGTTGGTCAGCTCGTCCATCTCTTCGGGGGTAATGCTCAGCAATGCCTTGTCGAGGATCGAATACAACTCCAGTTCACTGCGGTTGACCCCCAGGGTAAAACGCGCCGGCTCCCGGCCGACCGTGCTGGTGATGCGCAGGCGTTCACGGTAATTGCGCGCGATCATGTAGCGCGCGCTGATCAACGACACCGCGGTCGCCTCCACGGTGCCCTTGGCCACCAACGCCATGGCCTGCTCGGTGTTCTCGACTTCGACAAACACCACGCCTGGGTAGTCCTCGGCAATCTGCATCGCGAGGCTGTTGCCGCTGACCACCGCCAGGCGTTTGCCGGGCATGTCCTCCAGGGTGATCACGCGCTCATTGTCCGCGGACACCACCAGGGCATAGGGGTTTGACAGGTAGGGCCGGGTAAAGCGGATCTTCTCCGACCGCTCGATGCTGGGCGTCACGGCCGCCAGCATGTCGACGCGCCCGGTGCTGACCGCGTCAACCAGGCGCGGCAGTGAAGTGCCCTGCTCGATGTCGAACTTAAGGCCCGTACGCAGGCTGATCCGCGACAACACCTCGGCGCTCAGGCCTTCGAACTCGCCCTTCTCATTGAAAAACGATAGCGGCACGAACTTGTCGACCACCGCCACTTTTACCCGCGGATGCTTCTCCAGCCAGCGCTGCTCATTGACGCTCAAGCGCAGCCGGTCGGCCTCGGGAAAACCAATACCACCGGCACTCCAACGGCGCAGGATTTCCATCTGCTGGTTGGCGGGAACAGCGGCCAGCGCGGCGTTGATGATCCTCAGCAGGCGTGTGTTTTCCTTGCGCAGGGCGAACCCGAACGGGTTGGCTTCCATGGCCGAAAAATCCGCCATGCGCACATTATTGAGATGGTTCTTGTTGATCAGGTAGCGGGTGCTGATGGCATCCCCGAGGTACACATCCGCCTGGCCAAACGCGACGGCGCCGATGGCCTCGAAGGTCGAGCCAAACAACTGCAACTGCGCTTGGGGGTAGAACGCCTGGACGGCGTCGGGCGGCATGTAGTGGTAGAGCATCGCCACGCGCCTGCCCGCCAGATCGGCATTCAATGCAAGGTTGTCACCCGCGCGCGTCACCAGCACGGGTTGATCATTGGCGTAGGAGCGCGATAGCACCAACTGCGGGTCGGCGAACTCATAACCGTTGGCCGAGCCGAGAAAATCCACCGCGCCGCTCTTGAGGGCGTCGATAACTTCATCGCGCGTGTCGTAGCGCCGAACCGTGACCGCGATATTCAGCGCCTGGCCGATCAGCGCCGCATAATCGGCGGTGATGCCTTCCAGTTCTTGCTTGTTGTTACTCAGGTCAAAGGGCGCGTAATCCGGCGCCGAGACTCCGATGATCAATGTGCGCTGCTCGCGCAGCCAGCGCCAGTCGGCTTCATCGAGCATCACGCTGGTGGGTTCAAGGGTTGAGTGGCCGAGTAGCCGCAGGCTTTGCGGTGCATCCACGGCCATCACCGCCGCAGGCAACATCCCCACGAGCAGGATGACCATGAGCTTGATCAACCGTGAGGGGTTCATTTCAGATCAGGTGATTGCGCTGCGCGAACTTGGACAGATGCACCACCGAGGACATACGTAGTTTCTCCTTGAGCCGCGTCTTGTAGGTACTGATGGTTTTGTGACTCAACAGCATGTCCTCGGCAATCTCCTTGTTACCCAGGCCCAGGGCCAGTTTTTGCAATACCGTCAGCTCGCGATCGGACAGCGCCTCCACCAACTCCTGCTCGGTGGATTGCAGGTCGTCGCGACGCACCGAACTGGTAGGCAGGCTCGGAAAGCAACTGTAGCCGGACCTGATTGCCCTGATGGCCTTCTGCAGCTCGTCGAGTTCGCCGGTCTTGGCGACAAACCCCATGGCACCGGCACGCATGCAACGGGTAGAAAAGAACACGGCCAGGTACGAAGTCAGTACCAGTATCTTGCAAGGCAGGTCCAAGGCTTTAATCCGACTGATCACCTCCAACCCACCGAGCTTGGGCATTGCCAGGTCGAGAATGACAAGGTCCGGACGCTCCTCACGGGCAACCTGCATGGCATCCGCGCCGTTACCTGCTTCGAAGATGGCGTCGAAGCCCTCCTGCTTCAGCAGGTGCTTGACGGTGGCGCGTATAAACGGGTGATCATCCACAATTAAAGCTTTGTTGCTCATAAGACTCCCCTGGGAGGATCAGTACGCTTACATATCACGTGAGTCCTATCTACCTGTGAAAAGTAACAGTTCCGACAAACGGTGCTGAGTACTCTGCGTGACACTTCAGGCAGTACGGGCCTCTCCTTTTGAAAAACACGATGAAAACGTAAAGCTGCGCCTGGGTTCCTAAATAGGCGCAAGCGCGCAACCTTAACAATGGCGTGTGGTTTCAAATGAAGGGATAGTCTCGAATACTTGTAGGACTTTTCCTCTCAGTAGCATAGTCCGTATTGAACAAGGCAAAGTCTGACGTCCGCGTACTACTCCGTGGTGCTTGGGCTCCAGAAGGCCTGCACCACCAGGGTCGACAGAGAAATGCGCGCCACCAGGGCATCCAGCTCGTCACCGTCCACCGAGGTCACCGCCAGGGTGGCTTCGATTTCGACTTCGTCAGTGCCGAAAGGCCGCACATCGACATCACTGGCCGGGTAGTTGCAACGCGCCAATTCGGCTTCCAGCAGTGCGAGCACGGCTTTCTGCTGGGTACGCCGGGCGATGACATAGAGGATATTGGTGACCTCCGCCGACACCACATCCAGCGGCTGGCGGTTGATGTTGTTGACGATCGGCCGCAGCAAGGTATTGGCCGCCAGCACAAACAGCGTGCCGAGCAACGCTTCGAGGATCAGGTCGGCGCCGGCACAGGCCCCCACCGCCGCCGACGCCCAGAGCGTGGCGGCGGTGTTGAGCCCGCGCACATTGCCTTCTTCGCGCATGATCACACCCGCGCCGAGAAAACCGATCCCCGAGACCACGTACGCCACCACCCGCACCGCGCCTTCTGCGCCGCCCAGGCGGTTGGCCATGTCGACGAAAATCGCCGCGCCCACCGCCACCAGCACGTTGGTGCGCAGGCCCGCCGTGCGCTGGCGGTACTGACGCTCGAAACCGATCAGGCCGCCGAGGATGAACGCGGCGGTGAGGCTGACCAAAGTGTCGATCAGCGAATTGAGGTTGATGTTGTTGATTGCTTGCATAAAAAATCTCCTTGAACGCCAGCGCCTGCAGGAGCTGGCTTGCCAGCGATAGCACCGTTACTGCCAGCCAAATTTACGGATGTAGAAGCCTTTCACCGCCTGGATCAGCGCCATATACGCCAGCAGATCAGCGGCAGGCGACGGAAATACCGGGCGATGTGCCGATTCCGCAGGAAACCGGCAAACAACGCTTTGAGCAGAATGAGTCTCATGGTGTAACTCCTGCGCGAGGAAACCTGCAGGCAGGTACGACCGGCTGCACCCTGCCCGTTCTACAGGCACAGTCAGCTCGGCCCGCCTGCCGCAAAAAGGCAGGCGCGTCCGTAGCATCCCGAGGTCAGTCAGGTGCTGGTCAGCGTCGATGAGAGGGATCGGACAGGCGCCAGGACTGGCTGCTGTCGGGAAGCCGCTTCTCGCTTTGTTGGCGAGACAACGGCATCAGGAAAATGCGCGTTACCTTGCCAAGTATGTGCCGGTTACCGAAACCGGCCGACTACTGTCACTCGAACAAGTACCCACTGAGGGTCTCCGCTATTGATGAAAACGCGCGAAGCTTACGCCCCGTTTACGCGGGAGTAAACCGTAGGAAAGCTTCCGCAAGGTGGATAAGAGGATTCTTCAGGGAGGGTTCAGCAAGCCGCCGAGGGGCCATTCAGCCACACCCTGGACGTCGATGGAACGCTGCCTTTTTTCAATGACTAGTCGACAAGCCTGAGCTTCAACTGGGCACCGTCGGGCAAATCCTTTATCTCCCGTGCCAGATCACCGCAGAACCGAAGCTGCTCAACATGATCCAGGCATCGCACATTGTCGATAACGTACTCGCCGCCCAATACCGGCGAAATAACCCAATGATAAACCTGGCCAGGCGCCAACGGCCCCAGGGCCTCCTCGGCCTGCTCCACCATGGGTTGCAGATACCAGTCGCGCAAAAATGCCTGATCCCTGGAAACCTCGTCCAGCACGGCACGCGTCTGCGCAATAACCTCGCAATAAAGCGCTTCAGGACACAGCCGCCAATAGCGTCCCTGCGAATCCTTGATCATCACATTGCCAAAGGCGGTGGTCCCGACGACCTCGACGGGATCAATGCCGACCCACCCCCAGCTGTCGCGAATAGCTTGAATCAACGGCATGCAGCCTCCCGGTTCAAAAGCACTTCAATCATCGCGCGTCAGCACTTCCAACAACTCAATCTCGAAGCACAGATTGCTGTTGGGTTTGATATGCGCGCCCATCGACCGCTCGCCATACGCCAGGTGCGCCGGGACAAACAGCCTGCGCACGCCGCCGACCTGCATGCCCATCAGGCCCTGGTCCCAGCCCTTGATCACGCGGCCGGTGCCGATCACACACTGGAACGGCTTACCCCGCTCCCAGGACGAATCGAACACCGTGCCGTCTTCCAGGGTGCCGGTGTATTGAGTGGTGATCAGCGCCCCCTTGACCACGGCTTTGCCGGTGCCTGGGCGGATGTCGGTGACCTGGAGTTCGTCGTTGCTCATGGTGGGGCTCGTTGAAGGCATGAGGGGTGGGGTTTTCCCAGAATTGGGTGGGATTTGCAACCGCAAGAGCGGTGCAGGCTCTGCCAACCGATTTGCAGAGCTAACTGACAAGTGTCGCAGAAGCGCCTGGCTTATCACCTTTCGCTCAATCACCTCTTATGCAAGGCCAACCACTTCGGTTGTATTTTCCAAGAGGTCACCTGTCATGCCCCAAGCCATCAGCCCCGTTCGCGTTTCTGTTGTGCAATTCGATCCCCAGGTGGGTACGGACCATCGGTCTGCCAACCTGCGGCGTAGCCTGGAATTGGCCACTGAGGCCGTGAACGGCGGCGCCAATCTGATCGTGCTGCCGGAGCTATCAAGCTGCGGCTATTTCTTTGCTAACCGCCAGGACGCCTTTGATCACGCCGAAGTCATTCCAAACGGCCCAAGCGTGCGAGCCTGGATCGACTTTGCTTGCCGGCACCGGGTGTACCTGGCAGCGGGCTTGAACGAAATCGACGGCAGGCAACTGTTCAATACCGCTTTGCTGCTGGGCCCGGACGGCTTGATCGGCAAGTACCGCAAAGCCCATCTATGGAACCTCGAGAAGTTATGGTTCACCCCGGGAAACACTGGCTTCCCAGTCTTCGATACACCCATCGGGCGGATTGGCCTGCTGATCTGCTGGGACATCTGGTTTCCCGAAGTGCCGCGCATTCTCAGCCAACAAGGTGCCGATATCATTTGCAGCCTGAACAACTGGGCCTGGACACCTGCGCCGTTATTTGACGAAGCGGGCAAATGCATGGCGTCTTACCTGACGATGACGGCGGCGCACGTGAACAATGTGTTTATCGCCGCCGCCAGCAGAATCGGCGAAGAACGCGACGCGCGCTACCTGGGGTGTTCGTTGATCGCCGGGACCAATGGATGGCCAATTGGCAAAGTGGCCTCGGCTACTCGTGAGGAAATACTGTACGCCGACATTGATCTCAGCAGCGCGCGCAGTGCACCGATCTGGAATAGCCTCAACGACCTGCAGAGGGATCGGCGCGTCGACCTTTACGATCAGACGCTGGGGTATGTCCAGCACCGCGCGCTGCCGCGCTAACCAAAATGGCCTGGCGTACTCGCTCCTGTGGCGAGCGGGCTTGCCCCGCGTTGGGCTGCGCAGCAGCCCCCGCAACGCACCACTTGTTTGGACCGCTACGCGCCCCAACGGGAGCAAGCTCCCTCGCCACACCCAGCTTTTACGCCAACGGCACCCGACGCGTCGTCAGCGCCATACGCCCCACAAAGAAACTCAACGCCACACCCAGCAGCAACATCGCCAAGGTGCTCCAGGCTGCGCGGGACAGTTGCTTGGCCGCGACTTCGCCTGCTTCACGGGCTTTCTGCTCGGCCTGTTGCTTGAGCTCATCGACCTTCTGCATGGCTTGCTGATAGGCCTGGGCATAGTTGTCGACGATCTGCGTGGCTTCCTCTTTGCTCTTGCCGGTACGGGCGGCAACGATGTTGACCAGCGCGTCTTTATCGGCCGCGTTCAGCGCAGGCTCACCGGAGGCTTTGACGCGGTCGAACCACTGCTTGAGCGCATCACCGGCCAGGGCTGGATTGGTCGCGGCAGCCGTCGCCGACTGCTTGCCATCCGCTGCGGCCTGATCGGTTTTCTGCTCGACATTGGCCGGGTCCAATTCAGGCTTGCCGCTTTGCTTGAGCAGGGTATCGAGCTGAGCTTGCAGGCTATTCCAGTCCAGGTGGATGCCCTGCTCGTCCAGTTGCTGCTTGACGCTGTCACTGATGCCCGGCGCCGCGGCAGCGATGCCACTACCGGCGGCCGACAGGCCTTTGCCCACCACATTGCCAGCGGTACCGACCACGCTCGCGGCCAGGCCTGCCAGCAGCCAGGTGGTGAATAACGTGGTCAGGGTCCAGGTCAGCACGCCATGCAGGCCGCCGCGATCCGGTGCCGTACGCCCGGCCACAAAGGCACCCACGGCGATGGCGATCAACGTCGACACAAATAGCCAGATGCCGGCGCCCGTGCCGAAACCGCTCAACGGATTGCCCGCCTGCATCGGGTTGACGGCGCTGGCGCCAATTGCAGTGCCGAGGACACTGAGCACCAGGTAGGTCACCAGGGCAATTGCACTACCCGCGAGTACGGAACTCCAGGACACGCGAAACGGCGAACGGTTGGTTTCATAGACAGTGGTCATGATTGATCCTTTTGCAGTAATTGACCGTCTCAGTCTGGCCAGCCACGTGCCCGCTCGTCCCCGCGCAAATGCACCAGGCCATCTGGTGCATTCGCACCCCGGTGCAGGCAATTGCTCTGCACTATCCTGACGCCTGGGTGTCGTACTTTCATGCGTCCAGAACCCGGAGAAACCATGACCCAGGATGTCCTCGCCAAAGAAACCAATCGTCGCCAACTGCAGCAGATCATCTCCGGGCTGTCCGACGGGATAATCCTCGCCGAGGTCGACCAGACCATCCTCTGGGCCAACGATGCCGCCCTGGCCATGCATGGGGTGGATGAGGTCGCGGCATTGGGCGCCGATACCCGCGAATACGCCGAACGCTTCAGCCTGCGCTATCGCAACAACCATCCCGTGCCGCTGGAAAACTACCCCCTCGCCCGTGCGGCGGCGGGTGATGAATTCAGCGATGTGGTGGTGGAAGTCACCCCCACCGCCGACGAACACAAGACCTGGGTCCACCGCCTGCGCAGCCTGGTGATCAGCGATTCCCACGGCGAGCCCGAGTTGCTGGTACTGATCCTCAGCGACGCCACCGAGTGGGCCAGCGCCGAGCAGCGCTTCGAGAAAACCTTCAACGCCAACCCGGCGCCTGCGGTGATCTGCCGCCTGAGCGACCTGCGCTATATCAAGGTGAACCAGGGTTTCCTGGAGATGACCGGCTACAACCGCGACCAGGTCATCGGCCGCTCGGTGTATGAGCTGGACGTTCTGGAGCAGGCCGATCGCAAGGACCTGGCCATCCAGCGCCTGGGCGAAGGCGCGACCATCCCGCAGATGCAAGCCGAGCTGAAGCTGCCCGAAGGTGGCAGCAAACTGGTGATCGTCGCCGGCCAGCCGCTGGACATGAACGAGGAGGAATGCATGCTGTTTTCCTTCACCGACCTGGAGCCACGCCGCAAGGCCGAGATTGCGCTGCGCCAGAGTGAAGAGCGCTTCGCCAAGTCGTTCCGCCTGACGCCTGTGCCGACCCTGGTGTGCAGCGCCGCCAACCGGCAGGTGGTGGACATCAACGAAGCCTTCATGACGATTACCGGGTACACCAGTGAGGAGCTCATCGGCAAGGCCATCGAAGAGATCCACTTCATCGACAGCGCCCCGGCGGCCGCCCAGGTGTTCGCCACCCTGGAGAAAGCCGGCAACCTCGATGGCCAGGACCTCAAGGTGCGCAAGAAAGGCAACGAAGTGATCGACTGCGTGCTTTCCGCCGACACCGTGGTCATCCAGGACGTGCCGTGCTACCTGCTGGTGATGATGAACATCACCGAGCGCAAGCGCTCGGAGCTGGAGCTGGTGGCTGCCATCGAGGAAGTGATGCAGGACGCCTCGTGGTTCAGCCAGACCCTCATCGAAAAACTGGCCAACGCCAAGAGCGTCAACAGCCCCAACCTGCCCAATGTGGCCTTCACCGACCTGACCGCGCGTGAGCGCGATGTGCTGGGCCTGATCTGCGAAGGCCTGGCCGACAAGGAAATCGCCTCGCGGCTGAAACTGGCACCCAATACGGTGCGTAACCATGTGGCCACGGTGTACTCAAAACTGGGGGTGCACAGCCGCAGTGCGGCGATTGTCTGGGCCCGTGAACGCGGGCTGTTTGCCGGTGAATTAAGGGTTAAAAGCAAGCGCTGAACATACAAATGCACTAGTCCAGCTAGTATGAATTCGCCTTATCGGATGGCGTACCGATCCCTAACCTTCAAGGGGTGAGCACAGGGCTTTGAACCTGTGCCGTCGTGAAACGACACCTTGAAGGAACCCTCATGTTTACGCTCTCTCAACTGCGAAATTGCATCGAAGAAGGCCTGGCGCCGCTGACATGCGAGTTCACCCTGTGCCGGGACGCCTCATTGACCCTCAAGGTCTATGACGCCGAGACCGGCCGGGTGGACCTGGTGGTGACGGGGATCAGCACCAACCGGCTGCAGACCCCGCAAGAAGTGGAAAAAATGGTGGAAGAATTGCGCTACGAACTGCAAAGCAACAACATGGGCAAGCTCACGCTGGATGACTTGCCTTCAACGACGAACCAATGAAGTAGAACACCCCACCCGCGACGATGAACGCCCCGAGCATGTAGAACATGTAGTGGGCCGGCAGGCTGGCCAGCACCAGCCCGCACAACACCGGCCCCAATGCTGCACCCAGGTTGGACAGGTTTTGCGCCCCGTAGTACATGCCCCGCAGGTGGTCCGGGGCAATCCGGTCGATAAACATGTACTCGGCCGGGAACACGATAATTTCCCCTACGGTGAACACCGCCATCGCCAGCACCCACCACAGCACGCTGGTGGACAGCGCGAACCCGATCAACCCCAGCATGAACATGCCCAGGCCGAAGATCAGCCATTGGCTGAGGTAACGGTGCGAGATGCGCCGGCCAATCACGTACTGCAAGGCAATCACCAGCACCGCGTTGGTGGTCAGCACCGCACTGATCACGGTGTAGGTGTATTCCGCGCTGGTGGTGGTCACCAGGTATTGCGACAGGTAGGCCGTGAACTGGCCGAACACCACGGCGCTGAGCAGGCCGCCGAGGGTAAAGCACACCAATCGATGGTCACGCAGCAACACACGGCCGACGGCCAGGAACGACACCGGCTTCTGCGCGACCTCGGCGGTGGCCAGGGTGCGATCGCCCCAGCGCCAGTACAGCAGGAAAAACCCCAACCCCAGCAACGCCGAAAGGATGAACGGCAGGCTGATATCCAGCTTGGCCACCATCGCGCCAAAGAACGGCCCCACGGCGTAACCGATGTTGGTCAGCGTGTACTTGATCGAAAACACTTCGCTGCGCGCCTCTTCCGGCAAGAGGCTGGCAAAGCCGGCCTTGACCGCAATGTCGATCACCGCGTAAGCCAAGTTGATCAGGATCAGGCAGCTGTAGAAGGCCCAGATATTCTGCGCGAGTACCGTGCCAATAAAACCCAGCACAAACACCACGCTCAAGCCGAGCAGCAGCCGATAGCTGTTGATGCGGTCGACCAGGAAGCCGCCGTACACGCTGAGCAGCGAACCGACGATCAGCGAGCTGCCGATCACCAGGCCGACCTGACTGATGTCGAGGGCAAAGTGGCTGGTGAGGTAAATGACCAGGTAGGGAAAGGTGATGGCCTTGGCCAACGTCAGCAACAACGTGGCGGACAGCAACAGGTTCACGGTGCGAGGGTAGTTTCTTATTGTGGCAAGCATCCTGCTCTCTTTCGGTCAAAGGTAACGCGACGTTTTATGGCCGGTTACCTTAACGCGGAGCAAGCAAAAAAGCCGGGCTATTTTTTGACTGGGGTGATTTCGAGGATGGTGCCGTTGGTGGTTTTCAGCAGCACGAACTTGTCGCCGACCCGCGCCCATTGGCTGTCGGCTTCAGGTTGCTTGAGGCCGCGCTTTTTCCAGTCGCTGACCGCCGACTCCTTGCGCATCAGGATGTCCGGGGCACGGTCGCCCTCTTTGAGATCGCGGGCGTTGATGTTGGAAGGCTGCACGGTTTCCTGGGGGGTATCACCCGCCTGTGCGACAAAACTGGCGGTGGACAGGCTGGCAGCGACCAGCAGGCAGGCGGCGAGGGTTTTGGACTTCATAGGTGCTCCTTCAATGAATGACGCGTACCCAGGTTCGGACCACGGGCGCACGAAATCATTCATGCAAGAAAAGCCTGACCGGTATTTATCAGCTAAGATCGCCGGCTTTCTTGTAGCGATAAGGACATCACAATGATCCTCACTGTTTTCCTGGTCATTTTCATCTGCGTCTCGAGTGTGATTACGCTCTATTTGATCAGCCTCTACAACCAACTGGTGAGTTTGCGCAACCGTTTCAAAAATGCGTTCAGCCAGATAGAAGTACAACTCAAGCGGCGCCATGACTTGATTCCCAACCTGGTCGAGACCGCCAAGGCTTATATGAGCCATGAGCGCGACACGCTGATGGCCGTCACCGAGGCGCGCAATGCTTCCGCAGCCTGCCTCAATGTCGCAGCGGCAGAACCTGGCAGCGCGCAGTCAATAGTGCACTTGGGCCAGACCGAGGGCCGACTCAACAGGGCCATGGATAAACTGAACATCTCGCTAGAAGCGTATCCGGACCTGCGTGCATCGGAAACCATGATGCAGTTGAACTACGAAATGACCAATACCGAAAACCGTATCGCCTTCGCCCGCCAGTTCTTCAATGACTCAGTGATGAACTACAACACCTTCCGGCAGAAATTCCCCACGGTGCTGATGGCGGAAGCGTTTGGCCATGGGGCAGACGCCACCTTGCTGGAGTTTGCCGACAGCGAGCAGATTCAAAATACTCCGGTCGTCTCCTTTATCTGATAGCCGCCACGGATGGCCGTATGAATTTTTTCGAAACCCAGGACCGCGCCAGGCGCGGCGCCAGGTATGGCATGCTGCTGATGGCCGCCATTGTGCTAAGCCCGGCGGTGTTTTGGGCGTATTCAGTGCCATCGCTCGGTAAGGTCTACTGGTATTACCACCTGGTTTTTTGCTTGGTGATAATTTTCGTCATGGCGGCAGCCTGTTGGTACCAGAGCCACAGGTTCTGTGATAGCAGCGACTCCATTTCCATGGATTTTGGCGGGCACCTTATCAGCCTGCAGCCAGAAGAAGGTGATCGCTGGGTGCTGGATATTGTCGAGGAAATGGCCATTGCCTCCGGCAGCCAGGTACCCATGGTTTACGTGCTTCTAGATCAAGAAGGCATCAATGCCTTTTCCCCCGGGTTCACACCGCAGGATTCAGCCATTGCGGTGACCTACGGCGCGACGGTTTTGCTTAACCGTGAAGAAATGCAAGCGCTGGTTGCCCATTTGTTCTGCCAGATTCATAACAACGACATGCGCATGGATATACGCATGGTGGGGCTGGATACGGGCGCATTGGTCTTGGCTTTCCTGATGGCGCTATCAACCGCCGGTAGTTTTTTACTGTTCGGATTCGGCTGGTGTGCACTCGTTCTTTTCGCCACATCCCGTATTGCTCGCCAGCGCAAATACCTGGCCGACGCCACGGCAGCACAGCTCACTCGCAACCCCCAGAGCGTGGCGAGTGTGCTGAAGAAAATTGAAGGATATGAATACGGGTCACTGCTCAGAGGCGAAGAGACATCTCTTTTCCTTTCGACGTTCTTTGCAGCCCCCTTCGAAACGTTCAGAGATCATTTTGCCTCGCCCCATCCTTCACTTGAAAAACGCATCAAACGCCTCGATCCGGGCTGGGACGGCGAGTACCCGTATGTCCCAACGCTGGCCTCGCTGGTAGGCAGCGATGAGGCTACCGCCGAGAATCGACGCCGGTGGCAGGAGCTCGGGGCAATCTCTACGGCTGTCCGTCGAAAGGGCGAGGAAACCACCGCAGCGCACCTGTACCAAACCCAGGTAAGCATGAGCAAGATTCCTGCAGAGGTGAGAGCAGCTGCACGCCACACTAGCGGTGCACAGGCGTTGATCTACCGGTTGCTGCTCTGCGCGAATGAGGACGCTCGAGCGCAGCAACTGAACTTTTTGCAAGGGGTTCCCGACCCGGAAGTCGTTCAGTTCTTGCAGGGTTTGAGCGAACCCATGACCGGCCTGGATGGCTACCTGCGCTTGCCACTGTTCGACTTGTGCACTCCCGCACTCAAGCATCTCGAAACCGACTCGTTCCAGCAGTTTACTCACAATATTTCGCTACTGATCCGAACCGATTACCGAACCTATCTGATGGGTCTGGCCCTGCTTCATATCCTCAATACCCAGGTTCTAGGTGCACCGAAAACCAAAGGCCGCTATCTGCTGCGCCAGTTGGAAAGGGATGTCACGCTATTGCTCAAGGTACTCGCGATCATCGGCCATAGAGGCGGTGCGCAGGCGCAGCTGGCTTATTCCCGGGCCTGTGAGGTATTGCCCTTCCATGTGCCCCCAACGAATAGGGTTGATGGCAGCGAAGAACTGGACGCGGTAGAGATTGCCTTGAAAAGGCTGCCCGAACTCAAGCAACAGGATAGGGACATCCTGATGGACGCAATCGCTGTCTGTATTGAGCACGACGGTCGTATAACCCATGAAGAAATAGAGCTGATGCGAGCGATTGCCAACATTCTGGACTGCCCGATGCCGGCAAGGTTTCAGACGCCATCACTCAAAGACACTTGCGCGACGCCATTGCCTCCATGAAATTAATCCTGTAATTTTTCATGAAATTATTTGATATAAATTTCATGAACCAACAAGAAGAACTCGACGCCCTGGCGATCCTGATTCACGACCTGCGCAAACACAAGAAGCTCACCCTCGCCCAATTGGCGCAGAAGATCGAGCGTTCCGTAGGTTTCCTGTCCCAAGTGGAACGCGGCTTGTCGCGGCCTACCGTGGCCGACCTGACCGCGATCAGCCACGCCCTCGACGTGCCCACCACGTATTTCTACAGCCTGTCCAAACCCAAGGCCGTGAGCTGGGTGACCCGCCCCAATGAGCGGCGGACGGTGTATTACGCCAACGGCATCACCGACATCCTCGTCTCGCCGAGCATGAATGGCGCGTTCTCGATGCTCGACAGCCTGTTGGCCCCCGGCGCCAACAGCGGCGAGCAAACCATGAGCGACCGTGCCGAACAGGCCGGTTTTGTACTTGAAGGCGAGTTGACCTTGTGGGTCGAGGGTGAGGCCGACTCGGTCACCCTCGGCCCTGGTGACAGCTTCCACCTGGCCAGCTTTGCCCATTGCCGCTACGCCAACCTGACCGATCTGCCCGCCCGCGTGCTGTGGGTCTACAACTAGGAGCAACACCCGTGAAAAGCCAATCTTCCACGTTGCTGGCCGAAGTACGGACCTTTCGCCAGAACCATCCCGACGTGCGGTATGTGGACCTGATCGCCCTGGATATCCCAGGGCATTTCTACGGCAAGCGCTACCCGATAGAGATGCTCGAAAAAGTCGCCGCCGGCAGCCCCCTGAAGCTGCCACAGAACGCCGTGCTGCTGGGGACTCAAGGCGGGCTGTTCAAGATTGGTGACTATTGCTTCCATGACGGCGATCCGGACGCCAACCGCCGCCTGGTGCCGGGCACGCTCAAGCCGGTGAGTTGGGAATCGCAGCCGTTGGGCCAGATGCTGATCACCTCCGACGGCACCGACGCTCCGATCGAATTCGAGCCCCGCGAAGTCCTGGCCAAGGTGCTGGAGCGCCTGCAGCACAAAGGCATTCACCCAGTGGTGGCGTTCGAACTGGAGTTTTACCTGTTCGACAAAAAGCTCGACAACGGCCTGCCGCAATTCGCGCGCGACCCGCTGAGCGAGGATGCCGACGACCAGCCGAACCTGCATATCGACCGGCTCTCGCGTTTCAGTGAAGTGCTCGACGATATGGCGCAGACCGCCAAGGACCAGGGTATCGACATCACGGTGATCACGGCCGAGATCGGCCCCGGCCAGTTCGAGATCAATTTCGGCCACCTCGACGATGGCCTGCGCGCCGCCGACTGGGCCGCCCTGTTCTGCCGCAGCACCCGCGGCGTGGCGTTGAAGCATGGCCACCGCGCCAGCTTCATGGCCAAGCCTTACCTGCAATACCCCGGCAGCGGCATGCATGTGCATGTGAGCCTGTATGACGGCGCTGGCAATAACCTGCTGGCCGCCCATCAGCAGCAACCGCTGCGCCATGCGGTGGCCGGCTGCCTGGAACTGCTGCCGCACTGCATGCCGATCTTCTCGCCCAACCACAACGCCTTCCGCCGCCTGGGTGGCACGGTCAACGCGGCGACCCGCGCCAGCTGGGGCTTTGAGGACCGCGATGCGTGCGTGCGCATTCCCGAATCCGACCCGCGCAACCTGCGCATCGAGCACCGCCTGGCCAGCGCCGACGCCAATCCGTACCTGGTGCTGGCGGCCATCCTGGCCGGGCTGGAACATGGCCTTGAGGCCAAGCGCGAACCCATCGCGCCGTTGAACGAGGACCGCAACAGCGGCACCGACTTCCCCCTGGAAATGCTCGACGCCGTGCGCGCCATGCAGCATCAACCGGTCGTGCGCGATAAGCTGGGCGCCGAATTTGTCGACGTATACTGCGAAAACAAACGCCAGGATCACCTGGCCTTCCAGCAAGAGATCAATGCGCGCGAATACCGCTGGTTTCTCTGACCCCATGGATAACCGATGACCGACCAAAGCGCCCCGGCCCTGAAGGAAATTTTCAACGTCGAACGCCTGCAGCACATCGCCCGCGAGATGAGCGCGGTGTACCCGGCGTTCGACGCCAAGGGTTTTCTCAAGCACGCCAAGGCCGGGCTGGCGCAGTTGTCGGTTATGCAGCGCATGGCGCGGGTCAGCGAGAGCCTGCACGCGGTGATCCCGCTGGAGTATGCGCAGACCCTCAAGCTGCTCTACGCGCTGGCCCCGCGGCTGAACAGCGCATTTGTCAGCCTGTTCCTGCCGCATTACGTGGCGAGTTACGGCCAGGCTGACTTCAAGCGTTCCATGGCCGCGCTCAAATACTTCACGACGTTTGGTTCGGCGGAATTCGCGATCCGCCACTTTCTGCTGAATGATTTCGCGCGCACGCTGGCGGTGATGCAAGCCTGGTCGCTGGACGACAACGAACACGTGCGCCGCCTCGCCAGCGAAGGCTCGCGCCCGCGCCTGCCCTGGTCGTTTCGCCTGGCCAAGGTGCAGGCCAACCCCGAGCTGTGCGCGTCGATCCTCAATAATCTCAAGGCCGACAGCAGCCTGTATGTGCGCAAATCCGTCGCCAACCATCTCAACGACATCACCAAGGACCACCCGGACTGGGTACTCGACCTGATAGAGGGCTGGAACCTCGACAATCCCCACACCGCCTGGATCGCCCGCCACGCGCTGCGCAGCCTGATCAAGCAAGGCAACACCCGCGCGCTGACCATCATGGGCGCCGGCGCCAAGGCCGACGTGAAGATTCAGCACCTGAGCGTCACGCCGGCAGTGATCACGCTGGGCGAACGCATCACCCTGTCATTCAGCCTGGAATCCACCGCCGCCACCGCGCAGAAACTGGTGGTGGACTACGCCATCGACTACGTCAAAAGCGCCGGGCACAGCGCGGCCAAAGTCTTCAAGCTCAAGGCATTCACGCTGGGCGCGGGTGAACAGCAACGTATCAGCCGCGAGCAACACATCCGCGAATTGACCACCCGCAAGCACTATCCGGGCAAGCATACCGTGCACGTGATGGTGAATGGTGAACGCCTGGGCAGTGCTGACTTCGTATTGCGCGACTGACGCAGGTTGCGCAACACCCCAGGTCCACTGGGGGATTGAAGTGGGCCTAGGCACCCGGGTGTACGCAGGTCAAATGTGGGAGATGGCTTGCCTGCGAAAGCGGTAGATCAGGCACCGAATGCATCAACTGACAGCCCGCCATCGCGAGCAAGCCCGCTCCCACAGGGGGATCTGGGCATGGCTTGGGCTACCGGGTGTAAGCAGATCAAATGTGGGAGCTGGCTTGCCTGCGAAAGCGATAGATCAGGCACCGAATGCATCAACTGCCAGCCCGCCTTCGCGAGCAAGCCCGCTCCCACAGGGGGATCCGTATGCCTCGAGCTCCCGGGTGTAAGCAGATGAAATGTGGGAGCTGGCTTGCCTGCGAAAGCGGTAGATCAGGCACCCACTGCATCAACTGACAGCCCGCCTTCGCGAGCAACCCCGCTCCCACAGGGGGATCCGGGTATGCCTCGGGCTCCCGGGTGTAAGCAGATCAAATGTGGGAGCTGGCTTGCCTGCGAAAGCGGTGGGTCAGGCACCCACTGCATCAACTGACAGCCCGCCTTCGCGAGCAAGCCCGCTCCCACAGGGGGATCCGGGTATGACTCGGGGCCTCGGGTGTAAGCAGATCAAATGTGTGGCTTGCCTGCGAAAGCGGTAGATCAGGCACCGAATGCATCAACTGACAGCCCGCCATCGCGAGCAAGCCCGCCGTTTTCGAGCCGGTTTCTTCAGGCAGCTTCGCCAAGCAACAACCCCTGCTCCCGCGCACACAACTCCACCACGTAATCCCACAACACCCGCAGTCGCACCGACTTGTGCAGTTCACGCCGCGAACTGATCCAGTAGCTGCGCTGGATACTCTCTGCCGGCAGCAACGGCACCAGGTCCGGGTCGCCAGAAGCCATGAAGCACGGCAGCACGGCAATCCCCAAGCCTGACCGTGCAGCCTGGTGTTGGGCGATGACGCTGGTGCTGTGGAACACCACCTTGGGGTTACGACAGAAGCTGCTGAGGAATTTCAGTTCCTGGCTGAACAACAGATCGTCGACGTAATCGATCCATGAATGGGCGGCGAGGTCTTCGCGCTTTTCGATCGGCGGATTGCGCGCAAGGTAGGCGCGGCTGGCGTAGAGCGCGAGGCGATAGTCGGTGAGTTTGCGCGTGACCAGTTGATCGACGCTGGGGCGTTCGAGGTGGATGCTGATTTCCGCTTCGCGGTTGAGAATGCTGACGAAACGCGGCACCGCGAGCAGTTCCACCTCCAACCCGGGATAGCGTTCAAACAGCCCGCCCATGCGACCGGCGAGGAACATTACGCCTAAGCCCTCGGCCACGCCGAGGCGGATCTTGCCCAAGGGCGCGGCGGAATGGGTGAGTTCGTCTTCGGCCAGCAGCGCCACGTTTTCCATGGCCTCGGCATGCTTGAGCAAGGCTTCGCCGGCCGGAGTCAATTCATAGCCCTGGGCGTGTTGCACGAACAGCGCGGTGCCGAGGCTCTTTTCGATCGCCTCGATATGCCGGGCCACCGTGGCATGCGTCGTCTTCAAGCGTTGCGCGGCGGTGAGCAGGCGGCCGCTGCGCTGCAACTCGAGAAAATACCGCAGGTCATTCCAGTCGAACATTCAGCCTCCCTCCCTTGGGCATAACTCACTACACGACCGCGAAGACTGGCCCCGTGCCTGTGGCGAGCAAGCTTGCCCGCTCACTACAGCGGTCGCACTGTTTAAAAACGCACAGCAGCTGGGTAAAAACTAACATTTTTAAGACGAAAACTAACAACTAGGATGGAACCAATAAGAAAAACAAGCGAGACCTCAGATGTCCATTGCAACTGCTGAATACGACTACGTGGTAGTAGGCGCCGGCCCCGCAGGCTGCCTGCTGGCCAATCGACTCTCCGCCAATCCGGCCCACCGCGTGTTGCTGCTCGAAGCCGGTGGCCGCGACAACTATCCCTGGATCCATATTCCCGTCGGCTACCTGTTCTGCATCGGCAACCCGCGCACCGACTGGTGCTTCAAGACCGAGGCCCAGGAAGGCCTGCAAGGCCGTGCGTTGAGTTATCCACGCGGCAAGGTGCTCGGCGGTTGCTCGTCGATCAACGGCATGATCTACATGCGTGGCCAGGCCCAGGACTACGACGGTTGGGCAGCGGCGGGCAATGCAGGCTGGGGTTGGAAAGACGTGCTGCCGCTGTTCAAGCAGAGCGAAAACCATTTTGCCGGCAGCTCGGAGTTCCACAGCGATGGCGGCGAATGGCGAGTCGAGCAACAGCGCCTGCACTGGCCGATTCTGGATGCCTTTCGGGATGCCGCGGCGCAAAGCGGCATCGCCTCCATCAGCGACTTCAACCAGGGCGACAACGAAGGCTGCGGCTACTTCCAGGTCAACCAGAAGGCCGGCGTCCGCTGGAATGCGGCCAAGGCGTTTCTCAAGCCCATCCGTCAACGCCCCAATCTCACCGTGCTGACCGACGTTGAAGTCGACCGCGTACTCCTGGAAAACGGCCGCGCCTCCCAAGTCGTCGGGCGTCAACACGGCCAGCAGTCGAGCTGGAGGGCGCGCAAGGAAATCGTGCTGTGCGCCGGCTCCGTGGGCTCGCCGGGCATCCTGCAACGCTCGGGTATCGGTCCCTCCAACGTCCTCAAGCCGCTGGGCATAGAGGTGCTGCACGAGCTGCCGGGCGTCGGTGGCAACCTGCAGGACCACCTGCAACTGCGGCTGATCTACAAGCTGGAAAAAGCCCGCACCCTCAATCAGATCGCCGGCAGCGTGTGGGGCAAGATGGGCATGGGCCTGCGCTACCTGTACGACCGCAGCGGCCCGCTGTCGATGGCCCCCAGCCAGTTGGGTGCGTTTGCCCGCTCGGGCCCGGAACAGACTTCGGCCAACCTTGAATACCATGTGCAGCCGCTGTCGCTGGAGCGTTTTGGCGAACCGCTGCACGCGTTCCCCGCCTTTACTGCGTCGGTCTGCGACCTGCGCCCGCAGAGCCGTGGCCGCATTGATATCCGCTCGGCCAACCCGGCGGATGCGCCGCTGATCCGGCCCAACTACCTCAGCCATCCGGAAGATCTGCGCGTGGCCGCAGATGCCATTCGCCTGACCCGGCGCATCGTCGCCGCGCCGGCCTTGAGCCAATTCAAGCCGGTTGAATACCTGCCCGGTGATTCGCTGCAGACCGAAGAAGAGCTGCACGAAGCCGCAGCGCGAATCGGGACTACAATCTTCCATCCAGTGGGCACCTGCCGCATGGGCACTGACCAGGACGCCGTGGTCGACGCACAACTGCGCGTGCATGGCGTGCCGGGCCTGCGCATTGCCGACGCCTCGATCATGCCGCGCATTACCTCCGGCAATACCTGTTCACCGACGCTGATGATCGCGGAGAAAGCCGCGCAGCTAATCCTTTCGCCGAACACAAGGAACCTTGCCCCCGAGAGAGAAATGACCGCACCCGCATGACCAGCAGGCGTCCGGCGTGGCGATAGCGCATCCAGGACTTGCACCTGGCTTTACGCCATCGCCCGGCCGGACACCGGCAGGAAGGACAACCGGCGCCAAGGTTGGCGCCGACAGTGGAACAACAATAAATAATCACTGTGAGGGCTACCCGATGTCAGAACATGCTCAACCCCTGGGCTCGGCGATTACCGCGAGTGCCGGCAACGATTCAAGAAAGGTCATCTTCGCCTCGTCCCTCGGGACGGTGTTCGAGTGGTATGACTTTTTCCTCTATGGCGCCCTGGCGGCGGTGATCAGCAAGCAGTTCTTTGCCGGGGTCAACGACACCACCGCGTTTATCTTTGCCTTGATGGCCTTTGCCGCCGGCTTCGTGGTGCGCCCGTTCGGCGCGCTGGTGTTCGGCCGCCTGGGCGACATGATCGGACGCAAATACACCTTTCTCGTCACCATCATCCTGATGGGCGTGGCGACCTTCTGCGTCGGCCTGTTGCCGACGTATGCGAGCATCGGCATCGCGGCGCCGGTCATCCTGATCGTGTTGCGCATGCTGCAAGGCCTGGCCCTGGGCGGCGAGTACGGCGGCGCAGCCACCTATGTGGCCGAGCACGCGCCCGCCGGCAAACGCGGCCTGCACACCAGCTGGATCCAGTCCACCGCCACCCTTGGCCTGCTGCTGTCGCTGCTGGTGGTGCTGGCGTGCCGCTACTTCACCGGCGATCAGTTTGAAGTCTGGGGCTGGCGGATTCCGTTCCTGTTCTCCATCGTGCTGCTGGGCATTTCCACCTGGATCCGCATGAGCCTGCACGAGTCGCCGGCATTCCTGAAGATGAAAGAGGAAGGCAAGGCCAGCAAGTCGCCGATCCGCGAGTCCTTCGGCAAGTGGGAAAACCTCAAGGTGGTGCTGATTGCGCTGTTCAGCATCAACGGCGGCCAAGCCGTGACCTTCTACGCCGCGCAGTTCTACGTGCTGTTCTTCCTCACGCAGTTCCTGAAAATGGACCCGGCCCTGGCCAACATGCTGCTGATCATCAGCGTGGTGATTGGCGCGCCGTTCTTTATCCTGTTTGGCTGGCTGTCGGACAAGGTCGGGCGCAAGCCGGTGCTGATGCTCGGCCTGCTGCTGGCCACCGCGCTGTATTTCCCGATCTTCAAAGGCCTGGCGCACTACACCAACCCGGCGATGGACCAGGCCAGCCATCAGGCACCGATCACCGTCTTGGCCGACCCGGCCACCTGCACCTTCCAGTTCGACCCGGTGGGCAAGGCGCGTTTTGACAGCCCGTGCGACAAGGTCAAGACCTTCCTGGTCAAGCAGGGCCTGCCCTACAGCAGCGCCGCCGCCCCGGCGGGCAGCCCGGTGCAGGTGAGCGTGGGTGAAGTGCGCATCGACGGTTACGACGAAGCGGCCCTGCGTGGCGCCGTGACCCTGGCCGGTTACCCGACTTCGGCGGATGTAGCCCAGGTCAACAAGGTGATGGTGGTGGTGCTGATCGTGGCGCTGATCCTGATTGCCGCCATGTGCTACGGCCCGCTGGCGGCGCTGATGGTGGAGCTGTTCCCGACGCGTATCCGCTACACCTCGATGTCGCTGCCCTACCACATCGGTAACGGCTGGTTTGGCGGGTTCCTGCCAACCGTGTCGTTTGCGCTGGTGGTGTACACCGGCGATATTTTCTACGGGCTGTGGTACCCGGTGGTAGTGACCGGCGTGAGCTTGATTGTCGGGTTGTTCTGCCTCAAGGAAACCCGGCATGTGGACATCAATAACAACTGACTGACCCGTGCCCCCGTCCTTGACGGGCGGGGGCGCACACAAATTGCTGTATATCCATCCAGATAACAGTTGATCAAATCCCTTCTTTTGCCCATCCTGCTCCCCATTCAACTGTGTAACGAATGGGCTGAGCATGCGGCTTTACCTCTGTGAAAAACCCTCCCAGGCCAAGGACATCGCGGCCGTGCTCGGCGCCAGCCGGCGCGGCGACGGGTGCTGGCTGGGCAACGGGGTCACAGTCACCTGGTGCATCGGCCACCTGCTGGAAACCGCCCCGCCCGACGCCTACGACGCCAAATACAAACGCTGGGTGCTGGCTGACCTGCCGATCGTCCCGGAAAAATGGAAGATGCAGGTCAAGCCCAAGACCGCCAGCCAGTTCAAGGCGGTCAAGCGCCTGCTGGGGGAAGCCCAGGAACTGGTGATCGCTACCGACGCCGACCGCGAGGGCGAAATGATCGCCCGCGAACTGGTGGAGCATTGCCGCTATCGCGGGCCGATCCAGCGGTTGTGGCTGTCGGCGCTCGACGATGCCTCGATTCGCAAGGCGTTGGCGGCGCTCAAGCCCGGGGCCGAAACCTTCAGCCTGTACCACTCGGCCCTGGGCCGTTCGCGCGCCGACTGGTTGATCGGCATGAACATGAGTCGCCTGTTTACCCTGCTGGGGCGCCAGTCCGGCTATCAAGGTGTGTTGCCGGTAGGCCGTGTGCAAACGCCGACCTTGCGCCTGGTGGTCGACCGCGACCGCAGCATCGCCGACTTCGTACCGGTGGCGTACTGGGCCATCGATGTCGACCTGCGCCATGAGCGCATGACCTTCACCGCCCAATGGCGCGCGGCCGAAGATGCCTGTGACGACCAGGGCCGTTGCCTCAACCCGCAATTGGCTCGCGAGGCCGCCGACGCCATGACCGACGCCGCCAGTGCGCGGCTGGTGAAGCTGCGCACCGAGCGCATGCGCGAGGTCGCGCCCCTGCCCTTCGACCTCGGTACCCTGCAGGAAATCTGCTCGAAGAAGCTCGGCCTCGGCGCCCAGGAAACCCTGGATATCGCGCAATCGCTCTACGAAACCCACAAGGCCATCACCTACCCGCGCAGCGACTGCGGCTATCTGCCACTCAGCCAGCACAGCGAGGCACCGAAGATTCTCGCCGCGCTGGGTCGTGCCGATGCGGCGGTGAATGCGTTGATGCCGCATATCGACCCGCAGCGCCGATCGCGGGCGTGGAACGATGCCAAGGTCAGTGCGCACCACGGCATCATTCCCACTGGTGCGGGCAAGGATGCCGGCCAACTGACCGGCAAGCACCGTGCGGTCTACACCCTGATACGCGCACGCTACCTGGCGCAGTTCCTGCCCAACCATGAGTACGATCGCACCCAGGCCGATTTTGACTGTGCCGGCCAGGCTCTACGCGCGGTGGGCAAAGTGGTGATCGAGCCGGGCTGGAAACGCGCCCTGCCCGAAGCCCTGGCCCCGGCAAAAGGCCGCGAGGCACCGGCACCGCAGGCGTTGCCGACGCTGGTGCAGGGGCAGGACTACGCGGTGGCCAAGGTCAACCTCAAGGACCTGTGGACCCAGCCGCCCAAGCCCTTTACCGAAGGCGACCTGATCAAGGCGATGAAAAACGTCGCCAAGCTGGTGGAAGACCCGCTGCTCAAGCAAAAGCTCAAGGACACCACCGGTATCGGCACCGAGGCCACCCGCGCCGGGATCATTCAGGGGTTGCTGGACCGGGGTTATCTGCTGAAAAACGGCAAGGCGCTATCTGCCACCCCGGCTGCGTTCAGCCTGATCGATGCGGTGCCACGGGCGATTGCCGACCCTGGTACCACCGCGATCTGGGAACAGGCGCTGGACATGGTGCAAAGCGGTGAAATGAGCCTGGAGGAATTCGTTGCCAAACAAGCGGCCTGGATGAGCAAGCAAGTGGCACGCTGCAACGGCATGCGCATGACCATAACCGGGCCAGCAAGCCCGGCAGGCCGGGGTGCTACACCGTGGAAAAAGAAGCGAAAAAGCGCGCCTCGCAAGACTACGGCCGCCCCCAAGCGCAGCAAAAAGTCGACTAATACCGGGTAAACACCGAAAAAATCCGGCGAATGACGTTTTTCGACGGGTTTAACGCCGCTTTGGACCTTGCTCCGGCGTAGGCGGTCTAGGATTCTGTAGGGGACCCGCTGACTTCCTAACAACAACACCGGAGTGGCCGCCATGAAAACCGTCGCACAAGTGCTCAAAGCCAAGGATCAGAAAAACCAGGACGTGCACACTATCCAATGGGACCACACCGTGTTTGAAGCGCTGGTGCGGATGTCGGAGAAAAACGTCGGCGCCTTGCCGGTCGTCAAGGAAGGCGCGGTGGTCGGGATCATCAGCGAACGCGATTACGCACGCAAACTCATCCTCAAGGGCCTGTCGTCGGTCACCACACGGGTCGATGAAGTCATGAGTTCCCCGGTGATAACGGTCGACACCCACAAAAGTGTCGAGGAATGCATGAACATCATGACCGACAGTCACCTGCGCCACCTGCCCGTGGTCGAAGGCGGCAAACTGCTGGGCCTGCTGTCCATCGGCGACCTGGTCAAGGAAGCCATCGCCGAACAGGCCGACCTGATCAAACAGCTGGAGCAGTACATTCGCGGCGAATAGGGGAACCCATGCTCGACACGCTGGAACATCAAGAAGACCACCTCGACACCTTGTACCGGGCCATGGCCGAACGGCGTTTCCTGGTACTGACCGGGGCGGGGATCAGCACCTCATCGGGGATCCCCGACTACCGCGACAGTGAAGGTGTACGTCGGGGCAAGGCCCCAATGATGTATCAGGAATTCCTCGCCACCCCACAGGCACGACGCCGTTATTGGGCGCGGGCGATGCTGGGCTGGCCGAGGGTGCGCATTGCGGAGCCGAACAAGGCTCACCTGGCACTGGCGACCCTGCAGCAACGCCAGCGCATCAGCGGGCTGATCACGCAAAACGTCGACACCCTGCATGACCAGGCCGGCAGCCATGACGTGATCGAGCTGCACGGCAGCCTGCACCGGGTGCTGTGCCTGGATTGCCAACTGCGCAGCACGCGCGATGTGATCCAGCGGCAGATGGAAATCGATAACCCCTACCTTGCGCAGGTGCATGCGGTACAAGCGCCAGACGGCGACACCCTCCTCGACCCGACGTTTGAAGAACACTTCCAGGTGCCTCACTGCCCTCACTGCAACGGTGAACGGCTGAAGCCGGACGTGGTGTTCTTTGGCGAAAACGTCGCCCCGGCAACTGCAGCCAGGGCGATGGCGGCGGTCGAGCAAGCAGAAGGCTTGCTGGTAGTGGGCTCGTCACTGATGGCCTATTCGGCATTTCGCCTCTGCAAGGCGATGGTTGAACACGGCAAGCCCGTGATTGCCATCAACCTGGGCAAGACCCGTGGGGATGAGCTGTTGCAGGTGAAGATCGAGGCGTCGTGCGAGCAGTTGTTGCCTCTGTTGGCTGATCGTTTGAGATAACCCCTATGCCCGCTCCTACACGGCTGCGCACCCATTTCATTCCCTCGGATCGACGACCCACCCCTCCAAAAAATGACGCCCAAGTCACGTTTTTCGGGATTCTCCCGTCCTCACAGGGATTTATGTAGTGCTTTAAAAAAATCACTACATAACCGTTGACGTAACGTTTTTGTCCTTGCATGATCTAGACGTCTCCCGGATCGGGAGCGTTGGTAACACGTGTTTTGAACAAGCTCGTCTGACCGCCGAGCTGTTTTTTCCGGATGTGCACTGCCCACAAGGCAGATTGATGAAGCTGACCGGCCCGGAAGGATCGGTACAAGGAGCTCAAACGCTGCTTGTCTTCGTTATGAAACCATTGCGTAGCAGTTCATCAGCAAGACTACATGCATCAGGTTCAAGACCCTGCCCGTATTCGGCAGACCGTCACTGACGCCCGGTTTTTGAAGCCGGAGACAACTAAGCAGTTTTAACGGAATCAACTGATAGATCGCCAACTGGTCAAGGGGCTTACACATGAATCTGAACAACCAACCAACTATCGATGAATTGGCTGAGATGTTCGCAGCGCAGAAAGACACACTCGACGACCATATCCTGTGGATTGGCAAATCGGGCGAAGTGCAAATTGACTGCCTGGCGCCCCACACCGAAGAAGCCGAGTTCGACCGCAATAACCGTGAACTGGCGGCGCGCCTGAAGATGTACCGCCGCGGCCAGGGTTATGTCGGCAAGAAAGCCGCGGCCGATCGCAACTTTATCGAGCAAGTGTTCCATACACTTAATACCGAATGGCAGAACCTCAAAGGCCAATCGCAGGTTAAAGTGATTGATAAATACTGCTGATAAAACTAATTAACACATTAAGTCCGCCCGGTTCGCCGAGCGGACTTTTTTATTGCCATCGTTATCTTGTTAACTGTGGGAACCGGCGTGCCGGCGTTGCTTTGTTGATTACATCGCCGCTGGCAAGCCGGTTGCTACAGGGGTTATAGCGGAAATCGCCCTTTCGCTGCTTCATCGCAGAAAATATCAAACAGCACCTGCGCCGCCGCCGACAGTTCATGCCCCGGTTTGGTCAGCACCCCAATCGGCCGCTCGATCACCGGGCCGTGCAAGGTGATGCAATGGGCGCCCGCCTCCTCCATCTGCCCCGCGCATAACGCAGGCACGGCGCTGACCCCCAGGCCATTGGCAACCATCTTGCCTACGGTCGCCAATTGATGGCTTTCCAACGCCACTGGCAGTTTCATCTGCAGGGCGCCCAAGTGTTCTTCCAGCATCACGCGCACTGTGGACGGGCGCTGCAAGGTAATGAACGGGTGTTGCAAAAGGGTTTTCCAGTCGACATCAGCCACATGCGCCAAGGGCGAATCGGCGGGCACCACGGCGATGAAGCGATCCAGGTACAACGGCGTGAACGCCAGCGATGTTTCTTCGGCAGGCTCGAACGCCACCCCCAACTCCACCTGCCGATCTCGCACCATCTCCAGGACCTGCTCGTTGATCAGGTCATGCACCGTCACATTCACCTGCGGGTAACGCGCGCGGAATATCTTCAGGATCGGCGGCAACAGGTTGCCGGCGAACGACGGCATCGCCGCCACCGTCACGCGCCCGCGCTGCAGGGTGAAGCGTTGGCGCAATTCATCTTCGGTATTGTCCCAATCGGCAATCAATCGGCGGGCCAAGGGCAGCAGGGATTCACCTTCCGGGGTCAGCGCGACGTTACGGGTATTGCGGCTGAACAATCGCCCGCCCAGCCCTTCTTCCAACCCCTTGATGGTCAGGCTCAGCGCCGACTGGGAGAGGTGCAACCGCTCGCAGGCGGCGGCAAAACTCAGGGTCTGGGCCACGGCGAGAAACGCACGCATTTGTTTGACGGTCATAGGAACGTTCCAAGTGACGAGATGAAAGCTGCAAGTGAAAGCGGCCGCTGACTATGCTTGAAGCTTACGGACTGAAGCTTATTGTGCTGTTTTCTAAATCAATCAACCTAAAAAAACAACTTAACAAATCAATCCGTCGGCGCAACACTCGGTTCATTGGCTGGCCCACAAACAATAATAGAGGTGCATATGGCAGGTTTCGATAAACGCGTGGCGTCCTACGAGGAAGCACTGGCAGGCCTGGAAGACGGCATGACCGTGCTCTCCGGTGGTTTTGGCCTGTGCGGCATTCCGGAAAACCTCATCGCCGAGATCAAGCGCAAAGGCACCCGCGACCTCACCGTGGTTTCCAACAACTGCGGCGTCGATGGTTTTGGCCTGGGCGTACTGCTGGAAGAAAAGCAGATCAGCAAGGTCATCGCCTCCTACGTCGGTGAAAACGCGCTGTTCGAGAAGCAATTGCTCAGCGGCGAAATCGAAGTGGTGCTGACCCCCCAAGGCACCCTCGCCGAAAAAATGCGCGCAGGCGGCGCCGGCATCCCGGCCTTCTTCACCGCCACCGGTGTCGGCACGCCGGTTGCCGAAGGCAAGGAAACCCGCGAATTCAACGGCCGTCCGTATCTGATGGAAGAATCCATCACCGGCGACTTCGCCATCGTCAAAGGCTGGAAAGCCGACCACTTCGGCAACGTCATCTATCGCCACACCGCCCAGAACTTCAACCCGCTGGCCGCCACCGCCGGCAAGATCACCGTGGTCGAAGTGGAAGAAATCGTCGAACCGGGCGAGCTGGACCCGGCGCAGATCCACACTCCTGGCATCTACGTCGACCGGATCATCTGCGGCACCTTCGAGAAGCGCATCGAACAGCGCACCGTCCGCAAATAATCTGCCCCCAGCCCGAACAATAAGGACTCATAAAAATGGCACTTACCCGCGAACAAATGGCTCAACGTGTCGCCCGCGAAATGCAGGACGGTTTCTACGTCAACCTGGGCATCGGCATTCCGACCCTGGTGGCCAACTATATTCCCGAAGGCATGGAAGTGATGCTGCAATCGGAAAACGGCCTGCTGGGCATGGGACCGTTTCCTACTGAAGAAACAATCGATGCCGACATGATCAACGCCGGCAAACAAACTGTGACCGCGCGTATCGGCGCGTCGATCTTCTCCTCCGCCGAATCGTTCGCCATGATCCGCGGCGGCCACGTCGACCTCACCGTGCTTGGCGCGTTTGAAGTCGACGTACAAGGCAACATCGCCTCGTGGATGATCCCCGGCAAGCTGGTCAAGGGCATGGGCGGCGCCATGGACCTGGTGGCCGGCGCGGAAAACATCATCGTGATCATGACCCACGCGTCCAAGGACGGTGAGTCCAAGTTGCTCAGCCAGTGCAGCCTGCCGCTGACCGGCGCCAACTGCATCAAGCGTGTGCTGACCGACCTTGCGTACCTGGAAATCGAAAATGGCGCTTTTGTCCTCAAGGAACGCGCACCTGGCGTCAGCGTTGAAGAGATTGTGAGCAAGACCGCCGGTAAACTGATCGTCCCGGACCACGTTCCAGAAATGCACTTCCAGTGAGGACAGATTCCATGCAAGACGTCGTGATTGTTGCTGCCACCCGCACCGCCGTGGGCAGCTTTCAAGGTTCGCTTGCGAACATCCCGGCTCCGGAACTGGGCGCCGCCGTGATCCGTCGCCTGCTGGAGCAGACCGGCCTGGATCCTGCAGAAGTGGATGAAGTGATTCTCGGCCAGGTGCTCACCGCAGGCAGCGGCCAGAACCCGGCGCGCCAGGCCTCGATCCTCGCCGGCCTGCCACACGCCGTCCCCAGCCTGACCTTGAACAAGGTCTGCGGGTCGGGCCTCAAGGCCCTGCACTTGGGCGCCCAGGCTATCCGCTGTGGCGATGCCGAGGTGATCATCGCCGGCGGCATGGAAAACATGAGCCTGGCCCCGTACGTATTGCCTGCCGCGCGCACCGGTTTGCGCATGGGCCACGCCAAGATGATCGACAGCATGATCACCGACGGCCTGTGGGACGCGTTCAACGACTACCATATGGGCATCACCGCCGAGAACCTGGTGGACAAGTACGGCATCAGCCGTGAAGCCCAGGATGCCTTTGCCGCCGCGTCCCAGCAAAAAGCTGCGGCAGCCATTGAGGCCGGGCGTTTTGTCGATGAGATCACGCCGATCCTGATTCCCCAGCGCAAAGGCGACCCGATTGCCTTCGCCGTGGACGAGCAGCCGCGCGCCGGCACCACCGCCGAGTCCCTGGCCAAACTCAAGCCGGCGTTCAAGAAAGACGGCAGCGTCACTGCCGGCAACGCCTCCAGCCTCAACGACGGCGCCGCTGCGGTGCTGCTGATGAGTGCCGACAAAGCCAAGGCCCTCGGCCTGCCCGTGCTGGCGCGCATTGCCAGCTACGCGAATGCCGGCGTCGATCCGGCGATCATGGGCATCGGCCCGGTATCGGCCACGCGCCGCTGCCTGGACAAAGCCGGCTGGAGCCTGGGCGACCTGGACCTGATCGAAGCCAACGAAGCCTTCGCCGCGCAATCGCTGGCAGTGGGCAAAGAGCTGGAGTGGGACGCGGACAAGGTCAACGTCAACGGCGGCGCCATTGCCATCGGCCACCCGATCGGCGCCTCAGGCTGCCGCGTGCTGGTGACCCTGCTGCATGAAATGATCAAGCGCGATGCCAAGAAAGGCCTGGCGACGCTGTGCATCGGTGGTGGCCAAGGCGTAGCCCTCGCCCTCGAACGCAGCTGATTCAAACAGCAACGGGGGAAACCGCCCGCGGTGGCGAGGGAGCTTGCTCCTGTTGAGCTGCACGACAGCCCCCGTTGATAAGAGCAACACGGAAACGGCCGGGCTCCACGAAAAGCCCGGCCTTTTCTTTAATGCAAAACGGTAGGGCTGACGTACCCGTGCGCGCCCAACATCCCCGGTTGTCAGTCCGTACGGGGCACCGCAAACACCGCGTTCGCCCGTGCCACCACCTTCTCCCCAACCTGCAGACTCACCGTGGCAAACGCCATCTGCCGTCCACGCTTGTGATGTTCCAAGCGCACCACAATCCACTCCCCTACCTGCACCGCTCCCAGATAGTCCAGGGTCATGCTCGCGGTAATCAGCGGCAGCGGCGGCTCACTGGAGAATGCCATCGCGTAGCCCATGCCGATATCCGCCAGGGTCGCCAACACCCCGCCGTGCACGGTGCCACGTCCATTGGCGTGACGATTGTCGGCCCGCAGGCCGATTTCCAGCTGCAGGCCTTCACCTCGGCAGTATGCCGGGCCGAGCAAATCCAGCAGCGGGCTGCTGCGAGGCAACGAGACAAAACCTTCGGGGACGGCGTGGCTGATCATGGCGGATTCTTCCTTGGAACAAGACCTTAGGTGTACGCCAGCGCCCGCGCAGCAGCCATCACCATCAGCTACGCAAATCCTGCGCGATGCTTTGCGTTAATCCGCCAGACCGGCTTTAATCGCGGTCAATTTCCCCGCACACCCCAAGGAATTGCAATGCGCCATCTGGACGGCAAACCTCACGCGCTTTTATGGCTCTTGCTGGCCGGCTTGGCCCTGGTCGGCTGCTCGCCCAAGGATCACTCCCGCGCCAACGTGATCAACGGCGAGCAAGGCCGGGCCGGCGCACAATTGGCCTATGAACATGAGTTGACCCTGGCACTGCCCGGCGCCCTGCTCGCACCGCGCATGCAGGCCACCCGCGAAGCCTGTGAGTCGGCTCGCTTTGGCGCCTGCAATATTCTGGGAATCACCGAAGACGGCTACGGCGGCGAAATCATCCTGCGCATCGCGCCGACCGGCGTGGAACCGATGGTTGCCCTGGCCGCGGAAGGCGGAAAGCTCGGCCAACGCATCACCACTGCCGAAGACCTGGCCGACGCTGTCGCCGATGTGCAACGCCGCCAGGACCGCCTCCAAGCCCAGCAGCAACGCCTCGACGAATTGGCCAAGCGCAAGGACATTACCGTCACTGACTTGATTGCCTTGAGCAAGGAGCAGGCCGGCATTGAAAACGAACTGCAGGCACTGGCCCAAGTCGCCGCGGGCCAGCAACGCCGCCTCGATACCAACCGCGTCACCTTGAACTTCCGCTCCTCCGACGGCGCGAACCAGGCGTCACGCTTCAGCCGGATGTTCAGCAACCTGGGCGACAACCTGGTCGACGGCACTGCCGATGCACTGGAACGCGCCAGTTATGTGCTGCCCTTCGTAGTCCTGGCGTTCCCCGTGCTGTGGTTGTGGGTATGGCTGTGGCGACGGTTGGTCGTGGCGAAAAGATCCAAGGTGGCAGATGGGCCTTCTGTGAAAAGCTGACCGCTTGTGGCAGAAGGACGTCGTGGCAGGCCTGGTTCTTTTGATAGTCAGGCTCTTGTTGCAGGTCAGGCTCTTGTGGCAAGTCAGGCTCTTGTTGCAAGTCAGCCTCTTGTGGCTGTTCAGGCTCTTGTTGCAAGTCAGCCTTTTGTTGCAGGTCAGCCTTTTGTTGCAGGTCAGCCTCTTGTGGTTGGTCAGTCTCTTGTGTCTGGTCAGGCTCTTGTGGCGAGCGGGCTTGCCCCGCGTTGGGCTGCGCAGCAGCCCCATCAAGCAAAATGCGGTTTTTCAGTTATCACGCGGTGCCTGTTTTGGGGCTGCTGCGCAGCCCAACGCGGGGCAAGCCCGCTCACCACAGGGCCGCTCGCCACAGTGCCTATTACTGCAGGGCCGATCACAACAGGTCCACTTGCCACAGGGTCGCTATCAGCGCTTCATGCAGCGCTGATAGCGCTCATCGACCCGGTTGGCAAACCACGCCGTCGTCAGGTTGCGGGTGATCTTCGGGCTCTTGAGCACAATGCCCGGCAGGATCGCCCGGGGCAGCGGTTTGCCGGCCGCCTGATCAGCCAGGGCAAACACGCGCTTGTAAAGGGTGGTGTCTTCAAAATCCAACTGCTCGCCTTGCTCAAGTTGGCTGCGGATGCTGGGGTTGCGCATATCCAGCTTCGCGCCGAGAGAGCGCACCGCCAGCTCGGTGCTGCCGGGTAGCAACGAGCCGTAACGAATCAAATCCCCATCCAAGGTCAATTCGGTGCCGGTGACACGGCTGACCGCCGCTTGAAACGCGGCTTTGCGACTGGCGTACCAGCCGGCATTGAAGTCGGCAAAACGGTACAGCGGCTGATCGTAATTCACCGGATAACCGAGCAAATGGGCGATGCCGAAGTACATGCCGCCGCGCCGGGTGAACACTTCGCGACGAATCGTGCCATCCACCGTGTAGGGATAACCTCGCGCCTGTTTCTGCGCAAAATCGATGCTCACCTGCATGGGGCCTGCGGTGTGCACTGGATTGAAACCACCAAACAGCGTGTTGCCCAGGGGCACCACGCTGATGAAATCATCGAAGATGCCGCTGAGGTCTTTCTCGGTGCGCGCGCCACTCAGGCGTTCTGCGTAGGTCTTGCCGGTGGGCGAAGTCAGTTGCAAGGCGCTGCGCACCACAAAGGCCGGCACATGCACCTTGCCGGCACGGCGCAGGATTTCATCCTGGGCGATCTTGCCCATGTTCGGCACCGGCGGGTCGACCTGATAAGTGGACTCCTGCTCGGTCACCGCCAGCACGGCGCAAATATTTTCCGTGCTGGGGTAGATCTTCTGGGTATCAAAAGCCGTGTAGATATCTTGGGCCCAGCCGTTGCGGTCCTTCACGGTTGCCGGCAGCAGACGCACGATCTGCGCCTTCACCTCGGTCTCGCTGCGCTGCGGCTGCTGCGGGGAGCGCGTTGTAGAGCAACCGGCCAGCACCAGGAGCGTGGTGAGGCACAGGATCAGTCGGGATGCGGACATGGGACTTCCTTGAACGACAATGGGCCAGCTAGCGCTGATATCGACAGGTAAGTCTATCCGGCGTTCGCCGCCCTGCTGCACTCGCCAGCAAAAGACAAACGTGACAGGATCTGTCATCGACCATTCGTACAAGGAGTTTGAATGCCATGCTGAGCTTGAATTTCCTCGTCACCTGCCTGATCGTCGTGCTGATTCCCGGCACCGGCGTGATCTTTACCGTCTCCACCGGCCTCACCGCCGGCAAACGCGCCAGCATCTTCGCTGCGCTGGGCTGCACGGCGGGAATCCTCCCGCACTTGCTGGCTTCCATACTCGGGCTTTCCGCGCTGCTGCACACCAGCGCACTGGCGTTCGAAGTACTCAAATACGCCGGCGTGGCCTACCTGCTGTATCTGGCCTACGCCACCTGGCGTGACCGCTCGGCCTTCGCCATGAATGACACGCCCATCGTTGCCACCCTGCGCAGCCTGATCATTCGCGGTTTCCTGCTGAACATTCTCAACCCCAAACTGACGATTTTCTTCCTGGCCTTCCTGCCACAGTTCGTCACCCCCGGCAGCACCGCTCCGGCCTTGCAAATGCTGGTGCTGAGCAGCGTATTCATGGCGATGACGTTTGCGGTGTTTGTGCTCTACGGCCTGCTGGCCAATGGATTTCGCCGCGCAGTCATCGAATCGCCACGCGTACAGAATTGGCTGCGCCGCAGTTTTGCAGCAGCCTTTGCAGGGTTGGGGTTGAATTTGGCGTTCGCGCAACGCTGAACACTGCCTGGATCGTGGGGGCGCCCAGCCAGCCACTGGGCGCTTGGGCGCAAGCAGACAATGTTTGGCGAAACGCCCCACCTCAATGCCGGATAAGCACTACAGATATCACTTAAAAACCGCTGCAAAGTCCCTCGCCTGATCACACAGTGCGAGGGATTGCAGATGTTTTTTTTCGATAGCCCCGCCGTTTTGGTGGGTGCGCCTTGATCAACGCCACCAGCCAAACCATCGGCCTCCTGCTGCTGACGGCCATGGATGCCAAGACGCGTGACGTCGAAGCCGTGCTCAGCGACTTCAGGCGCTGCCTCAATTCCTACGAAACCTTGGCGCAAAGCTTCCTCAGCTCTTCGGCGCTGGATGTCGAGCAGGTATTCAAGGTCGGCCGTGAGGTGGCGCTTGTCGCGCCGATCAACCGCTCGATCCTTCCCAGCAGTACCGTCGCCGCGTGCCAGGCCAACGGCACATTGACGCTGGTGCACATGTTCCAGAGTTCGAGGTTCGTGCCCATCGGCAATACGCCCGTGATGTTGCAGCGTATCGACCCAGACGGCGGCCCGCTGGGGGCGCCCATCCATAAAACCATCGGGCCCAGCGGTATTCTGGAAGTTACCGAGTGCGATCGTAACCAGCGGTACCGCATCAGCTTCTACCCCAACGTCTCCCAAGAGCATTTCAAGGCGCTGTATGCCTCCTATCAGTCGGTCATCGGGCCACTGGAGGGCTGGCTGCGCAGCGAGTGGGACGCCACGTTTGCACCGCTGTGGGCGAACTACTCCGAGGCCAATTTCCTCAAGCGCTACCTGATGCTGCACCGAGCCTACGCCCGGGGATTTGGCAATGCGCTGTATGAACTCTGGGATTCCCTCAAGCAGCTGCTTCAGTGGCTCATGGACCCGCTTGCGAATGCCGAGAAGCTGCTGCATTACCTGTCCCGCGCCGAACTCGAAAAGCTCCTGAACGTCAGCGCCGAAATCCTCGCAAAAGGCATTTTGGTACTCAGCGATGAGCCGCTGCTGTTCATTTACTTGTCGGTATTGGTCAGTTGGATGCGGATGATGCCGCCGCCGTACATGAACGAATTGCTCGGGGAAATCAGCGCCGAAGTGCTGATCAACCTGCTGCTGGCCCTCGCCACCGGTGCGATGGGCGTGGCGATCGGCATGAGCGCCAAGGTCCTGGACGGCATCAAGTCTCGTCGTGCGCGCCAGTGGTTGAAACAGGTGGCCAGGCAATTTGGGAAATCTCGTGTGCAGGGCCATGTCGAGGCGGCCAAACCGTTGTTGCTGAGGAGCGCAGCGACGCCGATCAAGGTGATTCCGAATGTACCGTTGAAGGCTGGGGATCAGCTGGTTTCCAACCCGGTGCCGGCGGTTCGCGGCAAGACGCAGCGGACCGCATTGATTCGGCAGGAGCATGTCGACGATGTGCCTGCCGCTGGCAAGAACCCAAACGGGGACTCGGCGGCGCCTGCGGATAAGACCGCCACTAACGGCTGCCCGGTGTCGATGGTGACCGGAGAGGAATTGCTCACTCTCACCGATGGCTCATTGGATGGAATCTTGCCGTTTGAGTGGCGCCGCTTGTACCGCACCAGTGCGGTGGAAATGGATGGCGGGTTGGGGTTTGGCTGGAGTCATTCGCTGGCGCATCGGCTGAGTGTTTCCGGTGATTCGGTGGTGTGGACCGATCATGAAAACCGCTCGACCACCCTGCCCTTGCCATCTGTTTCTCGCCCAGCAATCACCAATAGCCTGGCTGAAGCAGCGATTTACCTGGGGACGTTGCCCGATGAGCTGGTGTTGGCCCAGGCGTCGCGCTTCTACCACTTTCGCGACGGTGTGCTGACCGCGATCAGCGATGCGTATGACAACCGCCTGCGCATTGCCCGGGATCTTTTGGGGCGCATTGAGCGGCTGGATAACGGTGTCGGGCGTTCGCTGTTCCTGCGTTATGAGTTGGGTCGCATCGTGGCGGTGGACTACCAGATCCAGCGCGCCAAGGGCCATGGTCCCTTCGAGTGGATTACCGAACACAACGTTGTTTCCTACGCCTACGACGACGCTGGCCGACTGGTCTCGGCGACCAATGCCGTCGGCGAACGCGAGGTTTATCGGTACGACGATCAGCACGTCATTCTTGAGCGGCAGTTGGCCGGTGGCGCGAGTTTTTTCTGGGCGTGGGAACGGGCTGGCAAGGCCGCGCGCTGTGTCCGCCACTGGGCGAGCTTTTCGCAGATGGATACGCGTTATGCCTGGGATGACCACGGGCAGGTCACGGTGTTTAACGCTGATGGCAGCCAGGAAGTCTACGTGCATGACCAGCGGGCGCGGCTGGTGCAGCGCATTGATCCAGATGGTGCCGAGCATTTCAGATCCTACGACGACAAAGGCCGGTTGACGGTCGAGCAGGATCCGCTGGGCGCGGTGACGGCGTATCAGTACGACGAAGCCGGACGCTTGGTGGCGGTGTTTCCGGGGGACGATGAGCCGACGTCCTACGAGCATGATAATGGGCTCGTACGGGTTGTAAGGCGTGGTGAGGCTGCCTGGAAATATGAGCGTAATGATCAGGGAGATATCGTTCGTAAGACTGATCCCGACGGCAACGTAACGGACTACAGCTACGACAAGCAGGGACAACTGACCGGGGTCTGGTTTCCCGACAACAGCTGCCATCGGCTGGTGTGGAATGAGCGTGGTCAGTTGCTGGAAGAACAACTGCCAAATGGCGGCGTCAAGCGCTACCGCTATGACGATCTCGGGCGGCAGGTGGCGCGTGAGGATGAGCATGGGGCGCTGACCGAGTATCAGTGGGACAGCGTCGGGCGGCTAACTCGTGTCGTGTTGCCAGCTGGTGCGGCACGGGAATACAGCTACAACCCCTACGGAAAGATCACCTCCGAGCGAGATGAGCTGGGGCATGTCACCCGCTACGAATACGCCGACGGTTTGCACCTGATCAGCCGGCGCATCAATGCCGATGGCAGCCAGGTCATATACCGTTACGACAACGTGCGGCTGTTGCTGACCGAGATCGAAAACGAGGTCGGCGAGACCTACACACTCGACTATCACCTCAATGGCCTGATCCAGCAGGAAGTCGGCTTCGACGGCCAACGGACGGCTTATGCCTACGACCTCAACGGCAAACTGCAGGAAAAAACCGAGCACGGCGACGATGGCAGTCAGCTGGTTACCCGTTATGAGCGAGATCACGCTGGCCGTCTCGCAAGAAAAACCCTGCCCGACGGCAACGCTGTCGATTATGCCTACGACCGCCAAGGCAACCTCCTTAGCGTCGACGATGGCCACTGGGCACTTGCCTACGAATACGACCCACAAAACCGTCTCACCGCCGAACACCAGGGCTGGGGCACCTTGCGCTACGGCTACGATGCCTGTGGGCAGCTGCAACACTTGCGTCTGCCCGATAACAATCGCGTGGTGTTCAATCACGCCAAAGGCGGCCACCTGTCCACCGTCGAACTGAATGGTGAAGTCCTTACTGCTCACCTATTCAAAGCCGGCCAGGAACACCAACGCCAACAAGGCCAGTTGATCAGTCACTACCACTACGACGACCAGCAGCGCCTGCACGCCCATGCCGTCAGTCAACAGCAGCACACCCTTTACCAACGCCAATACGACTACGACAAATCCGGCAACCTCACCCGCCTGCTCGACACCCACAAAGGCGAACACCACTACCACTACGACCCCCTCGCCCGCCTGACCCGCGCTGACCACTCGCAGGACGTGCAAGAACGCTTCGGCCACGATCCGGCCGGCAACCTGCTGATGCAAGACCGCCCCGGTCCGGACATCGTCGCCGGCAACCGGTTGATGATCCAGGGCGACCGCCATTACGACTACGACGCCTTCGGCAACCTGATTCGCGAACGACGTGGCCGTGGGCACGCGCTCATCACCGAATATCGCTACGACTGCCAGCACCGCCTCATCGGAATCACCCAACCCAACGGCCAAACCGCGAGCTACCGCTACGACCCGTTTGGGCGGCGGATCAGCAAAACCGTTGATGAAATAACCACGGAGTTTTTCTGGCAAGGCGACAAGCTGATTGCCGAGCATCACGCGGATCGTCATCGCAGCTATCTCTACGAACCCGACAGCTTTCGGCCGCTGGCGTTGCTCGAGGGCTTCGGCCCAAAAGCCACCAAGCCCTACCACTACCAACTCGACCACCTGGGCACCCCACAGGAACTCACCGCCCCGGATGGCGAAATCGTCTGGTCCGCGCATTACCGCGCCTACGGAGAAATCAGCCGCCTAGACGTCGGAAAAGTCGACAACCCACTGCGTTTCCAAGGTCAGTACTTTGACCAGGAAAGCGGGCTGCACTACAACCGCCATCGCTACTACAATCCGGATGTTGGCCGCTACCTGACGCCGGACCCGGTGAAGCTGGCCGGTGGACTTAACAGCTATCAGTACGTACCCAACCCTACAGGGTGGGTGGATCCACTAGGTTTGAATACGTGCCCAGGTGGCGACGGGTGCAAACCCGAATCCATAGCGGACGAGCCTTCGGCAAAAGCAAAAGTTCACAAAGATGAACCTGAACCACCAAACTCAACTGATGAAGAGGACTATTTGTTTCGTGGAGACAGAAATCCACCAGAGAAAGTTTTCAAGCAAGGCTTCAAGAGCAAAGGGAATAGCAACGACCTTTATCTCCACGCCGTGAACAGCAACGATCCGCTAAGTAATTTTATAAGTACTTCGCCCTCCAGGATGACTGCTATAGACTTTGCAACGGGTTACGGAACGCGAGAAGGTTACTTGTATGTCATAAAAAGTATCGCAGGGCATGACGTCAATTTAGAACTTGGTAAAAGGACACCTTTCGCAAATGAAAAGGAGTTTGCCATCCATGAGAAAATAGACCCAGAGGATGTTTTAGGAATGACACCTGTAAACCCTGACGGCAGCTATACGGGCTATTCAATTCCAAACCCGAACAGGAAAACAAAGTGAAAACAAAAAAAATCAAAGCAATAATTAACAACATAGAAAAAGACGTCACCTTCAAGTATGACGCCACTGAAATAAAATTGATGTTTTCCGAAGCGGACAACTTCAAAAAAATTTATAGCGCCGAAGACATGTATAGGTGCCTGGCAAAAGTCAGGGCCGACTTCCCTTCAATACAATTTCTTTGCAAAGGTGCCAAGATAAACGTCACCCCCTCAAGCATGGCCTCGCAGATGAGCGGAGGGCTGGTTGCCTATGAGTTGACGCTAGGAAAACGCGCAACCCGAGAAAATTTGGTCCACATATTTGACTATGAAGACCAGAATCTCACCAACGACCCAGAGGAACAGCGCCGATTTTACGAAGCATGGATAGTGTCTATAGACGCCGATTGAACTGAATTATCGGCGCCTATGAAAAAACAAACAGTTCGACCAGATGACCACTCACCAGTCATCCACCCTGTGGAAAGAAAGCTCCCTCACCACAGGGCTGTGCGGTTTCTTCAGATACCGGCCAACGCCAAATCCATCGCGAAGTAGGTGAAGATCAAGTCCGCCCCCGCACGCTTGATCGACCCCAACGTCTCACGTACGACCCGATCCTCATCGATCGCGCCCGCCTGGGCGCCGAACTTGATCATCGCGTACTCGCCGCTCACTTGATAGGCCGCCACCGGCAGGCGCGACGCCTCGCGGATGTCGCGGATGATGTCGAGGTAGGCTCCAGCCGGCTTGACCATCAGGGCGTCTGCGCCTTCCTGTTCATCCAGCAGTGATTCGCGCACGGCTTCGCGGCGGTTCATCGGGTTCATCTGGTAGCTTTTGCGGTCGCCTTTGAGCGCGCTGCCGCCGGCTTCGCGGAAGGGCCCGTAGAGGGCCGAGGCGAATTTGGTCGAGTAGGCCATGATCGGGATATGCGTGAAGCCGGCGTCGTCCAAGGCGCGGCGGATGGCCTGGACCTGGCCGTCCATCGCTGCCGACGGGGCGATCACATCAGCGCCCGCGCGGGCGGCCGCCACGGCTTGTTTGCCGAGGTTGACCAGGGTCGCGTCGTTGTCGACATGCGCGCCGTGCATCACGCCGCAGTGGCCGTGGTCGGTGTATTCGCAGAAGCAGGTGTCGGACATCACCACCATTTCCGGCACGGCGTCCTTGATGATCGAGGACATGCGCGAGACCAGGCCGCGTTCTTTCCAGGTGTCGCTGCCGCTGGCGTCGAGGTGGTGGGACACGCCAAAGGTCATCACCGACTTGATGCCGGCACGGGCGTAACGCTCGATCTCGCTGGCCAGTTTCTTCTCAGGGATACGCTGTACACCCGGCATGCTGGTGATCGGCACGAAGTCGTCGATTTCTTCTTCGACGAAAATCGGCAACACCAGGTCGTTGAGGGTGAACTCGGTTTCCTGGAACAAGCCACGCAGCTCCGGGGAGCGGCGCAGGCGGCGTGGGCGGGCTTGGGGGAACTGGCTGGTCATGGCGGTCCTGGCTGGGTGTAAAACAGTAGAGGCAGAAAACAATGGGGCGAAAGCTTATGCCCGCAGGCCCCGGCAACACAAATGCCCAGGGCCCAACAGTGTATTGCGTGGGGCGTAATAATTTATTGATCTAGAGCTGTAGACGCCCCGCGATGCACACCGCGACGGCGCCACCGATCCAGATTTCATCGCCCTGGCGCTCGACGTGAATGCGCCCCGCACGCCCAATGGCCGTGCCCTGGCTGACCACATACCGCTCAGGCGCCAACGCCTCGCCGAGCAGCCATTGGGCAACGCCGGCATTCAGGCTGCCGGTGGCCGGATCTTCCTGGGCGCCGTCGCCTGCGACAAAGGCACGCACCTCAAACTGCGCGTCGACGTCATCATGCGCGGGGTTGCAGGGAGCGATCACACCCACGGCCAGCCCCAGCAGTTGCGAAAAGTCCGGCTGCACTGCCAGGACTTGCTGGCGGTCAGCCAACATCACCGCGAGCCACCCCGCGCCGTTATCGACCCACTGGCTGCGCACGATGGCCCCCGGTGCCAGGCCCAACCCCAGGCGCACACGCTCCAGCAACGGCGCGTCGACTGGACCTGAACGCAACAGCGGCGGCGCGATGAACGCCAGCTCATCGCCCTGGCGCCGGATGCGTACCAGGCCGATCTCGCATTCCTGGATGATCTCCTCGCCGTGGGGCACGCCCCCGGCCTGCAGCCATGCATGGCAACTGCCCAGGGTCGGATGGCCGGCGAAAGGCAGTTCCTGCAAGGTGGTGAAAATGCGCATCCGGTAGTCCGCCCGTGGATCGCGGGGCGTCAGCAAAAACGTGGTTTCACTGAGATTGGTCCAACGGGCGAAATCCGCCATTTGCGCATCGCTGAGGCTGTCGGCGCCGAGCACCACGGCCAGCGGGTTGCCCTTGAGCGCGACGTTGCTGAACACATCCAGCTGCTTGAAATCGAAAGTCTGCATGGGTCAGCTCGGTATGTTCAGGCCACGGATGACCGCCGGCCGGGCAACAAAGCCGTCCAGCGCGCGCAGTACGTTAGGGAAGTCGGCAATGCCCACCAGGTCGCCGGATTCGTAGAAGCCGATCAGGTTGCGGATCCACGGAAAGGTTGCGATGTCGGCAATGCTGTACTCATCGCCCATGATCCACGTGCGGCCCAACAGGCGCTTTTCCAGGACATCGAGCAAACGCCGGGATTCGGCGGCATAGCGATCACGGGGACGCTTGTCTTCGTAGGCCTTGCCGGCGAACTTGTTGAAAAAGCCCACCTGGCCGAACATCGGGCCGATACCGGCCATCTGAAACATCAGCCACTGAATGGTTTCGTAACGTGTCGCCGGGTCTTCAGACAGCAACTGGCTGGTTTTTTCCGCCAGGTAAATCAGGATCGCGCCGGACTCGAACAGGGCCAGCGGCTGCCCGCTGGGACCGTTCGGGTCAATGATCGCGGGGATCTTGTTGTTGGGGTTCAGCGAGAGAAATTCCGCCGACAGTTGGTCCTGGGTCTCGAAGCTGACTTTGTGTGCCTCATAAGGCAGCCCCAGCTCTTCGAGCATGATCGAGACTTTTACCCCGTTGGGCGTGGGCAGCGAGTACAGTTGCAGGCGGTCCGGATGCTGTGCAGGCCATTTACTGTTGATCGGGAAGGCGGCGATTGAGTTCATCGGGAAGTCCCTGTGCGCAAAGCCTCCATGATAGCCAGCTGTCACCTGTCCTGCATGGGTCATCAATGCGCAACATCCGCTGGCTAATATCCCGCATGGGCGAACCAATAGGCCCAGGCACACTCTTAAGTGCGCTCTTACGGTGAATGGAGGCACCTCGCTTTATCGACAAGGAACACCGCAGGACGCCGGATGCGTCACTGGGGCCGGGCTTGTCCGCCTTAATCCGAAGCACCGAAGACTCGACACTCATGACCATCAAGCCTCTGTGCCTTGCGCTGCGCCTCAAACGCTACTCCTACATCATGTTGCCGCTGCTGCTGGTAGGCGGCGCCATCGGCCTGACCCTGGAATCGCGCATCAGCAGCGCCGAACAGGTCGACGGCGTGCAAACCCTGGTATTCCTGCGCCACGGAGAGAAACCCGCCGGTGGCCTCGGGCAACTCAATTGCCAGGGCCTCAACCGGGCGATGAACCTGGCCACGGTATTGCCGGAAAAATTCGGCAAGGCCAATTTCGTGTTCGCGGCCAACCCGACGCGCAATGTCGAGGAAGGCGAGCTGGACAACTCCTACAGCTACATTCGGCCGCTGATGACCATCAGCCCCAGCGCCATCAAGCTGGGCCTGCCGGTCAACATCAAGTTTTCGGCGAATGACACCAGCGCCCTTGCCGATGAGCTGGTCGAGGACAAGTACCACAACTCGATCATCTATACCGCCTGGTCCCACGGCTACCTGCCGGAGTTGATCAACAAAGTGGCCAGCGAGGCCTCGGGCGAGAAACACACCATCACCGACGACTGGTCGGGCAGCGACTACGACTCGCTGTACGTGCTGACATTGACCTGGCACAACGGCAAGGCCTCACTGCTGAGCCGCAACTATAAACAGGGCCTGGACAACGGCGAAGAGACCTGCCCGCTCCCCACGCAGGTGAGCGCCGATAGCTGAGGGCGTATGATGCGCCGCTATTGACTCATCTGCGGATCATCCCCATGCCCAATCTCACCTCCCCCCAGCCCTCCCGGGGTTGGTCTTTCTGGTGGAAACCAGCGCTGTTCCTGCTGGTCGCCTGTGTCGGCCTCTACTACGTGAAGTGGTCGCCCTACTACCTCAAGGCGTTTGTGGCCGCGGATAACCACAACATCGGCGCCTCGATCCTCAATGACCAGCAAAGCTCGCCGCTGGCGGCAGCGCTGGCGTATGCCCAAGTGTATTTCCTGGCAATCTGGAAAGCCGCCGTATTGGCGGTGATCCTCGGCTCGCTGCTGCAGGTGCTGATCCCCCGCGACTGGTTGCTGCGCCTGTTTGGCCGCGCCGGGCTGGGATCGACCCTGCGCGGCGGGCTGTTCGCCTTGCCGGGGATGATGTGCAGTTGCTGCGCGGCACCGGTCGCGGCGGGCATGCGCCGCCAGCAGGTGTCGGTGGGCGCGGCGCTGGCGTTCTGGATCGCCAACCCGGTACTCAACCCGGCGACGCTGGTATTCATGGGCTTTGTACTCGGCTGGGGCTTTACCGCCTTGCGGCTGGTGGCGGGCATTGTGCTGGTGGTCGGTGTGTCGCTGGTGGCGCAGCGCATTGCACGGCCGGACCAGGTGCCGGAAGCGGCACTGGAGGCAGTCGCCGACGTCAGCCAGGCGGATGCGCAGCCTTTCCTCGGGCGCTGGCTGCGCACCCTGTGGCAGCTGTTCTGGAGCACCATCCCGGTGTATATCCTCGCGGTGCTGGTGCTGGGCGCGGCGCGAGTGTGGCTGTTCCCGCATGTGGACGGCGCCATGGCCAACAGCCTGGTGTGGCTGGTGCCGCTGGCGATTGTCGGCACGCTGTTCGTAATTCCCACCGCTGCCGAGATTCCCATCGTCCAAACCATGATGACCCTGGGCATGGGCACCGGCCCGGCCGTGGCCCTGCTGATGACCTTGCCGAGCGTGAGCCTGCCGTCGCTGTTGATGCTGCGCAAGGATTTCGACGCGCGAGTGCTGGTGACGGTGGCCGGGCTGACCATGCTCGTGGGGGTGGTATGCGGCTTGATTGGAGCGGTGATTCTTTAGCGTCTGAATGAAACGCGAGCAAGCCCGCGCCTACATTCGACGGCGGTTACCCTGGAGGAACCCGGTCAAATGCGGGTGCAGGCTTGCTGGCTAAGAGGCTTCTCGCCCGCCCTTTATGCGCGTCTGGCAACCCGTTCGCGCAGATACTCCAGCACCGCGCCCTGCTCCCCCGCAAACTCGATCCGCGCGCCTTTGCTTTCGCGCTGGAAGGCGTACATCGGGTCGTAATACTCGCGCAGCAAACACTCGATCCACACCCTGTGCAACTCCACGGCGCCACTGCGCGCCTGTTCCGCCAGCGCCTCTTGCATGATCACCTGCAAACGCTGGGAACGCTCACCACCCAGGCGCTTGTGGATATTGGCCAGGCTCTGCGTCAGGCGCTCGGCAAACAATGCCTGGCCCTGCTCGCCAAACACCGCGATAAATTCCGCGCACAGATCGACGACATAATCGCGCAGGATCCGCTCGACGCGGCCTTCGACGCTGTCCTCCAGCCACACCATCGCAAAGGTCTGCATGCCCTTGTGCAACGGTAATGGCAGCGCGCAACTGCCGATCATGCGGCTTTCGTCCTCGACGACAAATTGCTCGATGCCCGCCGCACGTTTTTTCAGCAGGTCGACTGCCAGGCGGTTTTCGAAGTCAATGTTGGACGGTTGCGCCGTGGCCCGCTTGCCGAAGCTCGAGCCCCGGTGGTTGGCGTGGCCTTCCAGGTCCAGTGCATTGCGTAATTGGCCGAGGACTTCGGTCTTGCCGGTGCCGGTCATGCCGCCGAGCAACACGAAATCACACTGGGCCGCCGCCTGGTCAAGGGTCTCCAGCAGAAAGGTGCGCATGGCCTTGTAGCCACCGCCGACGCGCGGGTAATCGATGCCAGCGTCGGTTTTCAGCCATTGCTGCACGATCTGCGAGCGCAGCCCGCCACGAAAGCAATACAGGTAGCCGTCAGGATTGGCCTGGGCAAACCGCGCCCAGTGCTCGATGCGCTCGGCCTTGATCGCGCCCGATACCAGCTCATGCCCCAGCACGATGGCGGCTTGCTGGCCCTGCTGCTTGTAGCAGGTGCCGACGCGCTGGCGCTCGTCATCGGTCATCAGCGGCAGGTTGATCACGCCGGGAAAGGCACCCTTGACGAATTCAACCGGTGCGCGGGTGTCCATCATCGGCCGGTCGTTGAGGAAGATGTCGCGGTAGTCGGTGATGTCAGTCGCCATCAAAACACCTCTACCGCGTGGGTCTGTCGCTCAACCAGTGTACCGATCGGCTCAAGGCTCAGGCCCAGTTCGGCGGCCACGGTGTGGAATTGCGCGTCACCTTCCGGGGTTACCGCGATCAGCAGGCCGCCGCTGGTCTGCGGGTCGCACAGCACGCGCTTGTGCAACTCCTGCAAGCGTCCGATCTTGCTTGAGTAGCTGTCGAAGTTACGCAAGGTGCCGCCGGGCATGCAGCCCTGGTCCAGGTAGTCCTCGATCCCCGGCAGGCGGGGGACTTTGGCGTATTCGATGCGCGCCGTTACGCCGCTGCCGTCAGCCATTTCCACCAAGTGGCCCAACAGGCCGAAACCGGTGACATCGGTCATGGCGGTCACTCCCGCCAACTTGCCGAAGCGGCTGCCCGGCTTGTTCAGCGTGCACATCCAGTCACGGGCCAGGCCGATATCCGCGTCGCGCAACTTGCCCTTCTTTTCGGCAGTGGTGAGGATGCCGATGCCCAGCGGCTTGGTCAGGTACAGGCGGCAGCCGACGGTGGCGGTGTCATTGCGTTTCATGTGGCGTTTTTGCACGAGGCCGGTCACGGCCAGGCCGAAGATCGGCTCAGGTGCGTCGATGGAGTGTCCACCCGCCAGCGGAATCCCGGCTTCGTCGCACACCGAGCGACCGCCACGGATCACTTCGCGGGCGATCTCCGGCGCCAGCACATTCACTGGCCAGCCAAGAATCGCGATAGCCATCAACGGATCGCCGCCCATGGCGTAGATGTCGCTGATCGCGTTGGTCGCGGCGATCCGGCCGAAGTCGAAGGGGTCATCGACAATCGGCATGAAAAAGTCGGTGGTGGACACTACGCCGCGCTCGTCGTCGATGGCATACACCGCCGCGTCGTCGCGGGAGGCGTTGCCCACCCACAGGTTGGGGTCGAGGTTCTGCGCACCGCTCCCGGCGAGGATCACTTCCAGCACCTGCGGCGAAATCTTGCAGCCACACCCGGCGCCGTGGCTGTACTGGGTAAGGCGAATCGGCTCGTTCATGGTGGACCTCAATCTATCAAGTGGGCGGATTCTAGCAGACAGCAAAAGGCCGGCTGGGCTCTGGTGAGCACAGCCGGCCGGTTTGTTTCAGCGATTACTGGCGGGCAGCGAGCAAACGCTTGTGGCGGTTGCGTCGGGCGATGTTCAGGCACTCGATCACGGCCGAGAACGCCATGGCTGCATACACGTAGCCTTTAGGCACATGGGCACCGAAGCCTTCGGCGATCAGGGTCATGCCGATCATGATCAGGAAGCCCAGGGCCAGCATCACCACGGTCGGGTTGTCGTTGATGAACTTGGCCAGCGGCTCGGCCGCCACCAGCATCACGATCACCGAGGTCACCACGGCAATGATCATGATCGGCAGGTGCTCGGTCATGCCCACGGCCGTAATGATGCTGTCGATGGAGAACACCAGGTCGAGCATCAGGATCTGGCCGATCGCCGCGGCAAAACCGATGGACACGACATTACCGGTGGTCTCCTTTTCTTCCGGCTCAGGGTCCATGCTGTGGTGGATCTCGGTAGTGGCCTTCCACACCAGGAACAGACCACCGGCGATCAGGATCATGTCCTTCCACGAAAATGCCTGGCCGAGGACTTCGAACACCGGCGTGGTCAACTGCACGATAAACGCGATGGTACTCAACAGGCCCAGGCGCAACACCAACGCCATGCTGATGCCGATGCGACGCGCCTTGGCACGATGCTTTTCCGGCAATTTGTTGGTGAGGATCGAGATGAAGATCAGGTTATCGATACCCAGCACGATTTCCATCACGATCAAGGTCGCCAGGGCGACCCAGGCGGTGGGGCTGGCGGCCAGTTGTAAAAGGTAGTCCATAGGTCAGTCCTGACGTTGTGCTGGGAAATTAGGCTTCTTTGTTACTGTTCGATTCTTCTTGCTCGTCTTCCTGCTTTTCAGGACTGATCAAGCCTTGGGTTGCTTCACTCAATGCCTGCTCGGCGGCCTTGTGCGTGTCATCGATGGCCTGCTTGGCCGACTCGGTGGCTTTGCCGATCACTTGCTGCGCGCTTTTTTCGACTTGATCGCAACCACTGATCATCACCAATGAAAGCGCAAGCACCGCCGCCGCGCCCAGGGAATTGAGTTTCATGATGTATTCCTCGTTAGAACCATTGGGTCCAAATACTGGCCCCTCGATAGCGAGGCATTCTATGCAGGCGAACAGTTCAGGAAAATTCGTATTTTTCTCCCGTATACTTCGATTTTTACGAAGTGACGCACAGCATGCTCAATTATCGTCAATTGCATTATTTCTGGGTCGTGGCCAAGACCGGCAGCATCGTGCGCGCTTGCGAGCAACTGAACCTCACACCCCAGACCATCAGCGGGCAGATCAGCCTGCTCGAACAGACCTTCGGCATCGCGCTGTTTCAGCGGGTCGGCCGCCAGCTGGAGCTGACCGAAGCCGGGCGCCGCGCCCTGCCCTATGCCGAGCAGATGTTCCAGACCGGCAATGAATTGGAGACGATGCTGCGTGCGCAACCGAATGAGCAGCAGATCCTGTTCCGGGTCGGGGTGGCGGATGTGGTGCCCAAGTCCATCGTCTATCGCTTGATTGCGCCGACCATGGAATTGAGCGAGCCGATCCGCATCACCTGCCGTGAAGACAAACTCGAACGGTTATTGGCCGATCTGGCGATCCAGCGCTTGGACTTGGTGATCTCCGACAGCCCTATGCCTACGCACCTGGACATTAAAGGCTACAGCCAGAGACTGGGGGAATGTGGCATCAGCTTTTTCGCCACCCGGGCGTTGGCTGACCGGTATGCGGGAGATTTCCCACAGTGCCTGCACGGTGCGCCGCTGTTGATTCCGGGTGCGGAAACCGTGGTGCGCAGCCGTTTGCAACGCTGGTTTGCCGAACAGCAGATTCAGCCAAAGATCATCGGCGAGTTCGATGACAGCGCCTTGATGCAGGCCTTTGGCCAATCCGGCAGCGGGATCTTCATCGCGCCCAGCGTGATCGCCGATGAGGTGGTGCGCCAGTACGGCGTGGTGTTGATGGGCCAGACCGACGCGGTCACCGAGTCGTTCTATGCGATCTCGGTGGAGCGCAAGGTCAAGCACCCCGGCATCGTGGCAATCACCGAAGGGGCACGGCGCGAGCTGTTTACCGCCCTGCCCGCGCCCACCTGAGTCAGCTGCAGGTCGCTGCCGGCTTGGCGGTCATCAGCCACAACGCCAGCAGGATCGACACCAGGATAAAGCCGGAAGCCGCGAAACCCAGGCTGCCCAGGCCGAGGGTGTCGATCACGTGCCCGCCGACCATCGCCCCCAGGCCGATCCCGAGATTGGCCCCGGCGATATTCAGCGACGCCGCAAACGCCGGCGCATGGGGCGCGGCCTTCATCAGCCGCACATGGCTGACCAGGAACATCGCCGCCTGGGTCACACCCCACACGGCCATCGCCGCGGCCAGGCCAACGGTGGAATGAATCGCCGGCACCAGCGCAACCATGCCCGCGATCATGAAGCCGCAGAACACCATGGAGGCAATCAGCGGGTGCCGATCCACCGCACGCCCGCCCAGTGAGTTGCCGAGCAACCCGACCGCGCCAAAGCCCATCAGGCACCAACCCACCAGGGTGCCTTCGAAGCCGGCCAGGCGCTCAAGGATGTCGGCCAGGTAGGTGTAGGCGGTGAACATGCCACTGAACACCAGGATCGACAGCAGGATGTGGCCCTGCATCAGCGGGTTGCGCAGGATCTTGAACTGCGAGCGCAACGTCACCTGGTCGTTCTTCGGCTGCGTCACCGGCAGGTAGATGAACAGCAGCACGGCCTTGGCCAGCGCGACCACGGCAAGAATGGCAAAGGCGGTGCGCCAGCCGAACATATCCGAAATCAGCGTACCCACCGGAATGCCGAACACCGTGGCGCAGACGATGCCAAAGCCGATTTTCTCGATGGCGCGCCCGGCGTATTCGGGGCCGACGATATCCACTGCCGTTTCACTGGCCAGCGCCCAGAACACCGGCAGGCCCAAGGCCGGGATCAAGCGCGCCAATGCCATCACCCAGATGTTCGGCGCCAGCGCGGCCACGGTGTTGGCGACGCCGAACAGGATCAGGATGCTGATAAACAGGCGCTTGCGTGGGAAACGCGCGAAGTAGGCGGTCAGGAACGGGCCGAATGCCGCCACGGTAAACGCGAACAGGGTCACCAGCAGCCCGGCCTGGGACACGCTGACATTCAGGTCCCGGGCGATGGACGGCAGCAGGCCGACGATGACGAATTCTGTGGTCAGCACGGTAAAGCCGGCGGCCGACAGCAGCAGGATGGGAAACAGCATCAAAAACTCCAGAAACAGCAACACCAACGACAACCCGAAGGTTCGCTGGCAGATAGGATGAAAAAAGGATGCTGAATCTTAACAGAGTGTGTCGGTGTAGCCCATGAAAAAGCCCGGCGACGCCTGCAGGCATCGACCGGGCTTTGCGGCGTTACGACTTAGAACGCGCCCATGTAGTCGCGCTTGCCCACTTCCACACCGTTGTGACGCAGCAAGGCGTAGGCGGTGGTGACGTGGAAGAAGAACTGCGGCAGGCCGTAGGTCAGCAGGTAGGACTGGCCGCTGAAGCGCTTCTCTTTCGGCGTGCCTGGACGGGTGATGATTTCGATGCCTTCCTTGCCGTCGATTTGCTCGGGCTTGATGCTGTCGACAAAAGCCAGGACCTTGGCGATCAGCGCCTGCAGGTCGGCGAAGGTCACTTCGGAGTCTTCGTATTTAGGCACTTCGATCTCGGCCAGGCGCGCGGAAACGCCCTTGGCGAAGTCGACGGCGATCTGCACCTGGCGCACCAGCTGGAACATGTCCGGGAACAGACGTGCCTGCAGCAAGGCGTTGGGCTCGATGTTCTTGGCGGTGGCGTGGGCTTCGGCTTTGTTCAGCACATCGCTCAGGGCGGTGAGCATTTGCTTGAAGACCGGGACGGAAGCGGCGTACAGGGAAATAGTCATGGCAGTCTCATGGGTAATGGCACGGTTTGAACCAGCGGCGATTATAGACACGCCAGCCGCGCGCGCGGCTTGTCTTTTATTTTTTCAGGATTAGGCTAGAGCGCTCACTGCATAGGGAAAGCGCGATGACCGCCGAGCACGACACCGACACCCCTGAGCCGCGCCTGAACAGCACGGAAATCCGCGTCCTGGGCTGCCTGATCGAAAAACAGGCGACCAACCCGGAAACCTACCCCCTGACCCTCAATGCCCTGGTGCTGGCCTGCAACCAGAAGACCAGCCGCGAGCCGGTGATGAACCTCAGCCAGGGCCAGGTCGGCCAGAGCCTGCGGGTGCTCGAGGGTCAGGGCTTCACCCGCCTGGTGATGGGCAGCCGCGCCGATCGCTGGGAGCATCGCGTGGACAAGGCGCTGGAACTGGTGCCCGCCCAGGTGATCCTCACCGGGCTGTTGTTTTTGCGCGGGCCGCAGACGGTCAACGAACTGCTGACGCGCAGCGGGCGCATGCATGACTTTGAAGATGCCGAGCAGGTCGTGCATCAGCTCGAACGCCTGATTGCGCGCGGGCTGGCGGTATTGGTGCCACGTCAGGCAGGGCAGCGGGAAGACCGCTATACCCATGCACTGGGAGATCCTGCGGATATTGAAGCGATCATCGCGGCCCGCGGGAATCCGGTGGAGCGCAGTACGGGGGTTTCTGCAGAGCGAATAGAAGAGCTGGAAGCACGAATTGCAGCACTGGAAGAGCGTCTGGGCCAGCTCGAACAGGGCTGAACCCATCTAGAATGTGAATACCCGGGATTGCTCGCGAAGGCGGCGGTGTGTCAGTTGATGCATTTGGTGGCTGATCCACCGCTTTCGCAGGCAAGCCAGCTCCCACATTTGATCTCCATACACCCGTATACCCGAGCCATACCACGATCCCCTGTGGGAGCGGGCTTGCTCGCGAAGGCGGTGTGTCAGGTGATGCATTCGGTGGCTGACGCACTGCTTTCTCAGGCAAGCCAGCTCCCACATTTGATCTCCATACCCCCCGCATACCCGAGCCATACCAGGATCCCCCTGTGGGAGCGGGCTTGCTCGCGAAGGCGGTGTGTCAGTTGATGCATTTGGTGGCTGATGCACCGCTTTCGCAGGCAAGCCAGCTCCCACATTTGATCTCCATACACCCGGGAATCCGAGTCATACCCGGACTCCCCTGTGGGAGCGGGCTTGCTCGCGAAGGTGGTGTGTCAGTTGATGCATTCGGCGGCTGACCCACCGCTTTCGCAGGCAAGCCAGCTCCCACATTTGATCTCCATACACCCGGGAACCCGAGCCATACCACGATCCCCTGTGGAAGCGGGCTTGCCCGCGAAGGCGGTGTGTCGGTCAATGAATGCTTAACGGATACTCCGCATTCGCGAGCAATCCCGACCCCACACTTGGCTCGGCGCCAGCTTTCAGCTTCGGGCGAAGGCTACGGCCGCCTCAAACTGCTCCTGCGTAGGCCGCACGCCGGTGTAGAGCACAAACTGCTCCAACGCCTGAATGGCGATGACTTCCAAGCCCGTGATCACTTGCTTGCCTTGTGCCCGACCGCGCACGATCAGCGGCGTTTCGGCGGGGATCGCCACGACATCGAACAGCGTTTGCGCGGCATCCACCGCTTGCGCCGCGAACGCCAGCGCATCCGCCTCGGCCCCGCCGGTCATGCCGATCGGCGTCACGTTGATCAGCATCTGGGGGCGCAGGTCACCCAGGTCGGCTTGCCATTCGTACCCAAGGTTGCGGGCCAATGCCTGGCCGGCTGCAGCGTTGCGCGCCACGATCACGCCATTGGCATAACCGCCGTCGCGCAAGGCACTGGCAACGGCCTTGGCCATACCGCCGCTGCCGCGCAGGGCGAAGGTCGATGCTTTCGGCACCGCATGCTTTTTCAGCAGTTGTTCAATGGCGATGTAGTCAGTGTTGTAGGCCTTGAGATGGCCGTCGGTGTTGACGATGGTGTTCAGAGAGTCGATGGCTTGAACCGAATCGTCGAGTTCGTCCACCAAGGCAATGGCGGCTTCCTTGAACGGCATGGAAACCCCGCAACCACGTATGCCCAACGCGCGAATACCACCTATCGCGCCGGGCAAATCATGGCTGCTGAAAGCTTTATAGTAGAAGTTCAGACCCAGCTGTTCGTACAGGTGGTTATGGAATCGCAGGCCAAAATTCCCGGGACGCGCCGACAGTGACATGCACAGCTGGGTGTCCTTGTTGGGGTGCATCTGCATGGAAAACTCCTTTGAGTAAGCAAATCGGTACAGACCTTACACAACCTTTACCTAGCGGCCGTGCTGTTTTTCAGAAATACGTTGTCTTAAAAGTATCCCCGCGACATTACTTGAGTCTATTGATTGCAGACCACAAGCGCAGGGGCTAACCGAGGAATGACCATGATTCGTAAAATCCCCAAGATCGCCTTGCTTATCGGTGCACTCGCTATGGCCGGCCAAGCCTCCGCCCACGGTGGTGGATGGGGTGGCCCGGCTGTCTTGGGTGCGTTAGTCGGCGCAGCCGTCGTAGGCTCCGTGGTTGCCAGCCAGCCCCGCGAAGTCTATGTGCAGCAACCGGTATATGTGCAACCTCAACCGGTGTATGCCGCCCCACCGCCCGTCTACTACGCACCGCCACCGCCGGTGTATGTGCAACAGCAGGTTTACTACCGCCCGGCACCGGTCTACTACGGTCCACCGCGTGGTTACTACGGCCCTCCCCACGGCTATTACGGCCGCGGCTGGTAACGGCCAATCGTCCTGTCTGAAACAGGCCTCGCTTATACGCGGGGCCTTTTTTTTGCGTGCAACGTCCGAATTTATGCGGCCAAGGTCGCTCTGAGGACAATGACGTGGGTGAAATCGCACATGATTGAGGCCAATGTCTACTTGCTTGATGGGGCCTCGCGCTGTCATGTTTGTGTCACGACACACTCTCACTATCGATCCTGTCCACTCAATAACAACAAGGACGGCTGACCATGCCCACGCAAAACCCACATCGCACCGCTGGCCTGTGCACGTCCAGCAAGGTCTATAGCGCCCTCACCGAGCTCAAGCACCTGGAGGGCCATCGCAGCGCCAAGTTCCTCGCGCTGCTGGCTGAAAACCTGGTGCACAAGGGTCTGCTCAGTGAACAGGAAGTGGTGAACATGCTCGATCAGGTAGTGGACTGACGCCTCACGTCGATGTCGACTATCGAGCCAGGTGATTTTTCCTACGGCTCCCGGCACCGTAAGGTGACCTCCATAGCGATTGGAGGTTCTTATGCCCACTGTTCAAATCATGTCCGTTATCGGCAGCGCCGTCCCCGCCCCTCTGCGGGAACTGGGGTTGCTCGCCTGCTGGTACCTGGTACGCGATGGCGAGGCCATCAGCGGCCCGCTCACCTCGTTGTCCGCCGCCGAACAGCAACTGCGACAGGCGTCGAGCTTCAGGCTCCACGCCTGAAACTCAAGGCAAGGGCAGCTTGACCCGCGGCTTGCTTTCGACAAACAGCGCCCAGGTCGACATGAACAGCGCCGCCACCAGCGGGCCGATCACAAAGCCGTTCAGGCCAAATACCGACAGGCCGCCAAGGGTCGAGATCAAGATCAGGTAGTCCGGCATCCGCGTGTCCTTGCCCACCAGGATCGGGCGCAGCACGTTGTCCACCAGGCCGATGACAAATACGCCAAACAAGCCCAGCACCACGCCCTGCCAGATCGAACCACTCAGCAGGAAGTACACGGCCACCGGCCCCCAGACAATCCCGGCACCGACTGCCGGCAGCAGTGACAAAAACGCCATCAGCACCGCCCAGAGCAACGCGCTGGGAATGTCCAGGAACCAGAAGATCAGGCCACCCAGCGCGCCCTGGGTCACGGCCACCAACACGTTGCCCTTGACCGTCGCGCGCACCACCCGATTGAACTTGAGCTGCAGGCGGCGCTTCTGCGGTTCGGCCAACGGCACTGCCGTGCGCACCTTGCGCACCAGATCAGGGCCGTCGCGCAGCAGGAAAAACAGCAAGTACAGCATGATGAAAAAGCTCACCAGGAAATCAAACGTGCCCTGGCCAAAACTGAATGCCTGGGACGCAAAGAACTGGCTGCCCTGCATCGCACTCTTGACGATCTTCTCGCGCAGCCCTTCAAGGTTGCCCATGCCGAAGCGGTCGAGCAGGTGCTGGAAGTACGGCGGCAAAAAGTTCTTGAACTGCTCGATATAGCCGGCCACGTCGAGCTTGCCGCTCTCGACGTTTTTGTACAGCGTGGCGCCCTCTTGCACCAGCAAGGCACTGGTGATGATCACCGGCAAAATCGCGATCACCAGGCACACCGCCAAGGTGGTCAGGGACGTCAGGTTGCGGTTCCAGCCGAAGCGCTGCTGCAGGCGGCGCTGCATCGGGGCGAAGATGATGCCGAGGATGATCGCCCAGAACACTGCGCCGTAGAACGGCAGCAATATCCAGATGAAGGCGATGGTCACCAGGACCAGCAGTAACAGCAGGGTTTTGAATTGCAGGTTGGATTGATTCATGTCCGGTCCATGTCAGAAAAGCAGAGGGCCTGTGTAGGCCCTGTTGCTTAGTCCACTGCGAAACCTGGGAGTGCCATCCTTTATCCCACCAGCATAGACCGCAATCTTCAATGACCCGCCGCCTCACGCAACAGCGCCTGGATCATGGCCTCCTGCGCGTCATACCGGCCCTCGCCGAAGTGGCTGTAGCGCACCTGGCCCTGGGCATCGATCAGGTAATGCGCGGGCCAATACTGATTATCGAAATTGCGCCAGATCGCATAGTTATTGTCGATCGCGACCGGGTAGGTGATGCCCAGCTTGCGCACCTGCTCCCTGACATTCGTGATGATGTGCTCGTGGGCATATTCCGGGGTGTGCACGCCAATGACCACCAGGCCGTCCCGTGCATACCGCTGGGCCCAGGCCTTGACGTGCGGCAGCGCCCGGCGGCAGTTGACGCAGTCATAGGTCCAGAAATCCACCAGCACCACTTTGCCCTTGAGCATCTCGGGTGTCAGCGGCGGTGAGTTGAGCCATTCGACCGCCCCGGCCAGCGACGGCATGGCGCCCTGGGGCTCGTTGCTCTCATTACCTGCCACCTGGCTGGAAATCAGCGCAAAAGCCAGCAGCAGGCCGGCAAACACGGCCGTGATAAGTCGCATGGGGATGACCTTGTGGAGATGGGGAGCGCCATTGAACGCCCCTGAGGTATCAGGTCTGTGTCCACACCCAGCTGGCGATACACAGCGATACAAAATCGCCAAAGGACGACCTGGATCAATAAACCGCCGGCCCACCTGCACTACCCTCGCGCCCTTTTGCGACCCACGCCCATGCTCCCTGCGATTGCCTCCCCACTGCCAGCCCCTGAACTGCTCGCCCCCGCGGGCAGCCTGAAAAACATGCGCTACGCCTTCGCCTACGGCGCCGATGCGGTCTATGCCGGCCAGCCGCGCTACAGCCTGCGCGTGCGCAACAACGAGTTCGATCACCCCAACCTGGCCCTGGGTATCGAGGAAGCCCACGCGCTGGGCAAGCGCTTCTACGTGGTGGTGAATATCGCGCCGCACAACGCCAAGCTGAAGACCTTCCTCAAGGACCTCGCGCCCGTGATCGCCATGCGCCCGGATGCGCTGATCATGTCCGACCCGGGGCTGATCATGCTGGTGCGCCGCAACTACCCGTGGATGCCGATCCACCTGTCGGTGCAGGCGAACACAGTGAATTGGGCCAGCGTGGAGTTCTGGCAGCAGCAAGGCATCAGCCGGATCATTTTGTCGCGTGAGCTTTCCCTGGAGGAAATTGACGAAATCCGCCAGCAGGTGCCAGCCATGGAGCTGGAAGTGTTCGTCCACGGTGCCCTGTGCATGGCCTATTCCGGGCGCTGCCTGCTCTCGGGCTACATGAATAAACGCGACGCCAACCAGGGCACCTGCACCAATGCCTGCCGCTGGAAGTACCAGGCCACGCCGGCCGTGGAAAATACCACCGGCGATATCGTCCAGGCATTCGAACCGACGCTGGGGATCGGCACCCCGACCGACCAGGTCTTCCTGCTGCAGGAAGCTAACCGTCCGGATGAGCAGATGCCCGCTTTCGAAGACGAACACGGCACCTACATCATGAACGCCAAGGATTTGCGCGCGGTGCAGCATGTGGCGCGCCTGACCCGGATGGGCGTGCATTCGCTGAAGATCGAAGGCCGGACCAAATCCCACTTCTACTGCGCGCGCACCACCCAGGTGTATCGCCGCGCCATTGATGATGCGGTGGCCGGCCGTGAATTCGACCGCAGCCTGATGACCGACCTGGAGTCGCTGGCCCAGCGCGGCTACACCGAAGGTTTCCTGCGCCGCCACGTGCACGACGAATACCAGAACTACCAGAACGGCAGCTCAGTCTCGGAACGCCAGCAGTTTGTCGGCGAGTTGACCGGCGAGCGGCGCGGCGAACTGGCCGAGGTCAAGGTCAAGAATCGCTTTGCCGTGGGCAACCACCTGGAATTGATGACGCCCACCGGCAACTTTCACTTTGACCTGGCCACCCTGCACAACGCCCAGGGCGAAGCCATCGAAGTAGCGCCGGGGGATGGGCACACGGTGTATGTGCCCCTGCCCGCCGAGATGGACCTGCAGTTTGGCCTGCTGATGCGCGACCTCTAGCGGGTCGCCAGGCAAAATCGGCGGATCGCTTCGCACGCCTGGCGCAAGGAATCCTCATCCAGCGCATAGGCAATGCGCAGGTACGGCGCCAGGCCGAACGCACTGCCGTGTACCACCGCCACATTGGCTTCGTCGAGCAGCGCGTGCGCCACGTCTTCATCGGTGCGCAGCAGCGTGCCGGCAGGTGTGGTACGACCGAGCAGGCCGGCGCAGGACGCGAAGGCGTAGAACGCACCCGAGGGTTTCAGGCACTCCAAACCCGGTGTGGCATTCAGAAAAGCCACCACCCAGTCCCGACGCGCCTCGAACACCGCCCGCGACTGCTGGATAAAAGCCTGCGGGCCGTTCAATGCCGCGATGGCGGCCTGCTGGGAAATCGCACAGGCTCCCGAGGTCTGCTGGCCCTGGAGTTTTTCCATGGCCTCCAGCAACCAGCGCGGCCCGGTGGCGAAACCGATGCGCCAGCCGGTCATGGCGTAGGCCTTGGACACGCCGTTCATGGTCAGCACGCGCGGTGCCAACCGAGGTTCCACTTGCGCCAGGGTGTGGAAGGTTTGCCCGTCGAACAGCAAGTGCTCGTAGATATCGTCCGCCAACACCAGCACATGGGGATGCTGCAACACCACCTGCGCCAGGGCCTGCAGCTCCTCGCGGCTGTACACCGCGCCGGTCGGATTGGACGGCGAATTGAGGATCAGCCAGCGCGTGCTGGGGGTGATCGCCTGGTCCAGCGCGGCGGGCGTCAACTTGAAAGCGTCTTCGGCACTGCACGCCACGATCTTCGCCGTGCCGCCGCACAACTCGACCATTTCCGGGTAACTGACCCAATACGGCGCGGGCACGATCACCTCGTCGCCTTCGTTCAGCGTGGCCGCCAGCGCGTTGTAGATCACATGCTTGCCGCCGTTGCTCACCAGGGTGTCCTGCCAGTTCACGTCCAGGCCATTTTCACGGCGGAATTTATCCGCCACGGCTTCACGCAAGGCGCGTACACCGGCGACCTGGGTGTAGCGCGTCTGGCCGTTGCGGATCGCGTCGATACCGGCCTGGCGAATGTGCTCCGGCGTGTCGAAATCCGGCTCACCGGTGCACAGCGAGATGATCTTCGCACCTTCGGCACGGCGGGCGGCCACGCGGTCGATGATGCGGTACGTGGCGGAAGGCTTGGCCTGGGCCAGGCGCTTGTTCAGTGTATTCACGCGTCCTTCCTCTGCAAGGTGTGATAGCCCAGGGATTCACGGGCCTGCCTGAGGGTCTTGCCGGCTTCGATCTGCGCCCGGATCTGCGACTCGACGGCCTCGATCTGGCGGGCGGTACGCGCGACTTCCTCGGCACGCGCCCGGGGCACCACCAGCACGCCATTGGCATCGGCCACCACGATGTCTCGCGAACACACGCGGGCGCCGCTGATAGCCACCGGCTGGTTCACCGCCAGGACTTGCACACGGTCCTTACCGGTGCGCATGTAGCGGCCTCGGGTAAACAGCGGGTAACCGTCGCCCAAGGCCTTGCTGACGTCGCGGCACACGCCATCGATCACCGTCGCCGCGATGCCACGGCTGCCGGCGTACTGGGTCATGATGTCGCCCCACACAGTGCAGTCAGTGCGACCGGCGTTGGCGATCACCACCACATCCCCCGGCAACACGTCCTCGATAAAGTCGCCCACCGAACCCGGCGGCATGCTGGCCGGTACGTATTGCACGGTGAACGCCGGGCCCACCACGGTGCCGGGGTAATTATCCAGCGGTGCGATTCCCAGGCATTGGCCGGCGATGCCCAGTTTGTCCATGGCATCCGAGACGCCCGGGGTGTCGAGCCCCTCGAACAGGGCGACAAGCTGTTGATCGTTCATTGGGCAGGCTCCACGCGGATGGCTTCAAATTGGCGGTCATGCATCACGTCGGCGACCGACCGACCGCTGCGCACGGCATCGATCATCCCCGCCTCACGGGCGGCAATGCGCTCGCTCAACGCCAGCACCTGGTCGATCACCGCAGCCGGGATAAACACGCTGCCGCAGCGGTCGGCGATCACGTAGTCATCCTGCGCAACGTCCACGCCGCCGACGCGGATGGTCACGCCGGAATCGACCTGCACCACGCGATTGCGCGCGCTCATCATGGTCACTCCACGTCCGTAGACCGGGTAGCCGATGGACGCGCTGCCGTCGATATCGCGGCTGAAACCGTCGATCACCGAGCCGCGAATGCCCTTGGTCACGGCGGCATTGGCGATGATGTCACCCCAGCACGAGATGCCATCGAGGCCCCCGGCGATCACCAGCACGCGATCATCCGTAGTGATTGCGTCGATCACCGGCGAGATCAGGTGCACGCCGGGCACGGCGTCGGTCTTGGGTGCCAGTTTGACCGTGCTGGCGCGGCCGACCACCTTTGGGCAGTCCCACAACGGGCGGATGCCCACCACGGCGCCCGGCAGTTGCAGGAAGTCGAGGGCGTCGGAGACGGTGTTGGTGTCGAGTTCAGCCAGGCGCTGAAGCGGGTCGAGAGGTGACATGAGATGAGCCCCTGTTGTGGTTGGGGCTCAAGTCTCACTGAGGCGCTGTGATGGGTATATTCGTATTAACGTTAGGCAGACATACGCCCAAGCTATGGTTGCTCAGATGCGGAACTGCCCCACCAGTTGCCCCAGGCGCTGGCCCAAATCCGCCAGGCTGCGCGAGGTCTGGGCGCCCCGCTGGGTTTCATCGGCCACGCTGTCGACTGCCACGGCAATCTGATGCACGCTGCGGTTGATCTCCTCGGCCACGGCGGTCTGTTCTTCGGCGGCGCTGGCAATCTGCGCGTTCATCGAATTGATGGTGCCGATCAACTGGGCCATGGTGTCCAGCGACGCCCCGGCTTCATTGGCCTGGGCCGAGGTGCCGTCGCCCGCATCGCTGGAGCGGCGCATGGCGTCGACGGCAGCCACGGTGCCTTTTTGCAGACGGTCGATCATGCCCTGGATTTCCTGGGTGCTGGTCTGGGTGCGACTGGCGAGTGCACGCACTTCGTCGGCGACCACCGCAAACCCGCGCCCAGCCTCGCCTGCTCGCGCGGCTTCAATCGCTGCGTTGAGCGCCAACAGGTTGGTCTGTTCGGCGATTGAGCGGATCACGCCGAGCACGCTGACAATCGACGACACGTCCTGCTGCAGGCTGTCGAGGGATACGCCGCTGCTGCGGATGTCGCTCACCAGCGCATGGATCTGCGCAATGCTGCCATCCACCACGCGCTTGGCGGCCTGGCCTTCGACATCGGTCTGCTGCGCGGCCACCGAGGCGCCCTGGGCACTGCGCGCGACTTCCTGGGCGGCGGATGACATCTGATTGATCGCGGTGGCGACCTGGTCAGTCTCGTGACGCTGGCGCTCCATGGCCTGTTCCGAGCGTTGGGCCTGGTCGGAGACCTGACTGACCAGGCCGGTGAGTTGGCTGGTCATCTCGGTGATCTGGCGCACCAGGCCGTGGATCTTGTCGACAAAGCGGTTGAACGCGCCGGCCAGGTCGCCCAGTTCATCCTGGCTGGTGATGGCCAGGCGGCGGGTCAGGTCGCCCTCACCGGCGGCGATGTCGTCGAGGTTGGCTTTCATCAAGTGCAGCGGGCGCAGGATAGCGTTGGCCAGCAGCATGCCGACGGCAGCGATCACCAGCAGCACCACCACGGCCACGCCGAGGATGCTCAGCAATACGCCTTCCATGCGCGTTTTCACCTTGGCCTCGACCACCGCCACCTGGGCCTCGATGCCGTCCAGGTTCACCGAAGTACCGATGACCATGTCCCACTTCGGCAGGTATTCGGTGTAGCCGAGCTTGGGCACCAGTTCGGTCTGGCCGGGCTGGGTCGAGCTGTATTGCAGGTAGTGCGTGCCGTCCTTGCCGACCTTGACCAGGTCGCGGTTGACGTAGACACCGTTGGGGTCGCGGTTGTCCTTGAAGCTCTTGCCCACGCCGTCGGGGCTGTTGCCCTTGAACAGGCGAATGGTCTCGGAGTCGTAGCCGAAGAAGTAGCCGTCCTTGCCGTAGCTGGTGTTGGACAGCAGCTTGACCACTTGGGCCCGCGCGGCCGTGTCGCCGGGAGCCGCCGCGTCGTAGAGCGGCTTGATGGTGGTCATGGCCACTTCGACGTAGCTCTGCAGGGTCGCCTTGGCGTCGTTGAGCAGGCGCTGGCGGGTTTCATCCACTTCGTTGCGTGCCTGGCCTTGCAGGATCCACACGGTGGTCAGGCTGATCACCACGGCAAACAGCAACACCGGCACAACGGCGAGGGACAGGACTTTGGCCTTCAAACTCAGACGCATGGCTTTTCTCTCTTATTAGTGGCGACTTGAGAGGTTATCGGCCATGCGCCTGGGATCTGTAGGAGCCGGCTCCTACGGAACGGCGGTGTGTCAGAGGGTCATCGCGGCCAGCCAGCCGAACGCCAGCAGCGGGATGTTGTAGTGCAGGAACGTCGGCACCACGGTGTCCCAGATATGGTGGTGCTGGCCGTCGATGTTCAGGCCGGAGGTCGGGCCGAGGGTTGAATCCGAGGCAGGCGAACCGGCATCGCCCAGGGCCCCGGCGGTGCCGACGATGCACACGATGGCCAGCGGGCTGAAGCCCAGTTGCACACACAGAGGCACGAAGATCGCGGCCAGGATCGGCACCGTGGAAAACGACGAGCCGATGCCCATGGTCACCAGCAGCCCCACCAGCAACATCAACAACGCGCCGACGCCACGACTATGGCCGATGAACGCCGCCGAGGCTTCCACCAGCGAACGCACGTCGCCGGTGGCCTTGAGCACTTCGGCAAACCCCGACGAGGCGATCATGATGAAGCCGATCATGGCCATCATCTTCATGCCTTCGGTAAACAGGTCGTCGGTGTCGCGCCAGCGCACGATGCCCGACACCGAGAAAATCAGGAACCCGGCCAGGGCGCCGATGATCATCGAGTCCAGCCACAGCTGGATGATGAACGCCGCGGCAATCGCCAGGCCAGCCACCAGCAGGGTCAGCGGGTTGTACTGCACCGCGACCTGCTCGACCCGCTCGATTTTCTCCAGGTCATACACGCGCTTCTTGCGGTAGCTGACAAACACCGCCACCAGCAGGCCAACGACCATGCCCAGCGCGGGCAAGCCCATGGCGTGGGTGACGTTGACCTGGCTGATATCCACGCCGCTCTTGGCCACATTGGCCAGCAGGATCTGGTTGAGGAAAATATTGCCGAAGCCCACCGGCAGGAACATATACGGGGTGATCAGGCCGAAAGTCATCACGCAGGCGATCAGGCGGCGGTCCAGTTGCAGCTTGGTCAACACGTAGAGCAGCGGCGGCACCAGCAGCGGGATAAACGCGATGTGGATCGGCAGAATATTCTGCGAGGCAATCGCCACCACCCACAGCAGGCCGATCAACAGCCATTTGACGTGACTGCCGCCGGTGGCTTCCTGGCGGTCGACCAGCAGCAGGGCCTTGTCTGCCAAGGCGTGGGCCAGGCCGGATTTGGCAATCGCCACCGCGAAAGCGCCGAGCAAGGCGTAGGACAACGCCACAGTCGCGCCGCCGCCCAAGCCGCCATTGAAGGCCTTGAGGGTGGCCTCGATACCCAGGCCACCGGTAAGCCCGCCAACCAGGGCGCCGACGATGATGGCGATGACCACATGCACGCGGGACAAGCTGAGCACCAGCATGGTGCCGACCGCGGCGATGACTGCGTTAATCATGGTTACCTCAAGCAGAAACATAAAAAACAGGCATGCCCGCGCCCGGGCGGCCAAGGGATGGCTGCCAGCGTGCAGGCTTGAAGGAGGTCTTATTAGAGGGCGCGCACTTTGCAGCAGGCAGGGCTGCATGTCAAAAAACGACGCCGGTTTAAGGTTTAAATTGAACGTTTGAATAAAGAAAGTTCCACGGCGGCCGATACAAAGGCTCTCTGTGTTTTCAGGTTAAGGATGCTCCTCGATGTCCCTCAGACAGCTGTCCATTCAATGGAAAATCACCCTGCTCGCCGGCCTTTGCCTGTTGGGGATCGTGACCCTGCTGGTGGGTCTGTCGCTGTATCGCATGGCGCAGAGCTCCGAGCAGGTCAAAGCCTCCAGCATGCAAATGCTCGATGAGGCCGCCCAGGCGCGCATCGAGGCTCAGGGTGAAGTGCAGGCGCTGGGCATCCGCCAGCAATTCATGGACGCCTATCAATACGGCCATGGTTTTTCCCGTCAGGTACTGTTTTTGCGCGAGCAGGCCGAAAAGCGCTTCCTCGACGCCTTCGACACCCGCGAAGACCTGACCCGCCAGGTCAAGGCCGCGCTACAGGCCAACCCGGACCTGCTCGGCCTGTCGCTGGTGTTTGAAGCCAATGCGCTGGACGGCAAGGACGAACTGTTCGCCAACCAGGCTGAACTGGGCAGCAACGACAAGGGCCGCTTTGCCCTGTATTGGTCGCAACCGACGCCCGGCAAGCTGACCTCGATGCCGCTGCCGGAAAGCGACATGTCCGACACCTCCGTCGGCCCCAGCGGTGAAAAGGCCAACGCCTGGTTCACCTGCCCGCGCACCACGCTCAAGCCCTGCGTGATCGAGCCCTACTTCTATGTGATCGACGGGCAGAACGTGCTGATGACCAGCATCGTGTTCCCCTTGATGGTCAACGGCAAAGTCATCGCCTCGTTGTCGGTGGACATCAACCTCAATAGCCTGCAGGCCATCAGCCAACGCGCCAGCCAGAAGCTCTACGACGGCCAGACCCAAGTCAGCATCCTCAGCCCGACCGGCCTGCTCGCCGGCTACAGCGCGGACGCCAGCAAACTCAGCCAGCGCCTGGACCAGGTCGACAGCGCCAGCGGTGCGCAACTGATCAGCGCCCTGGCCAGCAGCACGCAGATCCGCAGCCTGCGTACCGACCACCAACTCAAGGTACTGGCAACGTTTGCACCGATTCCCGACGGCAAGCCGTCGGGTGTGTTGCTGGATGTGCCGGAAAAAGTCCTGGTCGGCCCTGCCGAAGCGCTGAAAGCCCAGATGGACGCCGACAACACCCGGGGCACCTTGCTGGAACTGAGCCTGGGACTGCTCGCCGCCGTGCTCGGCCTGATCCTGGTGTGGCTGATGGCCCGCAGCGTGACTCGCCCGATCCTCGGCGTAGCGCACATGCTCGAAGACATCGCCAGTGGCGAAGGCGACCTGACCCGGCGCCTGGCCTACGACAAGAAAGATGAACTGGGCCAACTGGCGGGCTGGTTCAACCGCTTTCTCGACAAGCTGCAGCCGATCATCGCCGAGGTCAAACGCTCGGTGCAGGATGCACGTGGCACGGCCGACCAGTCCGCCGCAATCGCCACCGAAACCAGCGCCGGCATGGAGCAGCAATACCGCCAGGTCGACCAGGTGGCCACTGCCTCCCATGAGATGAGCGCCACCGCCCAGGACGTCGCCCGCAGCGCTGCCCAGGCCGCCCAGGCCGCACGCGATGCCGACCAGGCGACCCGCGAAGGCCTGACGGTGATCGACCGCACCACCACCAATATCGGGCACCTGGCGGCAGACATGAGCACCGCCATGACCCAGGTCGAAGGCCTGGCCGCCAACAGCGAGAAAATCGGCTCGGTGCTGGAAGTGATTCGCGGCATTGCCGAGCAGACCAACCTGCTGGCGCTCAACGCCGCCATCGAAGCCGCCCGCGCCGGTGAGGCCGGTCGCGGATTTGCCGTGGTCGCCGATGAAGTGCGAAACCTCGCACGCCGCACCCAGGAATCGGTGGAAGAAACCCGCCTGGTCATCGAGCAATTGCAGAGCGGCACCACCGATGTGGTCGGCGCCATGGGCAACAGCTATCGCCAGGCCCAGGGCAGCGTCGAACAAGTCGGCGAGGCCGTCACCGCCCTGCGCCAGATTGGCGAGGCGGTCACGGTGATCAGCGACATGAACCTGCAGATCGCCAGCGCCGCCGAAGAGCAAAGCGCGGTGGCCGAGGAGATCAACAGCAACGTGGCGACGATTCGCGATGTGACCGAGTCGCTGTCCGAGCAGGCCAATGAATCCGCGCGCGTCAGCCAGGCACTGAACAGCCTGGCGAACCAGCAGCAGGGGTTGATGGATCAATTCCGGGTCTGAAGGTTGAAGTAGATCCGCTGTGGGGTATGACTCGGGGTTCTCGGGTGTATGAAGATCAAAGGTAGGAGCTGGCTTGCCTGCGAAAGCGGTGGGTCAGCCACCGAATCCATCCACTGACACACCGCCTTCGCGGGCAAGCCCGCTCCCACAGGGGATCCGGATATGACTCGGGGTCCCGGGTGTATGAAGATCAAATGTGGGAGCTGGCTTGCCTGCGAAAGCGGTGGGTCAGCCACCGAATGCATCACCTGACACACCGCCTTCGCGGGCAAGCCCGCTCCCACAGGAGGATCCTGGGTATGCCTCAGCCCTGGCGTCTGGGCAATTCGATCAGCGCCTTGAGCCCGCCAAGCTCAGACTCCTGCAGTTGCAACACCCCACCCCACACCTCGACGATATCGCGCACGATCCCCAGCCCCAGGCCATGGCCGTCAATCTGCTCATCCAGGCGCGCGCCACGACTGAACACCTGGTCACGCTGGGTTTCCGGAATGCCGGGGCCGTCATCTTCGACCGCCAGCAGGTAACTCTGCGGAGTCTCACTGATGCTCAGCCGCACTTCGGCATCCGCCCATTTACAGGCGTTGTCCAGCAAATTGCCGAGCAGTTCGAGCAGGTCCTCACGGTCCCAGGGCAAATGCAGGCCTGGGGCCACCTGGTAGCTGAGGTCCAGGTGCTCGCCGTGGATCATGTTGAGGGTGGCGAGCAGGCCGGGCAGTTCTTTTTCACAGTCGAACAACGCACCGGGCAGGGTTTCACCCGCCAGGCGCGCGCGATTGAGTTCACGATTCAGACGTTGCTGCACCTGCTCCAACTGGTCACGCAGCAGCTTGCTCAGTTCGGGATGATCCTTGAGCGCCTCGCTTGAAGCGGCACTCAACAGCACCGCCAACGGGGTTTTCAGGGCGTGCCCAAGGTTGCCAAGGGCGTTGCGCGAACGCTTGAGGCTGTCTTCGGTATGCGCCAGCAGGTGGTTGATCTGCGCCACCAGGGGCTCCAGCTCCAGCGGCACCTGGGTGTCGAGCTGCGAACGCTGGCCTTGCTGCAATTGCGCGATCTGGTTGCGCGCGGTTTCCAGCGGGCGCAAGGCGCGACGTACGGTGACGCGTTGCAGGATCAACACCAGCAGCAGCGCCGCCAGCCCGAGTACCAGGCCGATCTGACGCATCAGGCGAAAGCTTTCGCGCACCGGCGTGTAGTCCTGGGCCACGCTGATGGAAATCGGCTGGCCAAAGCGTTTGTAGTCCGAACGCAGCACCAGCAGTTGCTGGCCTTCCGGCCCCAGTTGCAGATTGCCCTTGAGTCCGGCCTCGGGCAGTTGGGGCAGTTCCTGGTCCCACAACGAGCGCGAACGCCAGTGGACATCGGCAAAGTCGATCCGAAAGTAATGCCCGGAAAACGGCCGTTGGTAAGCCGGCGACAGGCGCTGTTCATCCAGCTGCACGCCGTTGGGCCCACGCACCAGCGCCACCAGCAGGTTCTCGGCGTCGTTGCGCAGGCCCGCTTCCAGGTAGCGCTGCAAGCCGGCTTCGAACAACCACAGGCTGGTCTGCGCCAGCACTACGCCGACGATCACCATCACGCTGATCAAGCCCAGGCTCAGGCGTCGCTGGATCGACTTCATGCAGGGCTGGCGCCAAATCGATAACCCTGGCCACGCCGGGTTTCAATCACGCTGCGCCCCAACTTGCGGCGCAGGTGGTTGACGTGCACTTCCAGCACGTTGGAGTCGCGCTCGGTTTCGCCGTCATACAAGTGCTCGGCCAGGTGGCTTTTCGAGAGGATCTGTTCGGGGTGCAGCATGAAGTAGCGCAACAAGCGGAATTCGGCGGCGGTCAGCTGGATCTCGTCGCCATCGCGCAGCACGCATTGACGGCCTTCATCCAGATGCAGGCCGGCGGCTTGCAAGGTCGGTTGGTTGGCCTGCCCATGGGAACGGCGCAACAGTGCCTGGATGCGCAGGTGCAACTCTTCGGGGTGAAAAGGTTTGCTCAGGTAATCGTCGGCGCCGGCCTTGAGCCCTTCGATACGCTCGGCCCAGGAATCACGGGCGGTGAGAATCAACACCGGGGTAGCCAGCGCGGCGGCACGCCATTGCGCCAGTACTTCAAGCCCGGGCAGCCCCGGCAGGCCGAGGTCGAGGATGATCAAGTCATAGGGTTCGCTACGGCCCTGATAGGCGGCGTCGCGGCCATCGGCCAGCCAATCGACGGCATAGCCCTGGCGCTGCAGGCCGGCGAGCAGTTCATCGGCCAGGGGTACGTTGTCTTCCACCAGGAGCAGGCGCATCAGTCTTCCTCGTCTTTGATCAGCACACCGGTACTTGCGTCCAGCTTGATCTCGCGTACCACCCCTTCGGTGGTCACCAGTTCGACTTCATAGGCATATTTGCCATGCTTTTTCTCCAGCTCAGCCTCCAGCAGCCGCGAGCCGGGGTAGCGCGCCATGGCCTGCTGCAACAGTTGCTCCAGCGGCAGGATCACGCCCTGCTGGCGCAGCGCCAGGGCTTCATCCTGATTGAGGTCGCGGGCCGCCAGGCTCGAGCAGAAAACCATGAGCACCAGTGCCACTCGACTGCCGGCGGGTAAATTTACCTTCATTACGTATCCTGATGATTCTTGAGAACCTGCCCGGTGAGCGCGTCCAATTCAATATCCCATTCAATGCCGTCGGCATCTTTGAGTTCGACCTCGTAGACAAACTTGCCGTAGGCCTCGTCCAGATCGGTGTCCAGCAGCGTCGAGCCGGGGTGCAGGGCCAGCGCCGTGGCGTCGAGTTGATCGAAAGCGACAATTGTAACAGTGGCGGGCACGGTCAGTGGTTTGTCCGGGTCCACGGCTCCGGCCCGGCTCGCCGCGATGGCGATGATAACGGCGGCGGCCAGAGCTGTGAGGCGCTTCATGAGGAGTCTCCGTTACACGATGTTTTTCCTACGCCGGTAACGGTACCTGCTGCAACTTAACTGAAACTGAATTGCCACCATGGCAATTTCGCCGGACTGCGTTTTTCCCACATCGGCTGAGATTTCCTATAATGCCCTGCTTGCTTCAACAGAGACCGGTATGACAGCCATCCACATCAAATTCCCCGCCCTGACGCTCAAGGCCGGCACCCGCGCCTTTGCGCGCATTCGTGAACGGGGCCTGGCGCCTGCGGATGTGGGCATCCTCCCCGGTGCGGCCGGCGGGCCCAAGGCGCTCGGAATCCAGGGCCTGGACCTGGCGCTGTTCGGCGACTGGCTGCCACGCGCGCCTCGCGAGCGCGCGCTGATCGGTGCGTCGATTGGCTCCTGGCGGTTTGCCAGTGCCTGCCTGCCCGACCCGGTGCAAGGCCTGCTGGACCTTGGCCGCCTCTACAACGAACAGCGCTTTGCCAAGGGCGTGACCATGGCCGAGGTCAGCCGCAGTTGCCAGCGCATGCTCGACGACCTGCTGGCCGGCCGCGACGCGCGGGTGCTGGACAACCCCGACTATCGCCTGAACATCATGGTGGTCAAGAGCCATGGCCTGCTCGCCGATGACCATCGCGGACGGCTGGGCCTGGGCCTGTCGTCGGTGATTGCCGACAATCTGCGCGGGCGGGCGCGGCTGGCGCGGCACTTCGAGCGGCTGATCATCCACGACCCACGCCAGGCGCCGCCGGTGCATGCGTTGAAGGATTTCCCGTCGCGCTTCGTCAACCTGGAACTCGGCAACCTGCGCCAGGCGCTGCTGGCGTCGGGCTCCATCCCTATGGTCATGCAAGGCGTGCGCGACCTGCCCGGCGCGGGTGCCGGCACTTTCCGCGACGGCGGCCTGCTGGACTACCACCTCGACCTGCCCTACCACGGCGACGACATTGTGCTGTACCCGCACTTCACCGACCGGGTCATCCCCGGCTGGTTCGACAAGGGCCTGCCGTGGCGGCGCAGCAATCAACAAGGCTTGCAGGATGTGTTGCTGCTGGCGCCGTCCCGGGATTACCTGGCACGCCTGCCCCACGGCAAACTGCCGGACCGCAGCGACTTCAAGCGTTTCATGGGCGACGACCCGAGCCGCAACAAATACTGGCAAACCGCAATGAGCGAGAGCCGGCGGCTCGGCGATGAGTTTCTGCGCTTGGCCGATAACGGCGAGCTGGGCGAACACCTGCAGCCACTTTGACCCAGCGGTATGCGCGGCGGCGAATCAAACTGTTAAACTCGCCGCCTGCCAGATACTGACCGAGCTGAAAATACTGTGGAAATCTTCAAAGAGTTTACCTTCGAGTCCGCCCACCGCCTGCCCCACGTACCCGAAGGCCACAAATGCGGGCGCCTGCACGGGCATTCGTTCAAGGTGGCGATCCACCTGAGCGGCGACCTGGATCCGCATACCGGCTGGATTCGCGACTTCTCGGAGATCAAGGCGATTTTCAAGCCGCTCTACGAACGCCTCGACCACAACTACCTCAACGACATCCCCGGCCTGGAAAACCCGACCAGCGAAGTGTTGGCCAAATGGATCTGGAATGAGCTCAAACCCCTGCTGCCGGAACTCAGTGCGATCCGCATCCATGAAACCTGCACCAGCGGCTGCATCTATCGCGGCGAGTAAGCCGGCGAGATGAAAAAACCACCCTGGCGGTGGTTTTTTTATGCCCTGCTCCCTTACAGTCGTGGCTCCAGCCGACCAGGAGCACGCCGCAATGCTGCGCCCCGCCACGCCCCATGATGTTGCCGCCATTGAAGCCATCGTCGAGGCCGCTTATTCACCGTACATCGAGCGTATCGGCCGCAAACCCGGGCCGATGCTTGAAGACTACGGCCGGCGAGTCGAGGTCGGTGGTGTGCATGTACTGGACAACGACGGGCAGATCCAGGGTTTTATCATCCTGCAAGACACCGACAGCGCCCTGCTGCTGGATAACCTGGCGGTCGCCCCGCAGGCCCAGGGCCTTGGTCTTAGCCGCGTATTGATGGACTTCGCCGAACGCCAGGCCATCGACGCGGGTTACAGCGCCATACGCCTCTACACCAATGAAGCCATGACCGAGAACCTTGCGCTGTACACCCGCCGGGGTTACGTGGAAACCCACCGGGCCGAGGAACAGGGCCTGCGCCGGGTGTACATGGCCAAGCACCTTTAGGAGACAGGCATGGAAAACACCTGGCTGGCCCAAGCCAAACGCCTGCAGGCGCTGGCCTCCACGGGCCTGCATTTTTGCACCGATGATTTCGAACGCGAGCGCCTGGAGGAAATCGCCGAGATTGCCCACAGCATGTTGGCGCAACTCGGTAACGTGCCGCTGGAGCGCATCACCGGCTTGGTGTCGGATTTTGCCCAGCGCTATTCCACGCCAATGATCGACGTGCGCGGCGCGGTCATTGAGGGCGACCGGATTCTGCTGGTGCGCGAACTGACCGATGGCTGCTGGGCGCTGCCGGGCGGTTATGCCGATATCGGCTTGTCGGCAGCGGAAAACATCATCAAGGAAATCCGCGAGGAAGCCGGCTTGAGCGTTACCGCGCGGGCACTGTACAGCGTCACCCACAAGGCCAAGGGTTTGTATCGGCCGGATGTGCGCGACTTCTACAAGCTGTATTTCCTGTGTGAACGGGTGGACCAAGCGGCGCCAATGGCCGGGTTCGAGACCACCGACGTGGGCTTTTTCGCCCTGGATGATCTGCCGCCGCTGTCCCGGGGGCGCACCATCGAGAGTGATCTGGCGGCGGCATTTGCCTTTCATCGCGGCGAAACCACCCACACGCTGTTCGACTGATCCAATTTGTATCACGGCTGCACCGCTTTCGTGCCTGACTGGGCACAGCGAACACCCTCGCCCGCTTTTTATGCCTGTTTGGCTATAAATACTGTGCATGCTGCACAGTGCAGACCGTGCGCCTGTCACTGGGAGTGATTTGGCACGCGCGGTGCAATACGCCTGCGTCACTCATTCAGGGAGTACCGACATGACGCAGCAAGAACCGGGCAACGACTACCCCTTAAGCGAAGTCCCCATGCATGCGCGCAAAGGCCTGGCGTCTACCGCCATGGTGCTGCTGGGCTTCACCTTTTTTACCGCGACCATGTTCGCCGGCGGCAAGCTGGGGGTCGCGTTCAGCTTCACCGATATGCTCGGCGTGGTGGCGCTGGGTAACCTGCTGCTGGGTATTTACGCCGCAGGCCTGGGTTACATCGCGTTCAAGAGCGGGTTGAACTCCGTGTTGATGGGGCGCTTCTGCTTTGGCGAAGTGGGCAGCAAACTCAGCGACTTGATCCTCGGTTTCACTCAGATTGGCTGGTATGCCTGGGGCACCGCCACCGCCGCCGTGGTGCTTGGCAAGTATTTCGAACTGAGCCAGGGCAGTGTGCTGGCATTGATGGTGCTGTTCGGCCTGGTGTTTTGTGCCACCGCCTACGTGGGTTATCGCGGGTTGGAGATTCTTTCCTACATCGCGGTACCGGCCATGGGCATCCTGCTGTTTCTGTCGATGTGGGTGGCCACGGTAAAAGTCGGCGGGTTGGACGGACTGCTGGCGGTGGTGCCGACCGCTGAGCTGGACCTGTCCACCGCGATCACGCTGGTATTCGGCACTTTTGTCAGCGGCGCGACGCAGGCGACCAATTGGACGCGGTTCTCGCGCTCGGCCCGGGTCGCGGTGCTGGCCAGCCTGATCGGTTTCTTCGTCGGCAATGGCTTGATGGTGCTGATCGGTGCCTATGGCGCGATCGTCTACCAACAGCCCGACGTGGTGGAAGTGTTGCTGCTGCAAGGCTTCGCCATGGCAGCAATGGCCATGCTGTTGCTGAATATCTGGAGCACCCAGGACAACACCATCTACAACTTCGCCGTGGCCGGCTGCAACCTGTTGCGCACCAAACGCCGCAAGACCGTGACCCTGGCGGGAGCAGTGATCGGCACCCTGCTGGCGCTGCTGGGCATGTACGACATGCTGGTGCCCTACCTGATTCTGCTGGGCACCGTGATTCCACCGATCGGCGGGGTCATCATGGCGGACTTCTTCTACCGCTGGCGCGGCCACTACCCGCGCCTGGCAGATGCACGCCTGCCGGCTTTCAATTGGCCGGGGCTGGCCGCGTATGCGGTGGGCACCGTGCTGGCGTTCAATTCGCCGTGGGTCGCGCCGTTGGTGGGCATCGTGGCCGCATCGCTGACTTACATGCTGCTGACCTCCGTGCTGCGCGCTCGCGCACCGCTGGCTGATGCCCCGGCATGAGCCTGACGATTGCCGATGTACTGGCCTTGCCGGGTCTTGCGTCCATGCGTCTGCGCGCCGCAGAGGCAGGCCTGGACAACGTCGTACGCTGGCCGTATGTGGCGGAAAACAGCGGGATCGCCGAGTGGGTGCTGGGCGGTGAGCTGGTGTTCGTCACCGGTATCAATCACCCTCGGGATGAAGCCAACTTGCTGCAACTGCTGGATGAAGCCTGTCAGCGGCAGGTGGCCGGCTTGGTGATCCTGACGGGGCCGGCGTATATCCAGGCGATACCCCAGCGCTTACTCGACGCCGCCGAGGCCGCCGGTATGCCGCTGATCGAGCAGCCCTACTCGCTGAAGATGGTGCTGGTCACCCAGGCGATCGGTTCGGCGTTGATTCAATCCGAACAATTGGGCCGCTCGCGCCACGATGTACTCGAGCGTTTGCTGACCGGCGATTACCAATCCCTGGATCTATTGCTGCACCGCGCCGTGCAATTGGGCATGTCGCTGGCCGGGCACTGGCAGGTGGCCCAACTGCAGCTCGAAGGCAGCGAGTTGCTGTTTGCCCAGGACGACGCGGCGCAGGTGGAGGCCCAGTTGGCCCGGCAGCACGACGCCATCAGTCGACGCTTGCGCCAGCTGTCGCCGGTGTTGCCGGTACTCGGCCGCGCCGGACAGTGGACGCTGCTGCTGCCGGCCGCGGATGCCGTCGCCGCCTTGGCCAATCGCCAGCAACTGGTCAACTGGCTGAACCCGCTGAACCTGCGCCTGGCGCCGCTGAAAGTGTTTATCGGCCTGAGCGCTGCCGCGCACCCACCTGCTCGCCTGGCCCAGGCTCACGATGAGGCGCGCCAGGCGTTGACGGCGGCACGCCGGTTCAGCGAACGCGCCGGGCTCTGCGTGTATGACGAACTGGGGGTGCTCAAGCTGCTCAGCGGTGTGCGTGATCGCGCGCTGCTCGACCAGTTCCTGAATGAACGCCTGGGCCCGCTGCTGCGCCACGACCTGCACCATGGCCCCAGCCTGATGCCGACCCTGGAGGCCTGGTTTCATGAGAATGGTAACCTTGTGGCCGCGGCCCAGCGCCTCGCCGTGCACCGCAATACCCTGACACACCGCGTCCAGCGAATCGAAGCCCTGTGTGGCCTGACGCTGGAGAATGCCTACGACCGCCTGGACATCGGTATCGCCCTGATGATCTGGCGGCTGTCTGCCTGATTGTTGTTATCCAAGAGGAACTTGCCCATGCACATCATCAACGCCCGCCTGCGCAACCGTGAAGGCCTGCATGATCTGCACCTGGAACACGGCCGGATCGCCAGCATCACCGCGCAAACCAGCGTGCCCGCAGTCGGCGTCGACGACCTCGACGCCGGCGGCAACCTGGTGATCCCGCCCTTTGTCGAACCGCACATTCACCTCGATGCCACCCTGACCGCTGGCGAGCCGCGCTGGAACATGAGCGGCACCCTGTTCGAGGGCATCGAATGCTGGGGTGAGCGCAAAGCCACCATCACCCAGGAAGACACCAAGACTCGCGCCAAAAAGACCATTCAGGCCCTGGCCGCCCACGGTATCCAGCACGTGCGCACGCACGTCGACGTCACCGACCCGGATCTCACCGCGCTCCAGGCCATGCTCGAAGTGCGCGAAGAAAGCACGCACCTGATCGACCTGCAGATCGTCGCCTTTCCCCAGGAAGGCATCGAGTCGTATCGCAATGGCCGCGAGCTGATGGAAGAAGCCATTCGCCTCGGCGCTGACGTAATCGGCGGCATCCCGCACTTTGAATACACCCGCGACCAGGGTGTGAGCTCGGTGAAGTTCCTGATGGACCTGGCCGAACGCACGGGTTGCCTGGTGGATGTGCACTGCGACGAAACCGACGACCCGCACTCGCGCTTTCTCGAGGTGCTGGCCGAAGAAGCCCGCAGCCGCGACATGGGCGCCCGCGTCACCGCCAGTCACACCACGGCCATGGGCTCCTACGACAACGCCTACTGCGCCAAACTTTTCCGCCTGCTGGGGCACTCGGGCATCAGCTTCGTCTCCTGTCCCACCGAGAGCATCCATCTGCAAGGCCGCTTCGACACCTTCCCGAAACGTCGTGGCGTGACCCGGGTCAACGAGCTGCTGGAAGCCGGCATGAACGTGTGTTTCGGCCAGGACTCCATCGTCGATCCGTGGTACCCGCTGGGCAACGGCAATATCCTGCGCGTGCTGGAAGCCGGGCTGCATATCTGCCATATGCTCGGCTACCGTAACCTGCAGAGCGCACTCGACCTGGTGACCGACAACAGCGCCAAGGCCATGGCCCTGGGTGACCGTTACGGCCTTGAAGCGGGGCGCTCGGCCAACCTGTTGATCCTCTCGGCCAACAGCGACTACGAAGTCATTCGCAGCCAGGGCCTGCCGCTGTACTCGATTCGCAATGGCCAAGTGTTGATGAAACGTCAGCCCGCCCAAGTGGAGTTTATGTAAAGGCCCGGCTCAAACGATGGCGTCGATATCCAGCGGCTGCGCCCTGCCCCACTCAGTTTGCGTGGGAGCAGGGATGCTCGCGACTTGCGGCAGCGCGTGGTTTTCACGGTGGCTGAACCAACGCTTGAGGCTGGGTTGCAAGTGGGCGGCCTGGGCCTGACTGCCGTAGACATCGCGCGCTTCCAGGCGTCGCCAGCGCAGGGTTTCGAGGCGCTCGCGGCTGGTGTGCAAACGGTCGATCTCGGCGTTCAACGGCTCGTGGTGCTCATAGGCACGGGCGTTGATCGGCTGGCGACGGGCGAGCTCGCGGCGTTTGTCGCGCAGTTGCTGACGCATGGTCTCCAGCGCATGGTCGAGCCATTCGAACTCCCGCGCGGTCACCAGCGGGCTATTGCTGTCGACGGCTTGTTGCCAGCGGCGCAACGTCGCCCAAGCGGCAGGAATGTAGCTTGCGGTCATGAAGTGCTGACTGGCCTGGAACAGCTGTTTTAACAGGTTGTCACGATCAGGCATGTCGCCATGAAGTTGCAGCGCACGATTGCAGCCGGCTTCCTGGATCGACTCGCAACCCGGCTTCCACAACACGGAAGAGTGCGTGCCATCCGGCAGCACGATCGGCATGAAGTGTTGCTGCTCACCATGGTGCTGGTAGGGGTTACCGCCAAAACGCACCAGGCCAGCCGCGAACAGCAGCCCGCCCGGTGTGGGCAGGCTGAATAGCGTGATGGCGCCGGGAACCCAGAGTTTTGCGGTGGTGTTCATCCACGGTGCCGGGACGCTGGGCACCGGGTCGTTGTGGTTGACGATACGGTGGTGGACGAGGGTCGAAGCGCCGTGGGTGAACTCGGCATCCGCGGCACGGGGGGCGCCGTAGGTGTAGAGAAGGATGTTGTAGGTACGATCGGGAGTACGGCGCAGCCCTTCTGCCAGCAGCAACGCTATTGCCCCTCCAAGGCTATGGCCGCAAATGATCACGCGTTGCCCGATGTGAAATTGGCCGAGGTAATGCAGCACGAAATCACGCATGGCCCGATAAGCCTGATAAAAACCTTCATGGGCCTTGCCGACACCATCGGCGAACGCCACCTGATGGGCGTTCGCATCCCGCAGTACGTCTGCATTGCTGACGGTGCCTCGCACGGAAATCAGGATCACCTCCTCGTGGTGAGTGATGAAGGCCTGGGTGTCAGTGCCGAATTTTTCATCATCGAAAAAGTGTAAGCGCGCGGGGTGCTCCTGCTCGTCCCCAAGCGCCGGACGATTTTGTGGGTACAACTCAGGATCAAAAGGCAGGATCTCGAATCGCCGGGAATAAGGTACGTCCTCATAGAGCGGATAAAAGCGCTGCGGGTGGTCCGGGTCGATCCGCCAGGCTTCCTGGTAGCCCGCCAACTGCTCGGCGAATAGATTTCCGACACTGGGATCGAGTGGAAAATGAACTTCATCCACGGGATGATTCGGCGGTGCCTGACCGAAATCGCAGTAACTCAACGCCGCGAACAAGGCCAATTGATACAGGTTCAAGGCACAGAATTCGTCTTGCGTGGACAGGATCGGGCGCAGGGCTCGCAACGGGCGCACTTCGAGGACAGTGTGCCTGTCGGGGAACAGCACGACTCCCGCGAAGCTAGGCTGGGGTGGGCCGAAGCCCAGGTCGGCCATCATTTTCAGTGCGTGACGCTTGGGGCGGTGGGGCGTGGGTGTCACCGGGGGAAGATGCGCGATATGCCGAACCAGATCGCTGACTTCTACCTGATAAAACTGGTCTGCTTTATTCCCGGCAGGGTGACGCTCGGTTGGGCGGCCATTCGTGTTTGAGAAGCGTGTTTGTTCAGCGCGGATCTGCAAGTCAGTGATGGGTAATGGGTAGGTTTTACGCTGCTGCAATGTCGAATAATAGCCAACTCGCGTTTCGGATGAAGCATCAAAAACCAACACGACGGGTCCTTTACAAAGCCCCTCTAACTTAGCAACTCCCCCTTCAGTCAAACGCCCTTTGTAACATCCCCCGGCACTGTCAAAAACTTCATACCTGAGTCCTCCGTAGGGTTTTCCATCCCCTGACTCATCCACCAGACAGAAGCTCAGCCAAGCGCCACTCAGTGCGCAAACGGGCATTTTTTCATTGAAAAAAGAGTGCTTCGATCGTTCTATCACCATGACTGGATATCCTTATTCAGTACAAGTTGGATATAGCTCGCAAATTCGCCCATCGGGCATTTTTATGGGTTTGAAGTCGACGGTATTGCCGTTGCAGAAAGCGTACAGGTCCTCAAAATTGTCTCCCAGGCAGCGTTTCCATCCATTAGGAAAGCGAACCCAATTGTCGCCCATGTAAGGCAGTTCCTCGGCGGCCAGGCCTATCTTTACCCGTACCTTTTTCCCTGCCAGCTCACCTCGTACCAAACCACCGCCCGTGCGGGATTTATCCGGTGGATCGACTGCACTCAAAGGGTCGCATTTAAGAACCTTGATAATCGCGTGCTGTGGCCCTGCCGTTCGAAACAACCATTGGCATTGCCCGGACAGCTCCTGGACGCCCGATTCCGGCATCCCCGGCCTATCCCTCTCCGAGTGATCGCGGATGGAAATGCCGCCAAAAGCCCCGCCGACATCCGTACTGCGCTTCCCCCACTTCGCATTGAAATCAAACGCCACATTGCGCAATACCAGTGGGCAACCGTCGACCGTTTCAGTAAGGGGAAGCTGGTAGCTCACACGACTGGCCACGGGCGTGAACTCGGTAAAGAACACCTTTCGCTCCGGCCTCTTGCCTCGACGCCGTGGCAAGGTGCAGAGCTCTCCTGTGGCAGGCCTATAGTTGGCGGCCGTTTTAAGTTCAAATTCCGCCGGCAAGTCCACCTCCAGCGTGAAACTGTCCACCGGCCTCGCCGTACACCCCCAAAGCCCCATCACACAGAGCGCCAGCCCTGCCCTGCAGATTTGCCTAAACATCCTGCTGCTCCATCAAACGCCACTGATTCACCATGCGGTCAAAGTGCTCGACGGGCGTTTCACCCACCCTTGGCGACCATTGGAAAACGCTGCTACGAATGGTTTCTGCCAAGCGCCTCACGACGAGAAATTCCAGCTGTTGCGGCCTGTCCCACTGCCATGCGCGTGCTTGCTCAAGCACTTGGCTCAACCAGTCTTTCGGGTCGTGGAATTCCACCAATGCCGCCAGGTCTTCACTGTGTTCAGCCAACAGGTAGCGCAGGATATTGGCGTGGAGGATGGCCCTGATGTTTGGATTTGGCGTGTTCAGCCAAGGGGCTGGATCGGGTACCAGGTAGTCACCGGGGGCTGGATTGTCGCGGCAGCGCCAGCCGCCTTCGTGCCAGTAGCACAGGCTGACCACTGGGCCGAGGAATGCCGGCCAGTCCTCCGCCGGCAAATGATCCAATGCGCGTGCCAGCGTGCGGTTGTCGTGAAAGCGATACAACGCCTGGGCGGCCTTCGGTCCGATCAACAGGCGCTCGCGCCAATGGGCTGTCACGCACACCAAGTCCTCGTCCGGCAAGCTGCCCAGCCAGCCCCAGTTCGTTTCAGGCGTTTGTAGAAGGTTGAGTAAGGCGGGCTCGTCCATGTACTCCAGCAGCACGATCACCGGACCTGTCTGCGCCAATTGCGCCACGGTGGTCTCGGCGTAGACGCGGCGATACTGCAACAGGCTGCGCACTGATAGCAGGGGTTGATGCGCCGTGTGGTCGCCCTCGAGAATCAGGCACAGCCGGCGTCCGGCCTGCTGCTGTTCGGCGATCCATTGGCCTGGGATGCTCGACATCAAGCAGCCCTCCCCGGAACATCACACGGGCTTTCACGGCAACATTCGCAGACGGGGCAGAAATCGGCCCCCAACTGGCGCGCCAAGGCCATCATCACGCCCTGCTCCGCACTGGCTTTCGGCGCGTCCACGTGCTCTCCAGAAGCCGCCGACTGAATCGCGGACGGCGAGCCGCCGAGGGTGATCGGGCGACTGCTGAAAATGCCGCCCGCCTGAATCACCAGGTGCTCCCCACCTGCCTGGAAGCTCAGCTGTGCGCCGGCTTGGATAACCAGACTGGCACCCGCCTTCAGTTGCAGTTGTTGCCCAGCTTCGATCACCACGGTCCGGCCAATGTGAGTGCGGCTATCACCCTGCACCTCCAGGTGATCGCTCGCTTTGAGGACAACCTTGCGATCACCGGTAACGTGACGATGCTCCTCGCTTTCCAGCTGAGTGGTGCTTAAGCCCCGGATGATTTCATGTCGCTCCCCCGCCACCTCCAGACGGCTGTCATGGCCAACCTGCTGCTCCAGGTCGCGCTGGGCCCGCAGGTAGATAAGTTCTTCGCCACGCCGGTCTTCGAGGTACAGCTCGTTGGAACCTGAGTCGCCGACGACGCTGCGGCTGCGCAGCACACTGCGGGTCTTGTGCTGCGGCAACGGATAGGCCGGCCTGTTCGCCGCATTCGGCAGGCAACCGCTGATCAAGGGCTGGTCCGGGTCACCTTCAAGAAACGTCACCAGCACTTCCATGCCGACTCGCGGGATCATCATGGCGCCAAATCCGTCACCGGCCCAACTGGACGCTACCCGGACCCAGCAACTGCTCTTGTCATCGTTCTTGTCCAGCCGGTCCCAATGAAAGCGTACTTTCACCCGGCCATACATGTCGCAGTGGACCTCTTCACCGGCAGGCCCGGTAACAGTTGCCGTCTGGCTGCCGTTAAGGAGCGGTTTGGAATGGTTGAGGGGCGGCCGGTGCACCGCTCGCCAAGGTGTCGCGGTGAAGCGATTGCGGTAGCCCGTAAATTGCTCAGCCTCTGAGGTCGCCTCCTCCAGTACCTGCGGTTGACGCCCCTCATGACGTACCGACGTGATCAGCCACAGGTCATTGCACACGGGATCGGGATGATCGCGCAACTCGAGGAAATGCCCACTGCGCAACGCTGGTTGATCGCTCTTGCCGAGCACCCGATGGCGGTCGCGTTGCTGACGCTCCAGCCCCCGACGCGCCAATCGTCGGCCGTGGGCATACCCGGTAAACCCCGCCGGGTAGCGATAGTCCTCGAGGGGGTTCGCCGAGGCTGGCCCCGCGTACTCCTGCAGGCGCAGTGCAGGGTGTTCGAAGTCGCGATCGCGGCGCACGGTTTTCTGGCTGCGTGTGGCCAGGCGCCTATCGAAACGCTGGATAACCTGCGCCTCGGCCTGTGGCCCGCCGGCCGCGCTGTAGCGCTGCGCGGGCAAGCGGCGAAATACCGTCTGGTCATCGCCGAATACCAAGAGGTGAGCGTCGGCGCTGTGGCGAAAATGATAGTGAATGCCCTCCTCCTCACACAGTCGCTGGATGAAGTGCAGGTCGCTTTCCGCGTATTGCACACAGAACGTGCGTGGCGGATACACCACGGGGCCCAGCTCGAACACGTAGGCGTCCGCCAGGATGCCGTGGTGTTCGAGAACGGCTGCAATGATCTGCGGCACGCTGCGGTGCTGGAAAATTCGCTGGTCGAACCGATGGGCGAGATTGGCCAGGCGCGGTGCAAGGGTCAGGTGGTAGCGGGTGAGCCGCCGACCCGGATCATCCCGGCCAATGGCATAGACCTGCCCGTGCAAGCCTGCGCTCTCCTGTGCGAAGTCCAGATAGGCTGGCTGGTGAAGCAGCTCCTCCAGGTCGACCGAAGGATTTTCACTGATCAACTCCACATGGATGAAAAACGGCTGATCCAGGACTTCAGTGCCTTTAAACGCCAGCACCTGGAAGTCGGTATTCATACCTGAAAGAATCAATTTGAAACGTGATTCGACAAACGCCTCGACCATCCGCTGTTACCCGCCATCCACTCATGCGCTGAAAGACTTTCTCTCTTCAAAAGGCCGAATGATCGCCGAGAAAAAGTACCTGAACGCCTTGAAGCTTAGCGATTTCGGGGGAAAGACAGACCATGCGAAAACAAAAAAGAAGTTTCGCACAATGAATCTGGAAGTATCTTTTACAAGATAAAAACATGAGCCAAATGGCCACTTCTTAATATCAAGAAATGCCCTACAACAACTTAGCCCGCATAACTAAGCAATAGAGAAACGCCCGACACCTTATGCCTATGTCGGGCGTTTGAAAAACTTACGTCTGCACGCGGGCCGTCCCGAAGAGGCTGACGCTCAGCAACGTTTCAGCCTGAGCCTGCAAACGCACTGGCGCGGTGCCACCCGGCATCACCACCGTGACATCACCACTCCCGACCCACCCCGCACGCCACGCCGCACATGCGACCGCGCTCGCGCTGGTCCCGGAGGACGCGGTAGGCCCTTCGCCCCGCTCGAATACCCGTGCGATAAGCCGATTGGCGGATTCGCGTACAACCCATTGCAAGTTGACCCCGGCCGCACACGGCTGCCCGCCTCCCGCAGGGGGCGCGAAGGCAATCGCCTTCAGCGCCTGGAACAACCCTGGCTGTTGCATCTGCAGATTGTCCGGCAAGCCCGACACCTGCTCGACCAGGGTCACACAATGGGGATTGCCCACCCGCACAAACTGACTGCGTGCCCACTGCGCATTGAGTGCCGACAACTCGCTCACGTGGCTCATTTCAGCGCCATTCAAAAAGGTCGATTCAACCCCCTGCGCGCCCACGGCCGATGGCCCGAACTCGGGCAGCCCCAACGCCAGCCAGAACCCCGCCTTCTGCTCATGGACTGCAGGTTCGATTCGGGTCGCGGTGGGCGTCGGCACATCCGACTTATCGTGATGCACGCGCAACTCACAGGCTTGCGTCATCAAGCCCTGATCCGTGAGCGCCTGGCCGAAGATCGTCAAGCCGTTGCCACTGCGCTCGGCTAGCGAGCCATCGGTGTTGACGATCAACAGATCGAACGGCGGGTCAGCCTGAAACGGCCCGACCAGCAGGCCATCGCAACGGTGGGCCTTGGCGTGCGCAGGCTTGGGACTCGCCCCCCAGCCACACTCGGACGCGATAGCCGCCGCCGTCCACCCCGTGCGCGCAGCCGCTGCCTGGCCCGCACTGTCGGGTACATCCACGCCTCGGGTACGTAAAAAGGCCGGGCTGACCACGGCATAGATGTTGCCGCGTGCGTCGTAGAACAGCGTCATAGCGCTGCGTGCCTGAGAATGTTCATCGGTTTATCCGTCTGGTTGCCTGCTTATACGCTCGGCAGCGTATTACAGAACCTGACGTTTGTGGGAGACGGCCTGGAAGGTGGTAATCCACCGCAAGAGACCCGGGGTTCACCAGTTCCCGCAGGGATTACACACCTTCAAGGCCGTCTCCTACGCACTCGATAATCCCTGTGTGGTTACCCACCTTGATTGCGTTCCGCGACTGTAAAAAGAAAATTCCCAACCGCCCATCCCAACGGAACCCGGCTCGCTCCTCAAGGCCTGATGTGCAACGATGTCACGCCGGACATCGTTCGTTGAACGCAAAACCAAGGATTTTTCATGACTGCCATCCCCACCTCAGCGCCCGTGGTTCCCGGGCGACTGGAGCAAATGTCGACCCGTATCGCCTTCTTCATCGCCGGTTTCGGTATCGCCGCCTGGGCCCCCTTGGTGCCGTATGCCAAGGCGCGCGCGCAACTGAGCGAAGGCACGCTGGGGCTGTTGCTGTTGTGCCTGGGGGTGGGCTCGATCATCGCCATGCCGGCAGCGGGCGCACTGGCGTCGCGCTTTGGCTGCCGGCGGGTGCTGACAGCCGGCACCATCATGATCTGCCTGGCCCTGCCGATGCTGGCCACGGTCACTTCGATTCCGTTGCTGATGGCTGGCTTGTTCCTGTTCGGTGCCGGCCTGGGCACGGTAGATTCCACGGTCAACCTGCAGGCGGTGATTGTCGAGCGAGCCAGCGGAAAAACCATGATGTCGGGGTTTCACGGGTTGTTCAGCCTGGGAGGGATCGTCGGTGCGGCCGGTGTCGCCGGGTTGCTCGGGCTCGGCCTGTCACCCTTGCAGGCGACCTGGGTGGTGATCGCGGTGATGGTGGTGGCGCTGCTCAAGGCCGGCCCACACCTGTTGCCCTATGGCAGTGAAAGCTCAGGGCCGGCCTTTGCGGTTCCCCATGGCGTGGTGCTGTTTATCGGCTGCCTGTGTTTTATCGTGTTTCTGGCCGAGGGCGCGGTGCTCGACTGGAGCGCGGTGTTCCTCAGCGCCGAGCGCGACCTGGATGAAGCCTACGCCGGCCTGGGCTACGCGGCTTTCGCCTTGACGATGACGGCCGGGCGCTTGACCGGTGACGCCATCGTGCGGCGCCTGGGCGCGACCTGGGTGATCGTCGCCGGTGGCGCGCTGGCGGCGGCCGGTATCTTTATCGCCACGCTGTCCCCCGCCTGGGAAATGGCGTTGCTGGGCTACGCCCTTGTCGGCGCCGGGTGTTCAAATATCGTTCCGGTGCTCTACACCGCCGTCGGCAAGCAGAACGTCATGCCGGAGCACATTGCCGTACCGGCCATTACCACCCTGGGGTATGCCGGTATTCTGACCGGGCCTGCCGTGATCGGGTTCATTGCGCATGGCAGCAGCCTGGCAACGGCGTTCCTGTTGATCGGAGGATTGCTGGTCGTGGTGGCGGTCAGCGGCAAAATACTGCGGGTATGAAGGAAGAAAACATGAGCTTCCCGAGTCTGTCAGGAAGCCCATGCATGATTTATCTGCCCTTTTCTTCCTTGTCGTTCTTCAACCAGCGATCGAGGCTGTAGTTCTTCAACCAGCCATCATCGTTATGGCTGCCGAAGATGTTGGTTCCGTTAGCCTTGGTGCTGTCCAGCGAGGCCAACAATCCTGGTCGTTCGACCAGGTTTTTGGCCACATATACTTGCTGTTCGCTGTATTTTTTCTTCGGGAACCCAGTGGCCATGTCCCGCACCACCTGACCATTTTTGTCGATTTCGTCAGGGTCCTTGCTCATCTCGATGATCGTATCTTTCTTCACATACCGGTGCTTCTCGAAAAAGAAGGTGCGGTCTTCCGACGTGTCCCGCAGATCATCAAACATGCCCCTGAATGCCTCTACAACCTGCGCGTTGGTTTTCGCATGGAAGGGGTCGAGGCTCTGGGTGTTGGGGTTGGTATTACCAATAATCAAACTGGTGGCTTTTTCAAGGCTGTCCAGGGTGATTTCACCGCCCTTGCCAACAATGCCCTCGCCCAGTCGCGGGCGATTGAGTATCTCCCGGGCCAGCATGATTGTCCGATCGTGGACCTTACTCTCGCCGGGTTGTTCTTTAGCTATGTCCGTCAATGAGCTCAGGGTCAGGCGACCATCTTTCTTGAAATCACCCAACATCGAATAAACGTTACTCAGTTGGGTCGCCAACAGGTGGTCGTCCGAGCTGACATAAGGGTTCCCCGCGCTCGACATGCCGCCGTAGAGGTTTTGGCCGTCGAAATGCCGCTGGGCACCGTTCGCGAACTTATTATCGTAAGGTTGTGCAGTGGGCAGCGATTTGCCCAGCGCCCGCGCGTCTACCCCTGGTCGGGCGTGGCCATTCCCCGTCGGTATATTCACCCCGGGCAAGAAGCCCCCTGGATTATTGATACTGAAACTCATAGTTCATCTCCAGCATAGTTAGATTCCACGGATCGGCTTCTGGTTGTTCGATCGGTGAAAACACCGCGAAATCAACAGCCAGCGATTAAGTGGTGGTCGCAAGACAGTGGTTCCGGAGAAAGACCAAATCGACCCGAGTAAACCTTGATTGTTTGTAACGATCGGGAAGGAGCCGTCGAAGGGGCGTCAGTCGACCCGGCAGATCAACTGGTTTTCTGCTTGCGCCACCAAGCGGCCAGGCTATTGAGCAGGCCGGTGTTTTTCAGCGAGGAGGCATCAGCATGGGCGCGCTTTTCCTCGACCTGCATGCCCCTGGAAAAATCATCCGCGACGGGTGCCTGGAATTTGCGCTGGTCGACAAAAGCTTTCATCCGCTGGGTTTCGACCGCGTGTGCATTCGATGCAATGATGGGATCCCGCGCTGCGGCATCCGTTTCTGCCCCCGTCAGCGCCTCTGCAGGCGGGGTACGAAAAAGCTCTTGGCAGCCGGGCTGGGGAGAACGAAACGAGGTTGATGTCATTGGCGAGCCCTCACTGTGAATCTGAAAGCGACCGGCCTGATTGAAACCGGTAGGTACAGCCTGTGTGGCAAATTGGCGCAAACAGTTCCTGAAACAATTGAACCAGGCACCGCATCCGGCGTGCGGCGCCTGGACATGGGTCAGCGGGATAGATAACGCAGCATGGCCTGGGTGATACGGTTACCGGAGCTCGCCAGGTTGAGCGCATTGGTACGCTTGAACATTTCCTGGGCCAGTTGGATGAGGTGATCCTTGGGGGAATCGCCGGTAAGGCTTTGGCCAGCCAGTTCTCGCAGATCGCTGACGGTCAGGTCTCGCCCGAATCGGCCTTTGAGCTGGTTGTAGTGTTCGAGCATTTCACCGAACAGGTCTTTGTCAGTCTTGAATTGGAAGTAGTTGGTTCCATTGATGACGGCGTTGAGACTGGTCCGGTCGATCAGCCCATCGAGTGCACCGGTGGAACCATGACGATCAAGCGCACTCATCAGCCCCGGGTCCCGTAGCAATGCTTTTGCCAGGCGAATGTTCTCGTTGACGGCTGGGTTAGGCGACCAGCCCTTATTGGCCATGGCTCGAATACTGTCAACGCTGACATACCCAGGGTTCCTGGGGTCCCTGAAGGCGCCGTATTTGGCACTCAACTGTGCAGCCAACTCATTACGACTCATTAACGAGTAGTCCAGGCCTGGCCCGCCGGGCACGGTGGGAAAAGGCCTGGGTGGCGGATTACTGATGACCGGCATCGGGCGTGGCGGTGGATTGCTCCAACCAGGATGCGGCCTCGGTGGTGGGTTACCCCAGCCTGGATGCAGGGGTGGACGATGCCCGCCAAACCATTGGCCCACCCAATGCTTGATCTGGCCCAAGGCGCTCGACGTCGCCACTGCGCCGCCATGGCGACTCGAGTCAGCCGCAGACGTCGTTGTAGCCGTGGCCGACTGAGGCGCGCCGAATACCGGTCCGGCGTGGCTTTCTCGAGACTGGAAGCTGACGCTTGCAGCGCTTTGCCCCATGAAGGTTGGCGCGGCAGGCGCCGGGCCACGGGCTTTGGCCTGGGGGCTGGACTTGGCCTGAGAAAGTTCAGGGCCTGATGAAGCAGGTGTGGGTTTATCGAGCATCGATACCGACATAGGTTCCTCCGTTACGGTGGGCGCGATTTTCAGCCTGTCGCTCCAACCACAATGTCGAAGCCCATCAGCTAGCCCATGTGTGGCGCTGTGTCGGAATTGGTTCCTGAGCGAGCAGCAACATGCGCTGTGTCGGTGTAGGAAAAACAGGCAAAAAAAATCGCAGCCTCAGGGAGCTGCGATTTTCCTCCACCGATGCGGATCAGAAGCCGACGCTGGCTTGCACAAAGAACGTACGTGGCTCGCCCAGGTACAACCCGGAGTTGTTATCACTGGAACGGGTGTAGTGCTGCTGGTCGAAAACGTTCTTCACGCCGACGCCCAGTTTGAGGTTCGACAATTGCTCGCCGAAGTCATAACCACTGCGCACGTTGACCGAGACATAACCTGGGATATCACCGTACTGGCCGTCCGCCGTGCCCTGGGTGATATAGGTACTGGTGGTCCCCGGTGCGCGCTGCCCGGACTGGGCGTACACATCCAGGTTGTGGGTCCAGTGGTTGATGTCGTAGCGCAGGCCGAGGGTCGCCACTTCACGGGAGTACAGCGGCAGGTCGCGGCCCTTGAACGGCACGTCACCTTCCGAGGTGGCTTTGGTGTAGGTGAAGCCGGCGTTGGCGGTCAGGCCGTCGAGGCGCGGGTCGAGGTTCGACAGGTCATAGTGGGCCGACGCTTCGATACCGGTGTGCTTGGTGGCACCCAGGTTGGTCCAGCCCACGTCGTTGCTGACGTATTGCAGCTCATCCGAGAAGTCGATGTAGAAGAACGTCAGCTCGCCGCCCCACACGTTGTCGTTGTAGCGCGTCCCCACCTCGTAGGTCTTGGCCTTTTCCGGGTTCAGGCCGTTGGCGGTCTGGTCGCCCGTGCCGCCCTGGCCCAACTGGAAGTATTGCAGGCTGCCGAACGAGGTTTCGTAGTTGGCGAACAGTTTCCAGGCATCGGACACGTGGTACATCACGCTCAGGGCCGGCAACGGCTCGTTGTTGTTAACCTCGCGGCGCTTTTCCGCCACCGCCTCGCCCTTGAGCCCGACCACCGGCCGGTCGTGCCATTCGGTACGAATGTCTTCAAAGCGAATGCCCGGGGTGATGGTCCACTTGCCGATATCGATTTTGTTGTCGATATAGAAAGCATTGGCCTCGGTGCCACCGGTGCGATCCTGATAGACGTGGCCATCATTGAAGCCGACCGGCGTCGGTACGTTGTCGACCAGTTTCAGGCTGGTGGCTTGCTCGTGCATGCCTTCCTTGAGGTAGCGATAACCCAGGCTGACTTCCTGGGTGCTCGGGCCCACGTCGAACACATGAGACACCCGCGGCTCGATGCCAAAGGTGTAGTAGGTGCGCGGGTAGGAGCCGATGCTTCCCAGGTCGCGGTTGGCGATGTTGCTGCCACGGAAACTGTCGGAATAGTAAGTGAGGACTTCGGCCTGGGTACGGTCATCGATCTGGCGGATGTACTTGAAGGACACGTCCTTGCGGCGGCCGCTGAAGTTGTCCCAGTCACGTACCGATTGATACGGGTTGGCGTCGAACTGCTTCTGGGTCAGGCCGCCGGGCATATCGGCGCTGGCGTCGTAGTAGTGGAAGTTCAGCGAGAAGTCGTCTTGATCGGTCGGCGCCCAGTGGGTCTTGAAGATCACGTCGTCGATGTCATTGGAGTTGTTGCTGTTGCGATAGCCGTTGCCATTCACCCCGGAATACAGCAATGCCACGCCGATGCCATTGTCGGCGGTGCCACCGATGAAGGCGTTATCGATGTGTTTCCAGCCGCCATGGGCGGACGTTTGCAGGGTGCTGCCGACTTCCCCGGAGAATTTCTCGGGGATCGCGCGGGTCACGAAGTTGATCACGCCGCCGACGTTCTGCGGCCCATAACGTACGGAGCCGGCGCCGCGCACCACGTCGATGCTGTCCAGGTTGCCGGCGGAAATCGGCGCCATCGACAGCTGCGGCTGGCCATAGGGCGCGAACGCCGCCGGTACGCCGTCGATCAGCACCGTGGAGCGCGGCGACAGGCGCGACGTCAGGCCACGTACACCGACGTTGAGGGAAATATCACTGCCGCCGGTGCCGTTGGATTCCTGCACCTGCACGCCGGGCACGCGGCGCAACACGTCACCAACGTTCATCGCGCCCTGCTCGACCATGGCTTCGCGGCGGATCACCGTACGCGCGCCGGGGTGGTTCTGCACCACTTCGGCGTTGGCATCGCCGAGCCAGTCACCGACCACCTTGATGTCGGTGGCACCCAGTTCCAGCGGCGAGCCGGCTTCACCAGTGCCGCTGTTCAACGGGCGCAAGGTCACGGAACCGGCGTCGATCTGGTAGTCCAGGCCGCTGCCTTGCAACAATTGGCGCAAGGCTTGTTCAGGGGAAAGGTTGCCGTCGACCGCCGGAGCCTGCTTGCCGGCGACCATGTCCGGGCTGAAAAACACTTGCAGGGACGTCTGCTGGCCCAATTGGCTCAGCGCTGCGCCCAGGGGCTGGGCCTGGATGTGGATGCCCTCGGCGGCGTAGGCGGCCGGCAGCGCAGCGCTGACAGCAAGCGCCAGCGCGAGTGGCGCCCAGCGAGAGATTTTATTGTTGTTCACGGCAAGTTTTTTCACGTCGAACCTAGTCCTGTGATCGCAAAAGTACGCGGCTGTTAATGCAAACCAGTTGCAGTTGCAGGAGAAGACGAAGAACTCGGAAAAAACCTGAATGTCAGCGTGAAATAATTTCCTGGCTGCCGTCCGGCAAGGTGCGCAAGGCCACCGGCAGGATATGTGGCAAGGCCTTGAGCAAGGCGTCGGTGTCGTTGGCCTTGAACACACTGGTCAGGCGCAGGTTGCCGACTGCCGGTGTGCTGACCCGCAGTGGCTGCTCGCGATAACGCGAGACTTCGCGTGCGACTTCGCCCAGCGGGGCGTTGTTGAACACCAGCTTGCCCGTACGCCAGGCTGTCAGCTCCTCGGCGTTCACCGCGTAGGCCGTTGCCACCTGTCCCTTGCGGTCGACATGCGTACCCAGGCCCGCCGTCAGTGTCACCACGGTGTCTGCAGCCTGCCCTTGCACCTTCACGGTACCGGCCTCGACCGCTACGCGGGTCTGGTCGTCATCGCGACGCACATCGAACCGCGTGCCGGTGACCGTCACCTGCCCTGCCCCGGCGGCCACCACAAAGGGCCGGCTGGTGTCGTGCTCGACGCTGAACATCGCCTCGCCCTGCTTGAGCTCCACGCCGCGCAGGCCTTTTTCAAAATGCACGGAGACGATGCTGCGGCTGTTGAGGTCCATCACGGAACCATCCGGCAAGGCCACCTGGCGATGCTCACCCAGGCGGGTGCTGAACTCGGCAGTGTAGGGTTTTGGATGGTCGAGGCCGCTGAACAGCCCCAGCCCCACGGCCACGGCGACCACACTGGCCGCCACCGCATAACGCAACACGGCGCGGCGCTTGGGGCGCTCGGCGGGTGCTTCGCACAATGCCTGCAGGCGCGCCCTGGGCAGCAAGTCGGTGGCGCTCCACAATCCCTGCAGCACATCGAACTCGTATTGATGCTCGGCGCGCTCATTGCGCCAGGCGTCGAATCGTTGGCGCTCTTCAGGGCTCAGGTCGGCGTCTTGAAGACGTACGAACCATTGCGCAGCTGCATCGCGAGCCTCCTCACTGCCGCAGGCACGTTCAACGTTATCCATCATGGAAGGTCCTGTAAAAAGCGGGCGTGGGTCATGGGGCCATCGCGTCCAGGCGGTCACGCAAATGCCGCAGGGTGCGGATCATATACTTTTCCACCATGTTTTTAGACAACCCCAGGCGTTCGGCGATTTCTTGCTGGGTCAGGCCCTCGATTTTCTGCCAGATGAAAATCTTGCGGCAGTTGAGGGGCAGCTCGGCCAAGGCCCGTTCTATGGAGTCCGCCAACTGGATCGCGTGCATGAAATGCTCCGGGTCGCCGCTGTGGGGCGAGCTCTGATCACAGGTTTGCAGGGCCATGGCTTCGCGACGGTCTTCGCGCCGATAAGCGTCCACTGCAATATTGCGCGCGGTCTGGTGCAGGTAGGCGCGCGGTTGCTCGACCTCGGAAGATTTTGACTCAAGCACCCGCACAAAGGTGTCATGGGCCAGGTCTTCGGCCTGCTGACGGTTTCTCAGGCGGCGCGTCCACGTCCCGACCAACTCTTCGTAGTGTTCGAAAAAGCCTGTTCTGCGGGGCGGCTGAGGGATCATCGCGGGAGCACTGGGGAGGCGGGGCGTGAATAGTAATGCTTCCTATTAAGTCGAGCAATTGCTACCCGTCGCCCGTGGCACTCGCTATGGCTGGCTGGCCACCTGCCGGAGACGGCTAAGCTTCTCTCGGCTGCCGCAGACGCTCATCTGGCACCACTTGCGCAGTTTGTTCTTGGAGATGTCCAGGAACACCCAATCGCAGTCGGTGGCCGTGCAACTCCTCAATGCCTGAAGATCACCGGACACCAGCATGTGCGTGGCCTCGATGGCAAGGCGGCCCAACACCATGGTGGTGAGTTCCTGCGCGGTGGTGCAGGGTTTCCACTCCCAGGCAGGCTTGCCATCCACCGAGCGCAGCAGTCGCCAGGCAACGCCCTGCTGGAATGCCAGGTTGATCTGCTGCAATGGCGCATCGGGCGCGGCCTGTTGCAATGACAACGGATAGAACACGGCGTACAGGCACTCCCTGAACGCGATGATCGCGTCCAGGTCGGGCTGATACGAAATCGGCGACTCAAACACCATGGGCTTGTAGTCATCGAACTCTTGCGCCGAGATCAACGAGGCATGGAGCGCCCATTCGAAGAAGAACTGAAAACTGGTCAGCCGCTCTTCGATCACCTTGAGGGTGGTGCCGGGACGCCGGCCATTGGTGGTATTGATAAAGTCCAACACCCGGGCCCCGCCAATCAGACGGATCGATTTTGCAGTGCCCGTAAAATGCGTCATGTCTGCTCCTTAGAAAACGCGGTCTTGCGGCGATGCCGCAGATTACCTTGTTTTCTGAAAAGGCTGACAGTGTGATACCGACGCAAAGACCAACGGCTACGTGCGCGCGTCGTTACGTGCGACCCAATCGAGGATCGCCTCGACGGACTGCTCGACCGACAGCGCCTGGGTATTCAAGTGGACTTCCGGAAAGATCGGCAGGTCATACCGCGAATCAATACCGGTGAAGTTCTTGATCAGCCCGGCGCGGGCCTTTTTATACAGGCCCTTGGGGTCGCGTTGTTCGGCGGTTTCCAACGGCGCATCCACATGCACTTCCACAAACGACTCATTGCCGATGATCGAGCGCGCGTAGTGCCGGCTGGCCGCCGACGGCGAGATCAGCGCGACGATCACGATCAGCCCCGCCTCCAGCATCAGCCGCGCCACTTCGGCGACGCGCCGGATATTCTCCTCGCGGTCGTTGTCGGTAAATCCCAGGTCCCGGCACAGCCCGCCTCGCACGGAGTCGCCGTCCACGATGCAGGTAAATCGCCCCTGGGCCTGCAGGGCAATGTCCAGCGCATCGGCAATGGTCGACTTGCCGGAGGCAGAGATGCCGGTCATCCAGATGACCAACGGCCGTTGCTTCATGCGCGGGTGTTCGGCGCGTAGATGGCTGAACGCAAACGCATGCAGGTTCTGGCCTGGACCTTGCGCAACATAGCTCATGGCTGCTCTCCCGCCGTCATCGAAACAGGCTGTTTACCCAACATGAACACCATTACGCATTGCGCGAACAACAAGAGCGCAACCACCCAATAGACGCTTGAGAACGACCCCGTCAGGTCCTTGGAAAACCCGCCGAGGAAGTTACCGCACACGCCCCCCAGGCCGATCAGGACATTGGCGATGCCAAAGGCCTGGGTCAGGCGGCTGACCGGGACGATTTGCCCGATGTAACTGGGGACAAGCCCGAAGATCGGGTAGAACGCCAAAGCGAACAAAAAGGCCGCGAGGTAGAACAGTGGAAGGCTGTTGAAACTGAACACCAGGGTGGCGGCAAGCCCCGCGCTCAAAAAGCACATCGCCAGGGATGCCCGCACGCCGACCTTGTCGGCGATCCACCCGACCAGAAACCCTGACGCCATGCCCACGGCACCGATGGTGGTCCAGATAAACCCGGCATCCTGCACCGAAACACCCAGCTCATCGCGAAGAAAAGGCGCCAGGTATGTCTGGAACGGCAACAGTGCCATGCCGTTGAGAAAAGCGATGGCCCAGGTCAGGTACAGCGAACGACTCAGCCAGGGCCGATCACCGCCCGCCACTGCCGAGTGCTCCCCGGCAAAGCCGACATCCTGGCTCGCCCCCAGGTTACGCAACAGAAACCAGGCCACCAGGCACAACGCCACGGAGATCAGGCCGGCGGTGAGCCAGATCGAACGCCAGCCGCCGTTCAAGGTGAGAAACGAGACCAGCAATCCATTGATAAACACCCCGTAGCTGGTGCCGCTGGAAATCAGCCCCATGACCCGCGAGCGATTTCCCGGGCTGAAGCCCTTGGTGACGATCTCGGCCAACGGGATATACACCGAGGCGGAACAGCCACCGAGCAGAATCAGCAGCGCGCCGGACAGCCAGATGTTGTCGCTGATACTCAAGCCCAGCAGCGCCAGGGAGGTCATCACGGTGGACACCAGGCTGATTTTCCAGCCCTCGAAAAACCGGCTGATATAGCTGGTGACCGAGGAAAACAGCAGGAAGCCGACCTGCGCGCCGCCGGTGATCACGCCGACCGTGGTGTAGTCGAAGCCGATGTCCCGGCGCATGTCCACCACGAGGTTGGCGAACAGGTAGACGCCGAACCCATAGGTGCTGGCCACGAAGCCGGTCAAGACCACCGCCAGCACCACACTGTCGAGGGTGCGGGGGTTGCTCTGTACGAGTGTACTCATGCTCTGACCCTCAGACGGCGCGCGCGGTGTGGATGACAAAATCACAGGTCATCATGTCGTAGTCGCGCTGGAAATCACCGTAGCTCTCATGCGCGCCAAACCCGGACGCAAGCACTTCGGTGGCCAACTTGCCCGGCAACAACGGATACACCTTCAAGCGATACTGTTCGGTCTCATCGAAGGTGTAGATGAACTCACATAGGTGTTGATCGACGTGCCCCAGGGTCACGCAGGCGTTGGTGCCGCAATAGTAGTAATTGCCGCTCGCCTTGAAGTTGCCCGCGCGAATCGCGAAGAAATTGCGCTGATCCACAATCAGCAGGCCGCCCGGCTTGAGCAGTGCCCTGAACTTCTCCAGCACCCGCAATCGATCATGGGCTTCAAAGACGTGGCACAGCGAACTGCCCAGGCACACCACCGCGTCGAACTTGCCCAGCACGGTAGGATCCAGCGCGAGCCAATCCATGTAGTGCGATTCGATCTCCAGGCCGCGTTGCCGGAAGTTTTCCCGCGCCTTGGTCAGCATGGTGCTGCTGCCGTCCGTGGCCACTACCTCAAACCCTGCTTCCTTGAGCTGGACCGCGTGGAAGCCGCTGCCCGTCGACACATCGATCACCGAGCGCACACCGTGCTGGCGCAACAGCTCTTCAAAAAAGCCGCCCTCCCCGGCCTTTCGTTTTTCCCAATCGATCAACTCGTCCCAACGCTCCACGAAGTCTGCGGAGTATTGCGTGGCATAACTGGCGACTTCGCTGTGTTTGCGCCCTGACATCTGATTCATCACACACCTACCAAGTTGAATTTTTGAAGGCCAGGTACTTGCTCGCCAATTCCCGGGCAAAGTCGGCGGACTGCTCGATGGACATGGTTTGCTTGGAGTACCCCAGCAGCGCCTGCATGACGGCCATGCATTGCGGGTTGTAGGTGACCGATCCGTCACAGTGGATTTCGTCGATGCCATCCTGGCCCTGGCAGATGCTATTGATGCGCACCGCCTCGTCCTGGGGGCAGGCCTCGCTGAACTGCACGTCGATCCGCCCCTCGTGCAGCTTCACCGGATAGCCACCCGGCAGCCCAAGCGGGCCCGGTGCATGCACCCACACCGGCGTGGGGGAAAACAGGCCCTCGATGACGGTGACCGCAGAGCAGGCCGTCAGGAACTGCCCATCGATCCCGCCCAGGCGGCGGAACTCGGATTTCACCGTGGAGAAGATCTCTGCGTCTGACAGGTGCGTTACTGGCGGCCGGTCGCGCACCTCGTATAACAAGCGGTAGCTGGCACGCGGCGGCAACCCACCGCGCGGCACGTAGTGGCTGAAGTAGTGCTGGGTATACAACTGCACCTGCACGTCGGCAGGCGCGCATTCGAGCAACCGCGCGATGGAAAGCTGCGTGGCCGGGATCAGGTTGGCCACGTTGCCTACGCCGATATCCGGCGCCAGACCGACCCTGGCCAGAATCGGATTGACGGCATCGGGGAAGGCCGCATTCACGGTCCTGGCCGAGATGCCGGAGGCTTTTACCGCCTGCATCAGGCAATGCATCAACGTCAGGTGCATAGGCAACCAGGGACCGAATTGCGCCTGGTCGAGTTGTTCGAACGATAACCTCGGCAAGCCGGTAATCACCCGCCACGATTGCAACGACGCGCAGTTCACCAGCATGTCCGGCGCTTCTTCACGCAGCACTCGCGTCACCTTGGGGATGTCCGTCAGGTCGGCGATCACCGGCTTGATTGCGATGTACTGGCCCAACTGGGCGCAGGACAGCGCCACCAGGTTGCACAGCCGGACAGTCGACTCTTCGTTGCGCCCCAGCACCACAAATTCGAAGGCGTTTTTTGGCCCGAGAATCTTCAGGATCTGCAGGCACAGGTTGCCGGCGCCCACCAGCAGCAGTTTTTTCTTGCGCAGGGACTGGCTCACCGTGGGTAGGCTCCGTTGTCCACGGGGATGACCTTGCCGGTCATGTGCCGGAAGCCCTCACCGATCAGCAGCAAAATCACCTCGGCCACGCCGCTGGGCAGGATGGGATCCTTGAGGATCTCCTGGCGTGCGTACTCCACACGGCGGTACTCGGGGATGGTGTCGTAGATCGCGGTCTCATGGATCAGCGCCGGCGAGACCGCGTTGACCCGCACAAACGGCGCGAAATTCCAGGCATTGGCCTTGGTCAGGCCGATGACCGCGGCCTTGGTCGCACCGTAGAGTGCGTCACAGCTGCCGACCTCGCCCGCTACCGAGGAAATATTGACGATGGCGCGCGGGGCCTCGTGCTTCATCTCGCGCTCGGCAAAATCCTTGGACAGATACACCAGCGCCTTGAGGTTCACATTGAGGATTTCGTCGATCTGCTCATCGGAATAGGCGTAGACGCTTTTGCCGTGGTAGATCCCGGCGTTATTGACCAGCCCGTAGATCGTTGTATGGCGCTCATACAGCGCGGGGATAAACCCCTTGATAACGGCGGGGTCGGAGAAGTCGGCGACGTGGGTCTCCAGGACCTCGCGGCCATGAAGCCCCTGCAGCCGTTCCAGGCCCTGTCGATCCTTGTCGGCCGCAATAACGAAGTAACCGTCTTTAATCGCCTGTTCGACAGTCGCCCGGCCGATGCCATTGGCCGCGCCGGTAATAATCAACTTCTTCATACCACAATCCTTATTGGCAAAATTCATTCATGCGCGCATAAAACGTGCGGTGGTATTCGTACAATTCCCGCAACTTCGGAAATTGATCGAGTACTGTCATATCAACTTGATGTTTAGCCGGTGAAATAATCCGCTCACTGTTTTCTGCCGCCACGTGCCAACTTCTCCAGGTTTTCCACTGGGGCGGGCATTCACGTTTCCACGTCATGGCGTGAGGCAGGAATTCAATCTCCAGGTAATCACAGAGTTTGCGTATTACCCGTTCCGGCTCAGCCGCCAGATCATCGGCATTGATCACATAGGGCACTGTTCCGGTCAGTTTGGTGACCACGCAAAAGATGTCATATAACGCTTTATGCCCAATGGCCTGGACAGGCATATCGGGATGGACGCGATGATGGGAAATAATGCTGCTGGCCGGTTCACGAATAAGAAAGATGTTGGCTTGTTGTGCGAGGAACCCAAGATCAACTTTCAAGTCATCCAGGCAGTGGTAGCACATGTCTTTATGAAACACATTGCTGCGCTCTTTAGCCGCCAGCAGGTGCTCTTTGATGCCCTCGTACGTGGTGGGCAAACTGTGGTCCCATTCATCCGAGGGGATCGCCGACGCCTCGGTAAACGCCATGTGCGCAAAAGGCTCGTGGAACACTTCAAAATCTCCACGCTCGATGAACACCCGTTCCAGCACGGTGGAGCGCGAGCGCGGGTGGGCCCACAATCCGATCATCTTGTTCATGCGATCACCCCGAATTCGGCAGCGAGCAGCGCGGTGAGCGACCGCTTGAACGGCTTCGCCACCGGGCAGAGTCGCACGCAGTAATCGGCCAGCCGCCGGTGCGCGCTGTTGGCCTCGTTGCAGGCGTTGATAAACGCCTCATGGTTGCCGAAGTCGTACGCCTCGATACTGTCGATGAAATAGGCTTCGCAGAAGTACGGAATCCGGATCAGCTTGGCGAAGATCGACGCCGGCGGCGTCAACGGCTGCGTCGCCGGGCCAACCGGCTTGCCGTGGCTCTCACGCTCGATCAGGAACTCCACCACGTCCGGCGTCAGCGTGTAGCAGGTCGCCTTCAGCCCGGTTTTTTCCAGGTGCCAGCAATGCTTGTTACCGCGCTCGTCGACATCGATCTTGATGCTGGACAGCAGGGTCTTGACCGGCACCGTCGACGCCGCGACCAGCGCCTGGATCTGCTCGTAGACCATCAGTTCGGCCCAGCGCAGTTCCTCCGGGCTCAGCGCCAGGCCGCGCTCCGCCGCCTGCAACGCAAATTCCGGCTGACAGGCAAAACGTCCGATCATGAAGGTAATCACGTGCCGGCAGTGACGGGTGTCGATACCGTGACTGCGTGCGGTCGCCATGCCCCGCTCGATGGCCTGCAGGCCGGCCTGGAACTGCGAGACCGTGAAGCAGAAGGTGATATTCACCGAACCGCCCCGGGCCACCAGGTATTCGACGGTAGCCATGCCCTCCAGGCTGCCGGGCACCTTGACCATCACGTTCGGCGCCAGCTGCTGCAGCTCCAGCCCGCGGGCCGTCATGCGTTCGATACAACGCACATCCACCGGGTCGACCTGCGCGCACATCCAGCCTTCGACCTGGCCCGACTGCACCCAGAGCGCCTGGAGCGCTGCGGCGCCCTCGGCTATCACTTCGTTGTAGAGCTTCTTGCGCAACTCTGCGGGCGACAGGCTCGCCAGGTTGAAGCGCGACGACCAATACTCGCGCTTGTCGAGAATCGCTGCGGTCACCAGCCGGGGGTTGGTGGTCACACTGCTGAAGCCGCTGCCCTGCGAGAACTCATCGGGCATCACCTGCTCGATATGCGCAATCGCCGCCGGGTACTTGTCCAGCAAGTGACTTTTAAAAGGCGCGTACACCACCGGCGATGAATCCCACCACACTTCTGAACCGGGGTCATTGGCCTTAAGCCGTTCTCTATAACCGTATACGCTCACAACGCCTCCTCCCTGAGTAAGGTCAATGATTAATAAGGGACAACACTTCACGCATATCGGAAAACGGTAATGCCCCGGCCGCTGCCAACTGTGCGTGGCGACTGGGCGGGCCAAACCCCAGCACTTTTATATGCGCTGCCATCGCCGCCTGGACGCCGGTGACACTGTCTTCAACTACCCAGGCGTCAGCGGTGTCAATGTTGTAAGTTGCACAAGCGGTTAAAAACACCAGCGGATCGGGTTTCCAACGGCCCAACTCATAACAACTGAATATCCGCCCCTCGAAGTAAGGCAACAGCCCGGTAATGCGCAGGCAATGTTCTATCTTGTTGCGCGGCGCACTCGACGCTACGCAATAAGGCACCGTCAAGGACTGCAGGACTTCAACCATTCCATCAGTGGCTTTCAAGTTGAGTGTCAGTGCCGCCAGGGCCTGGTGTCGAAAGTGTGCTTCGAACTGACTGTCCAACTCGATGTTTAATAACCCTTGCGCCTCGCGCAAACACTCAGCGATGCGACGACCGCGGAAGCGCTCGATATACGTTTCTTCATCCAGTTTGAAACTGCCCGTTACTTGGGCATTCAGCAGGGTAATCAACACAGACAGGGTGATTTCTTCACTGTGAACTAAGACACCGTCGCAATCGAAGATAATCAACTTGGGAGCGCGTAATAACGCAGCCCGTTTTTCCTGCTCTGGTAGTTCCCCTATAACGGCCGACAGGCACATACATTTCTCTTATAGGTGGCCCCGCGATGACATCCGAACTACCAACGGAGCGGGTTGAGGTGTGCCTATAAGACACGCGACAAAAAATCCTGTCAAACGCTTTTGAGCGGTTTTTTAGTATCTTATGGTTATTTCTTATTATTCTTTTATTCCATTTATCACCATGGTTGTAGTCGCTAAAATCACACGGATGAACTTCCGTTGCGCGGCGTCAGTCAGCTACTTGAACTCACGAATTTAAGGTCGGGTGGGCAATGCACATCTCGTTGGAGCAACAAGTGGCACTGGTGACAGGCGCCAGTTCCGGAATCGGCGCCGGCGCGGCCAAGGCGTTGGCCCAGGCCGGCGCCGCCGTCGTGCTCAATTACAACGCCCAGGCCGCACCGGCCGAAGCCCTGGCGGCCGAGATTAATGCAGAAGGCGGCCGGGCGATTGCCATTGGCGCCGATGTGTCCAAAGAGGCCGACGTAGAACGTTTATTCGCCCAGACCCTCGAGGCTTTCGGTCACCTCGACATCCTGGTGGCCAATTCCGGTATGCAAAAGGACGCCAACCTGGTCGACATGAGCCTGGACGACTGGAACAGCGTGATCGGCGTCAACCTCACCGGGCAGTTCCTGTGTGCACGCGCGGCCGTGCGTATCTTCAATCGCCAGGGCCTGCGTGAAGGCGTGTCGCGGGCGGCCGGCAAGATCATCCACATGAGTTCGGTGCACCAGCTCATTCCCTGGGCCGGGCATGTGAATTACGCGGCGTCCAAGGGCGGCGTGGAAATGTTGATGCGCACCCTCGCCCAGGAAGTCAGCGAACAGCGCATCCGCATCAACGGCATTGCGCCCGGCGCGATCCGCACCGCAATCAACCGCGCTGCCACTGAAGGCGCGGCAGCGAAGGAGCTGCTGAAGCTGATTCCCTACGGCCGTATCGGCGATGTGGAGGACGTGGCCAACGCGGTGGTGTGGCTGGCCAGTGATGCCTCCGACTATGTAGTGGGCAGCACCTTGTTTATTGACGGCGGCATGAGCCTTTATCCGGAGTTTCGTGGCAATGGTTGATTTGAATGACGAGCAACAAAGCGCCATCGATGCCCACGGCATCATTGGCGACATGCGCAGTGCCGCCCTGGTGAATGACAAAGGCAGCATCGATTTCTTCTGCTGGCCGGAATTCGACAGCCCGTCGATCTTCTGCTCGCTGCTGGACACCCCCGGTGCCGGGATTTTCCAACTCACCCCCGACCTGCCCAACGCGCGACGCGAGCAGATCTACCTGCCTGATACCAATGTGCTGCAAACCCGCTGGCTCAGCGACGAAGCCGTGGTCGAAGTCACCGACCTGCTGACCATCAGCGAAGAAATCGACGACCTGCCCCTGCTGATCCGCCGCGTGCGTGTGGTCAGCGGCAAGGCCACCCTCCACCTGCGTTGCGCCGTGCGCCATGATTACGCGCGCGCGTCCACCCACGCCGCCCTCGATAACGGCACCGTGTGTTTCACCGCCGATGGCCAGCCAGGCCTGCGCCTGGCCGGCAGCCACCCGCTGCAGATCGAAAACGACGCCGCCGTGGCGCACTTTGAGCTGGGCCAGGAAGAAGGCGCCGAGTTCGTGCTCGGCGGCCAGGACGATGAGCGCGTGGACAGCGGCTGCACCGACCTTGCACTGGCCCATACCTTGAAGTTCTGGCGCGGCTGGATCGCGCAGTCGAACTATCGCGGGCGCTGGCGCGAGATGGTCAACCGCTCGGCCCTGGCGCTCAAGCTGCTGACCTCGCGCAAACACGGCGCAATCATTGCCGCCGCGACCTTCGGACTGCCGGAAACCCCAGGCGGCGAGCGCAATTGGGACTACCGCTACACCTGGATCCGCGACGCCTCGTTCACTGTCTACGCCTTCATGCGCCTGGGCTTTGTCGAAGAAGCCAACGCCTATATGCGTTGGCTCAAAGGCCGGGTCAGCGACTGCTGCGGCCAGCCGACCAAGATCAATATCCTCTACGGCATCGACGGTCGCCAGGAGCTGCCCGAAACCCAGCTGGAGCATTTGAGCGGCCACGGTGGCGCCAAACCGGTGCGCATCGGCAATGAGGCGGTCGACCAGATCCAGCTGGATATCTATGGCGAACTGATGGACGCGGTGTACCTGGTCAACAAGTACGGCGAGGCCATCTCCCACGAGGGCTGGAAACACACGGTGGAAGTCACCGATCAGGTCTGCGAGATCTGGAACCGCAAAGACGTGGGCATCTGGGAGATGCGCGGCGAGCAGCATCACTTCCTGCATTCGCGGCTGATGTGCTGGGTGGCCCTGGACCGGGCGATCCGCCTGGCGTCCAAGCGCTCGCTGCCGGCGCCGTTCGCACGCTGGGACCAGACGCGCCAGGCCATCTACGCCGACATCTGGAGCAACTTCTGGAACGAGGAGCGCGGACACTTCGTGCAGCACATCGGCAGCACGGCGCTCGACGGCTCGATGCTGCTGATGCCGCTGGTGCGCTTCGTTGCCGCCACCGACCCGCGCTGGCTCTCGACCCTGGAAGCCATCCAGAAAAGCCTGGTGCGCGATGGCATGGTCTACCGCTACCGCAACGACGACAGCCAGATCGACGGCCTGCAAGGCACCGAAGGCGCGTTTGCCGCCTGCTCGTTCTGGTACGTCGAATGCCTGGCCCGCGCCGGGCAAGTGGAGAAGGCCCACCTGGAGTTCGAGCAACTGCTGCGCTACGCCAACCCGCTGGGGTTGTACGCCGAAGAGTTCGACAGCCAGGCCCACCACCTCGGCAATACACCCCAGGCCTTGAGCCATCTGGCGTTGATCAGCGCGGCCACCTTCCTGGACCGCAAGCTCAGCGGGGAGAAGACCACCTGGCAACCCTAAGGTGGGCTGTGCACAATGGGGCGCCCCTCGACCCGTCACGGGAGCCCCATGCGCCAGGTACTGCTGATCATCGATGTGCAACCTTCCTTCAACCCTCCCGAATGGCTGGTGGACGGCATCAATGCCCTGCTCGGGCGATTGCCGTCAGTGGCCACCGTAGAGCGCCATGACGAAAGCATCACGCCCTTCACCCGCCAGCTCGGCTGGCAACCGGCACCGGATGACCGCAGCCTGATCGCGGCAGATCGCGTCTTCATCAAGCACGGCTATGCGCCGACACCCGAAACCATCGCCTACCTGAAAAGCCTCGCCCCCGAGCGCGTGCTGGTGTGCGGTATCCAGACCGACACCTGCGTATTGGCGGCGGGGTTTGCGTTGTTCGATGCCGGGCTGCAGCCGACCTTGATCAGCGACTTGACGGTCGGCTCGTCGCTGGATCGCTCGGGCAAGCTGGGCGTGGATCTGTGGCGGCACCACTTCAAACAGGTGCGCAGCAGCGCCGAGCTGGACCTGGACAAGTAACCCTACTGCCTTCAAGTGCGCCCTATCCCGTCACGCCCGTGGACTACAGTTGCAACACCGCTGACCCACAGACAGGAGCCCCCATGACCGCACTGCTCTATATACGTACCTCCATGCTCGACGTGGCTTATGAAGCCCATGGCCCCGCCGACGGTACCCCGGTGATCCTGTTGCATGGCTTTCCCTACGACCCGCGCGGCTACGACGCGATCGCGCCGGTGCTGGCCGCGCGCGGGTGTCGGGTGCTGGTGCCGTACCTGCGCGGTTATGGCCCGACGCGGTTTATCAATGAGCAAGTGCTGCGCTCCGGGCAACAGGCGGCGCTGGCCAAGGACTTGCTCGAGTTCATGGATGCGTTGTCGATCCCGCAGGCCACGCTTGCCGGGTATGACTGGGGTGGCCGCGCCGCGTGTATTGTCGCGGCGCTGTGGCCGCAGCGGGTGCGGGGGTTGGTGACCGGGGACGGCTACAACATCCAGGACATCGCCAAGTCGCTCAAGCCGCGTTCGCCCGTGACGGAGCATCGGTTGTGGTACCAGTTCTACTTTCATACCCAGCGCGGCGTGGATGGGCTGACCGCCAATCGCACGCAGTTGTGCAAGTTGCTCTGGTCACTGTGGTCGCCGTCCTGGGCCGAGGGGCCGAGCCTGTATGACCAGACGGCGCCGTCGTTCGACAATCCGGACTTTGTCGAGGTGGTGATTCACTCCTATCGCCATCGCTTCATGTACGCACCCGGCGACCCGGCGTTGGAGCCCATCGAAGTGGCCCTGGCCCTGCAACCGCCGATTTCGGTGCCGAGCATTTCGCTGTGTGGTGCCGATGATGGCGTCGGACCACCGCCGGAAGAGGACGACGATGTGGAGCACTTCAGCGGCTTTTACCGGCGCGAAGTGTTGCCCGGCGTCGGCCACAATATTCCCCAGGAAGCCCCGCAGGCGACTCTGGCAGCGATCATTGAGTTGCTCGACCGACGCTAGGGCGCAGCTGCAAGCCGGAAGCTGAAGACGCAGGGCACGGGCGACATGCAGCGCGGCGGCGTGCCGGGGTGTCACGGCGCGCTCCAGTTCGAGAAACAGTACAAATGTGTACGTTTTCATTCAAACCGGATCGTAGAACCGCTCACGGTAGGCCTGGGGCGTGACTTGCAGGGCGCGCAAAAAGCTGCGGCGCAGCGTTTCTTCACAGCCAAAACCGCAGTGCACGGCGATGCGCTTGATCGATGCGCTGCTGTCGGCCAGTTGCCGGCGTGCGGTTTCAACCCGGATCAACTCGACGGCGCGCGCGGGCGTCTGGCCAGTTTCGGCGCGGTAGTGACGCACGAAACTGCGCTCGCTCATACCCGCCTGGGCGGCGAGCGTCGCGATGTTGAGGTCGAGGGTGAGGTTGTCGGCGATCCAGGCGTGCAGCTCGGCAAAGCGGCTGCCGGCTTTTTGCAGCGACAGGGTCACGCTGAACTGCGATTGGCCGCCGGGGCGCTTGAGGAACACCACCAGGTGCCGCGCCACTTCCAGGGCCACGGCGCGGCCCAGGTCTTCCTCGACCAGGGCCAGGCACAAGTCGATGCCGGCCGTGACACCGGCGGACGTCCACACTGAGCCTTGCTGGATAAAGATCGGGTTGGACTCCACCGTCAGCGCGGGAAACTTGCGCGCCAGTTCCTCGCAGCGGGTCCAGTGGGTAGCGACGCGGCAACCGTCGAGCAAGCCGCTGGCGGCCAGCAGGAAAGCCCCGGTGCACACCGACGTCATGCGCCGGGTATGACGGGATTTTTCACGCACCCACTGCACCAGCGCGGCGTCTTCGGCGACGCCATACACGCCCCAGCCACCGGCGATCACCAAGGTGTCGCAAGGTGCGTCAACAGGGGGCAGCGGCTGCGCCACCAACGCCAGGCCCGCCGAGGTCATGACCGGCTCTGCCTGGTCGGCGATCACGCTGACGGCGTACGGCAACGGCAAGCCGCGTTGGCGCGCCAGGTCATTGGCCGAGGCGAACACCTGCAACGGCCCGGTCACGTCGAGGACCTGGGCGTTATCGAAAGCGAGGACGTGGATGATTCTGGGCATGATTGGCGTGATTGGTGGGCTCAATGGCGTATTCGCCAAAGCCTAGGCCTCTAGAGTGAAGTCGTCCACCCCTTTAGCGGAGCTTCATTCATGACCTTGCAGATTGGCTTTCTGTTGTTCCCCGGCATCCAGCAACTGGACCTGACCGGCCCTTATGACGTGCTGGGCTCGCTGCCGGAGGTGAAGCTGCACCTGATATGGAAAGACCTCGCACCGGTCACGTCCAGCACCGGCCTGGTGTTCACCCCGACCATGACTTATGCCGACTGCCCTGCCCTGGATGTGATTTGCGTGCCCGGCGGTTCCGGCGTGGGCGCATTGATGGAAGACCCGTCCACCCTGGACTTCCTCAAGGCCCAGGCGCACACCGCGCGCTACGTGACTTCGGTGTGCACCGGCTCGCTGGTGCTCGGCGCAGCGGGTTTGCTGCGCGGGCGCAAGGCCACGACTCACTGGGCCTACCACGACCTGCTCGCCCCGCTTGGCGCGATCCCGGTCCAGGCGCGTGTCGTGCGCGACGGCAACCTGTTCACCGGTGGCGGGATCACCGCCGGTATCGACTTCGCCCTGACCCTGGCGGCCGAGCTGTACAGCGAAGCGGCGGCGCAACTGGTGCAACTGCAGATCGAATACGCGCCGGCGCCGCCGTTTGATTCGGGCAGCCCCGACACCGCGCCGAAGCACGTGCTGGAAGAAGCCCACAAACGCACCGCCGAGTCGCGCAAGACCCGGGGGGAAATCGTCGCACGGGCGGCAGCACGGTTGGGCTGAGGTTGAGCCTGGCGAGCTGGCGGTACCTGTGGCGAGCTTGCTCGCCACAACAGGCTCAGGCCGGACGAGACATCAGCGCCAGGCGCACGGCCAGCACGGTCAACACCGTCGCCAGGCCCCATTTCTGCAACGCCGCACCCGCTGAACGGCCGGCAAAAAACCGGCTGACTGCGCCGCCGAAAATCCCCAGCAGCAGGTGAAACACCGCGGCGATCACCGTCAGTACGCCGCCCAGCACCAGCAGTTGTATCGCGATCGACCCCGTCTCAGGGCGCACGAATTGCGGCAGGAATACCACAAAGAACAGCAGCGCCTTGGGATTCAGCAGGCTATTGAGCATGGCCTGCAAAAACACTCGGCCCAGCGGCACCCGCTCGACTTGGGCCTGCGCCCCACCCGGACGTTTCTGCAGCGTCTTGAACACCAGCCACAGCAGATAGATCACCCCGGCAAAGCGGATCAAGTCGAACGACGGCGGCCAACTCGCGACCACCGCAGTGACCCCCGAGGCGGTCAACCCGGTCAACAGCAGGTCTGCCACGCCAATGCCCAGCGCCGAGGCCATTCCCCCGCGCCAGCCATGGGTCACGCCATGGGTGATGACAAACGCCATGTTCGGCCCCGGCGATAACAGCAACAGCAGCACAGCACCGGAAAACACCGCCAGGGTTGCAAGGTCGATCATGCTCGCGCCGTCCATGAGGAAAAGCCTGCAGATTAGTCGGCTCACCCCGGCCGAACAAAAAATTGTGCTGGATACATTGCGTGCCGGGAATTGCGAATGGCCACGACCACCGTCTAGAATGCGAAACATTATCAATTAAGACTGCTGCGCCAGGATGCCCATGTCGAGCGACCACCCACTGGACCATGCCGCCATCGGCCAGCTGTACCACGCCCATCATTCCTGGCTGCGTGGCTGGCTGAACCGCCGCACCGGTTGCCGTGAACATGCCGCCGACCTGGCGCAGGAAACCTTCGTGCGCTTGCTCAACGCGCGCAAGCAGCAGACCTTGCAACAGCCTCGCGCCTACCTGAGCAGCATCGCGCGCAGTCTGATGATCGACCAATACCGGCGCCGCGAATTGGAACGCGCCTACCTCGAAAGCCTCGCCCACTTCCCCGAGGTCGAGGTGCCGTCGGAAGAAACCCGGTGGCTGATCCTCGACAGCCTGGAACGCATCGACCGCCTGCTCGACCAGCTCAAGCCACGGGTGCGCGAAGCCTTCCTGCTGGCGCAACTGGATGGCCTGACCTGCGCGCAGATCGCCCTGCGCCTGGGCGTGTCCAAGGCTACCGTGGAGCGCGACCTGGCCAAGGCGCTGCACGCCTGTTATCGGTTGCGCTATGCCGAACTCTGACCCGCGCCTGGTGGACCAGGCCATTCAATGGATGATCAAGCTGCGTTTCAACGTGGCCGACGACGCCAGCACCGCCGCGTTCGATCGCTGGCTGCACACCAGCGCCGAGCACCAGCAGGTGTGGCAGCGGGTGGCGACCATGAACGATGATTTCAACCAGCTGCCGGCCCAGGTCGGCCGCCATGCCCTGCAAGGTGCGCGTCAACGCATCAGCCGCCGCGAAGGCTTGAAGCTGCTCGGGCTGGTGGCCGGGGCAGCGGGCTTGACCTGGCTCGGTCGCGACTACACACCGCTGCCCGGCTTGATGGCCGACTACCGCACCGCCACGGGTGAGCGGCGTTGGGTGGCGTTGGACGACGGCAGCAAGATCCAGCTCAACAGCGCCAGCGCCTTCGACGCCACGTTCAGTGCCGAGCGCCGCCTGGTGCACCTGCACCGGGGCGAAATGCTGGTGAACACGGGCGTCGACGACCGGCCACTGTGGGTACAGACCCGCGACGGATACCTGCGCGCCCTCGGCAGCCGCTTCCTGGTGCGTGAAGAAGCCCAGGGCACGCTGCTCGCCGTCCAACAGGGCGCCGTGGCGTTATTTGCCAACAGCCGGGAGGCCAACGCGCGCCAAGTACTCAAGCCCGGCGAGCAGGTGCTGTTCGACCACACCGGCGTTCATGCGCCCATCGCCAACGGCCTCGATCCCTGGGGTTGGAGTGACGGCGTGATCAGTGCCCACAATATGCGCCTGGACGACTTCCTCAGCGAGTTGAGCCGCTACCGCAATGGCCTGCTGCGTTGCAGTGAAGCGGTGGCCGGGTTGCGCGTGTCGGGGACTTATCAGTTGAACGATACCGATCAGGTGCTGAGCCTGGTGGCGCAATCGCTGCCGGTCGACGTCACCTACCGCAGCCGTTATTGGGTGACCGTCAGCCCTCGCGTTTAACGCTTCGAAAAATAAATGAGGTGAATTCTCATTGCCGCTCGACCTGTAAGGAAAGGCCGATCAACAGGCCGGTTCTGTCCACTTCCTTCAGGAGCATCCCGCGGTCATGCAAGCGTTCCCCTCACAACGTTCTCCACTCAAGCGCGCGGTACAGGCCGCCTTGCTCGGTGCCTGCCTCAGTGGCGGCGCCGTGCCGCTGGCCGTGCTGGCCGACACCTTGGCGAGTGACACCCAGGCCCGCGACTGGAACATCGCCGCCGGCTCCCTCGCCAGTGCGCTGGACCAGTTCGCCCGCCAGGCCGGGATCAGCCTGTCGTACGACGCCACCAGCGTGGCCGGCAAGGCCAGCCCGGGCCTGAGTGGCCGCTTCGACCGCGAGCAAGCCCTCGGCCAGTTGCTGCGCGGCCAGGGCCTGCAAGCCCAGCGCCAGGGCAGCAGCAACTGGCTGCTGTTGCCGCAAGTGGCCGACACCGGCGCACTCAACCTGGGCGCCACCACCGTCACCGGCGACCGCCTGGGGGCAACCACCGATGGCACCGGGTCCTACACCACCGGCGCAGTCACCATCGGTAAAGGTCAACACAGCCTGCGCGAAACGCCGCAATCGGTGAGTGTGATGACCCGCCAATTGATGGATGACCAGAACCTCACCACCATCGACGACGTGATGGAGCGCACGCCCGGCATCACCTCCTATGAATCGCCGATGGGCGGCAAGTATTTCTATTCCCGTGGTTTCAAGATGCTCGGCCAGTACCAGTACGACGGCGTGCCGCTGGACATGGGCAAGGACTACGCACAGGCCGACAGTTTCAGCGCCAACATGGCGATCTATGACCGTGTGGAAGTGCTCAAGGGGGCCGCCGGCATGCTCAAGGGCGCCGGCACGGCCAGCGGCGCGGTGAACTTCGTGCGCAAGCGGCCACAGGCCAGCCCCACCACCAGCCTGTCGCTGTCCGCCGGCACCTGGGACAATTACCGCGCCGACGTCGACACCGGCGGCCCGCTGAATGACAGCGGCACGGTGCGCGGTCGTGCGGCGGTCAGCCAGCAGAATCGTGGCTCCTACATGGACATCGCCAAGCGCCAGGACCAGGCCTTCTACGGCGCCCTCGACATCGACCTCAGCGCCGACACCACCCTCGGCCTCGGCGCCAGTTATGAAGATGTCGATGCCACCCCGTGCTGGGGCGGCCTGCCGCGCTACGCCGATGGCAAGAGTGCCAAGCTCAGCCGCTCGACCTGCCTGGGCCAATCCTGGAACGACTGGCAGAGCCGACGCGCCACGTACTTCGCCGACCTCACGCAGCAGCTCAACGACGACTGGAAACTCAAGGTCGCGGCCGTGCACAGCCGCAACCTGCAAGACATCAAGTACGCCGCCAGCGAAGGCACCATTGCCTACGACAACCCAGCTCCGACCGCCGTCTCCTACGCGGCGCTGATGGATTACGACCACAAGGACTTCGGCCTCGACGCCTACCTCGACGGCAAATTCGAAGCCTTCGGCCTGCAGCACGAACTGATCCTCGGCGCCAACGGCAGCCGTGGCACCCAGGACGACATCTACGCGATCCAGAACCTGCCCACGCGCCAGAGCATCTACCAACCCAACCATCACTTCCCGGAACCGGCCGACAACACCTTCTGGCCCAACATGTACCGTGGCAGCACCATCAAGGAGACCGCGACCCAGTACGGCACTTACGCGACCTTGCGCCTGCGCCTGGCCGAGCCCTTGATGTTCATCGTGGGCAGCCGCGTGAGCTGGTACGAAAACCGTCGCCAGTCCTACAGCCTTGGTTGGGGCGAATGGTCGCTGCAGGATGCTCGCACGAAGGAAACCGGCGAGGTCACACCGTTTGCCGCACTGATCTATGACCTCAACGAGCACCTGTCGGTGTACGCCAGCTACGCGGATATCTTCCAACCGCAAAGCGCCTACGCCACCGCCGACGGCGCCGCGCTCAAGCCGAAAATCGGCGACAACTATGAGCTGGGCATCAAGGGCGAGTGGTTCGAGGGGCGCCTCAACAGCTCCCTGGCGCTGTTTCGCTCCATCGAGAAAAACGCCGCCGAAACCGACTACCTGAGTTTCTGCCCGACCTCCGCCGATGGTTATTGCTACACCGATACCGGCAAGGTCCGCGCCCAGGGCGTGGAGGCCGAAGTCAGCGGCGAACTGCTCGAGCGCCTGCAGGTGTCCGGCGGCTACACGTACACCCAGACCAAGACCCTGAAGAACATCGACAGCGCCGCAGAAGGCGGTGTTTCCAACAGCTACGTACCGCGCCACATGCTGCGGATGTGGGGCGACTACCAGCTCGACGGCGCGCTGTCGAAATGGAGCGTGGGTGCCGGGGTCAATGCCCAGAGCAGCAATTACCGCGTACAGACCATCAAGCTGGAACAGCCCGGCTACGCGACCTGGAGCGCGCGCCTGGCCTACCGTCTCGACGACACCTGGACCGTGGCGGTCAATGGCAACAATCTCTTCGACAAAACCTATTACAACACCGTCGGAACTGCATCATGGGGCAACTTCTACGGTGAACCGCGCAATTTCACCGTTAGTTTGAAAGGCAACTTCTGATCCCGCGAAACCCCCAGTGGCAGGGCACTTAGTGCGCCCTGCCACGCCCTCTTTGTCCCCCCTTCCTACTGCCGCTGGAAAAAGGTTTGTCCTTTAAACAGGAAAAATCTCACATTTGTTCCTACACTCAAAAACACACCCATTTACCGAGTGTTCGGACAAGGAATGTCAATAAAATGCCACTAAAAAGACTGATTAACCTGTCTAGCACGCCACCTCCGCACCATCGTCAATTCGTTGACTAAGCACGAAAAGGGAACACTCCTTTAGTCACTATCGCCGCAAAATCCCTTCAAATGGATAGCTTCACTGATATGTGCATTTGGATTGGTAGTTGCGTATTACCCAGAGTAGCCGTAGTTCGAAGTGCCCTCTAACGCCATCGCGGCTTTATTGAAGCGACAACGAACAACAGCAACTGGAGTGCAATGAGGGATGTTTTATGCGAGAAAAGTCGTCCGTCGACAGCCTGTTTTTAACGCGCGCCGGTTTTGTTGAGTTCTTTGTCGTTTTCGTCAAATTGATCCATGGCCTCACGGCCATTCTGCCGCCGCTGGTCCTGGTGCTTTTCCTGGACCCGTTGGCCCCTGAGTTGCGCCCGCATTTCATCGGCCTGCTGGTATTTTTCGCAGTGCTGACCATCATTCTGTTCCAGGCCCTGGGCATCTATTCCGAGGAGCTGTTCAGCAACCGCCTGCGTCTCAAAGCCAAGATCAAGGCCTGGACCGCAGCGTTTTGCATCCTGCTGTTCATGTACCAGATCCTGCAGTTTTTCCCGCAGTTGAGCCCGCGCAACCTGGCCGCGTGGTACGTCGCCAGCCTGGGCCTGCTGTGCCTCGAACGCCTGGTCATGCTGCGCCTGTACCGCCGGCTGATGAGCGCCGGCAAGTACCTGCAACGCACGGTGATCCTGGGCTTTACCGACACGGCCGTGCACGTTGCCGACCACCTGCAGCGCAACGGCGATATCCGTTCCGGCCTGATCGGTTTTATCGACGACCGCACCGAGCGGATCCCCAAGGAGCTGAGCAACCTGCCCTTGCTCGGCAACACTCGCGACCTGGAAAAACTGATCCGCGCCGAGCAGGTCAACCAGGTCATGATCTGCCTGCCGTGGGCCGCCGAGCAACGCATCCACGGGCTGGTCAACCGTCTGCGGCAGATGTCGGTGAACGTGATGCTGGTGCCCGACATGGCCGCCCTGCGCTACGGCCACAGCCGCATCACCGACGTGGGCGGGATCCTGATGTTCAACACCTCGCAATTGCCCTTGCGCGGCTGGTCGCCGGTGATCAAGCGCTGTGAGGATTTCCTCCTGGCGAGCCTGGCCCTGGTGGCGTTGTCACCGGTGATGCTGGCGACCGCGATTGCGATCAAACTCGATTCCAAGGGGCCGGTGCTGTTTCGCCAGAACCGCTACGGCTATAACGACAACGAAATCCGCGTGTTCAAGTTCCGCTCGATGTTCACCGACCAGAGCGACTTCACTGCCGAGCGCCAGACCACCCGCCAGGACCCGCGCATCACCCGCGTGGGTCGCATCATCCGCAAGACCAGCATCGACGAGTTGCCGCAGCTGTTCAACGTGCTGCTGGGCAACATGTCCATGGTCGGCCCGCGCCCGCACGCCACCGCCACCAAGGCCGCGGGCATTCCCTTCGAAGTGGCGGTGAGCGAGTACAGCTCGCGGCACCGGGTCAAGCCCGGCATCACCGGCTGGGCGCAAATCAATGGTTACCGGGGTGAGACCGACACCCTGTTCAAAATCCAGAAACGTGTCGAGTACGACCTGGAGTACATCTCCAAGTGGTCGGTGTGGTTTGACTTGTACATCGTCTTCATGACGGTCCCGGCCGTCCTTTCCACCAAGGAAGTCTATTGATGAATACCCTCAACGGATTAATTCCCTGCATCATTTCCGGTGGTTCGGGCACGCGGCTGTGGCCGGTGTCCCGGCAGAACATGCCCAAGCCGTTCATGCGCATGCGCGATGGCCAGAGCCTGCTGCAAAAGACCTTCCAGCGCGCCGCCAAGCTGCCCGGCGTGGAAAGCGTGTTGACGGTGACCAACCGCGACCTGCTGTTTCGCACCCTGGATGACTACCGCCTGGTCAACAAGGCGCACCTGCCGCTGGATTTGCTGCTGGAGCCGTTCGGCCGCAACACGGCCGCGGCGATTGCCGTGGCGGCGCTGCATGTGCAGGAGCATTTCGGCGGCGATGCGCAATTGCTGGTGATGCCTGCCGACCACTTGATCCTCAATGAAGTCGCGTTCGCCGCGGCGGTGACCCAGGCCCGCGACCTGGCCGAGGCCGGCTACCTGGTGACCTTCGGCATCCAGCCCGACCACCCGGAAACCGGCTTCGGCTATATCGAACAAGGTGAGCCGCTGAGCACCGGCAACCGGGTCAAACGCTTCGTCGAGAAGCCCGACCTGGCCACCGCCCAGGCCTACCTTGATGGCGGCAAGCACCTGTGGAACGCCGGCATGTTCTGCTTCAAGGCCAGCACCCTGGTGGAGGAACTGGCCACCCATGCCCCCGACGTGCTGGAGGCCGCGCGCGCCGCGCTGGAACACAGCCAGAGCCTGCAGAACAAAACCTCGCGCCAGCGTGAGCTGGACGCCGATGCCTTTGGCAGCGCGCCGGATATTTCCATCGACGTGGCCCTGATGGAAAAGTCCCAGCAGGTCGCCGTGGTGCCCTGCGATATCGGCTGGAGCGACATCGGCTCCTGGGAAGCGCTGCGCCAGCTCACGCCCAGCGATGCGCACGGCAACCAGGTCAACGGCGAAGCGATCCTGCATGACGTGCACAACTGCTACATCGACTCGCCCAAGCGTGTATTGGGCGCGGTGGGCGTGCGTGACCTGATCATCGTCGACACCCCGGATGCGCTGCTGATCGCCGACGCCAACCGCAGCCAGGACGTGCGCTACATCGTCGCCGAACTCAAGCGCCAGAACCACCCGGCGTACAGCCTGCACCGTACCGTCACGCGGCCGTGGGGCACCTACACCGTGCTCGAAGAAAGCAGCCGCTTCAAGATCAAGCGCATCGTGGTCAAGCCCCAGGCCTCGCTGTCATTGCAGATGCACCACCATCGCAGCGAACACTGGGTGGTGGTCAGCGGCGCGGCGCAGATCACCAACGGCGAGCGTGAATTCCTGATCAACGCCAACGAGTCCACGTACATCCCTGCCGGGCACAAACACCGGCTGACCAACCCCGGCATCATCGACCTGGTGATGATCGAGGTGCAGAGCGGCGAGTATTTGGGCGAAGACGACATCGTGCGCTTCGACGACATCTACGGGCGCGCCCCTCTCGAGGCGAAGAAATGACATGCGCACTTCGCTGATCATCCCGACCCGAAACGCCTCCAGCCACCTGGCGCGCTTGCTGCCGGCGCTGAAGATGCAAACCCTGCAACCGGACGAGATGCTGGTAGTCGACAGCGCCTCCAGCGATGACACCGTGGCGCGTTTTCGCGAGTTCGGTGCGCGGGTCGAGGTCATCGACGCGCGTGATTTCAACCACGGCGGCACGCGCCGCTGGGCCAGCGAACAGGTGGGTGGCGACGCGCTGATCGTCATGACCCAGGACGCCATCCCCGCGACCCCGCAGACCTTCGCCAACCTGCTGGATGAATTGCAGCAGGACCCGCTCAACGGCGTGGCTTATGGTCGCCAGCTGCCGCACCCCGATGCCGGGGTGCTGGGCGCGCAGTCGCGGCACTTCAACTACCCGGAGCAGAGCCGCAGCAAAAGCCTGGCCGATGCGCCCGTGCTGGGGATCAAGACCTGCTTCAGCTCCGACTCGTTTTCAGTGTACCGGCGCAGCGTGCTGCAGGCGGTCGGCGGTTTTCCCGCCGACGTGATCGGCAGCGAAGACGCCTACGTTGCGGCGCGCATGCTGCTCGAAGGCTACAAGGTGCGCTACGCCGCCACGGCGCTGGTGCATCACTCCCACGATTACAAACTCATGGATGAGTTTCATCGCTACTTCGACATTGGCGTGTTCTACGGTCGCGAGCCGTGGATCAGACAGGCCTTTGGTGACGCCGGCGGTGAAGGCAAACGCTACGTGCTGGCCGAACTCGCGGCCTTGCGCAAAGCCGGTGCCTTGCACCGCGTACCCGAAGTGCTGGTGCGCAGCGCGTTCAAGTTGCTCGGCTACCGCCTGGGCCATCTTGAGCGCCGCCTGCCGCTGGCCCTCAAGCGGCGCATCAGCATGTTTCCCGGTTATTGGAGGTGAGCAGCATGACCCACAGGAAGTCCCGCTTGATCAAACCCGCCGTGCTCGCCTTGGCCATGCTGGCCCTGTCCGCCTGCAATACGCCGGCACGCATCGCCCCGCCCGACGACCAGACTGTCGAGGACGGCAAGCGCGCCCTCGACCAACTCGCCCAACTGCCGCCGGCGGTGGAACGCATCCGCATCGGCGACCAGTTGCGTATCGTCCGCGATGCCGGCGAGATGCCGACGCTGTCGGCGTTCAACGTCAGCACCATCTACGAGCTGACGCTGTATACGGTGCAGAACGACGGCAAGATCAACTACCCCTTCCTGGGGCCGATCCAGGTGGCGCATCGCACCCCCGCCGAGGTCGCCGCCGACCTGACCAAGAGCCTCGCCCCGGTGTACCGCGAGCCACGCGTGACGGTGAACATCAACCAGGCACCGGGCAACTCGGTGATTGTCGGTGGCGCGGTGAACAACCCGACAGCGGTCCAGATCGCCACGGCCAACACACTCGAGCAGGCAATCGTCGGCGCCGGCGGGGTCAACCCCTCGGGCAACGCGAGCATGGTCGCCTTGCTGCGTGAAGATGCCCAAGGCGCCTACCACGCCTACTTTCTGGACTTCAGCCAGTACCTCAAGACCGGCCCCAACGGGCGCAAACAAGTGCCGCTGCAACGCGGTGACGTGGTGTTCGTGCCCAAATCCAACGTGGGCGAGCGCATCCAGGGCGTGGATACCTACCTGAACCAACTGATCCCGTTCACCAAATCCATTGGGGTTGGCTACAACTACACCAGAACCAGCGGCGGCAATAACTAAAGGAGCGACATCCCATGATCGAGATCCGTTCTTTTCGTGATCTTCTGCGCCTGTTTTTCATCTTCCGCCACGAGTTCAAGCTGGCGGCCATCGCAGCGCTGGTGATTATCCTGCTCGGCGCTTTCCTGCTGCCGGCCAAGTACGAGTCCACCGCCCGCCTGCTGGTCAAACCGGGGCGTGATTCGACCCTGCCGATCGAGATCAGCAACCGCCAGGCGCTGGTGATGCCCAGCACCCAGCGCGACCCGATCGTCGATGAGGAGCGCCTGCTCACCGGGCGTCCGATCGTGCGTGCGGTGGCCGAGCACTACCTGGAAGTGATCAACAATGCGCCGCCGCCCCAAGGCTTTTTCAAAAGCGCCAAGCATTACCTCAAGGAAGGCGTGGGCGCAGTCTTCGATGGCCTGCGCGTGGTCCTGGAAACCCTCGGTGTGGTGGAAAAAACCACCCCGGTGGAACGCCTTGCCGCCGGCCTGGAAAAGAGCTTTGAGGTGAGCCACGCCGCCGGCTCCACGGTGATGGACATCAGTTTTACCTGGGGCGACCCGGAAATTGCCCAGGCGGTGGTCAAGGACTGGGTCGAGACCTACATCAACGAACGCACCCAGGCCCTGGGGCGCAAGAGCCTGTATGCCTTCTACGAAGGCCAGGTGAATACCAGTGCCACCGAGATCAAGAGCTACAAGGAGCAGATCCTCAAGCACCTGAACGAGATCGGCGCGGCGAGCATCACCGACCGCCTGGAAGACTTGTCCGAGCGCATCAACGTGCTGCGCGGCGAGACCTTCAATACCACCCGCCTTATCGCCTCGTCCGACAGCGCCATCGAGAGCACGCGCAACCAGCTCAAGGGGCAGCCCAAGGAAGTCACCACGGTGCGCCAGATCGCATTGAACCCACAGCAGCAGGACTTGCGTCGCCTGCTCAACCAGAAGCTGCTGGAACGCGCCGACATGATGCGCACCTACACCGACAACGCGCCGCCGGTCAAAGCGCTGGATGCATCGATTCGCGCCATGCAGGCCCAGGTCGCCAACGAGAGCAACACCGTGCAGGCCTCGGAGAACCGTGCGCCGAACACCCTGGAAATCCACCTGCAGCGGGTGCTGCTGGATGAGTCGAGCAACAACCTGGCCCTGCGCACCCAACTGGTTCAACAGCAGAAGCAACTGGTCAACCTCGAGGACCAACGCAAGCAGGCCCTGGAGATCGAGCCGGAGCTGGCGCGCCTGTCCCGTGAGCTCAGCGCCACCGAGCGCAACTACGCGCTGTACGTGGACAACCTGGAAAAATCGCGCATCGACCGCGAGCTGGACAACAGCCAGATCAGCAACATCGCGGTGATCGAAGAAGCCACCCTGAACCCGGGTCGGATCTTCCCGAAAACCCTGTTGATGCTGGTGTTGGCGATTCCGTTTGCAATCGTCGTCGGCCTGCTGGTGATCTACCTCTGCTACCTGCTCGACCAGCGCATTCACGACGGTGGCCTGGTGGAACGCAAGTTCGGCTTGCCGCTGTGGACCACCCTGCCGGAGCTGGACACCACCACCGCGCAAAGCGCCAACGCCTTCAACGCAAGTATCTACCGGCTGTACAGCCTGTTGCAGCCCGACCGCATTGCCGAACGCGGCCTGACCCTGGGGCTGACGTCGGCGCGGCATGGCGAAGGCGTGACCTTTGTGGTGGAACAACTGCGCCTGTTGTTGCGCGAGAACGGCATCAATGTACGGGTCGGCGGGCTTGAAGCCGCCGCTCCGGGCGAAGTGGTGCTGCTCGACGCCTCGGCCTTGCTCGACAACCGCGAAGCCTTTATCACCTTGCGCCGCGCCGACCTGATCGGCCTGGTGGTGGAAGCACGCAAAAGTACCGTGCCGGTGGTCGAGCATGCGCTGTCGATCCTCAATACCGCGTTTGGCAAGGTCGACGGCATCATCATCAACCGTCGCAAGTTCGAAGTGCCGAGCAAAGTGCTGCAGACCATCGCCAAGTACCGGGGAGCGTTCTGATGCGTATCGCCCTGCTTGCACCCTTGCCGCCGGAAAAAAACGGCATCGCCGACTACGCGAACCACTTTCGCACGGCGCTGGAGCAGCTTGGGGTGACGGTGCTGACGCCGTTGGCCGGGGTGGCGGGCACTTCCGAGGCGATCAAGCACGCGGTCGCGACGTTCAACTGGCAGACCGTGGACCTGGTCCACGCCGAGCTGGGCGGCGGGCGCCTGGGTGAGTTCCTGGCCCTGCGCGAGTTGCGCAAGGCCTACTCGCACTTGCCGCTGACCGCCACCGTGCACGACCCGGAGCGCATTGTGTGGCGCCGTGAGCGCCTGCCGTTTCCGCTGAACCTGCTGGAGCGCTTGCCCAGCCCCTTGCCGCAGGCGGCCGTGGTGCTGGCCGACCCATTGACCCTGCGTGAGGAACGCCAGGTCGCCAAGGGCCTGACCCGCCTGGTGACGCTGACTCGCCTGGGCGCCGATTGCCTGCGCCTGCGCATGCAACTGCCGCCCGGCAAGGTGGCCGTGATCAACCATGCCAACCTCGCCGTGCCACCGGCACCGCTGCCCGCGCTCGACACCCTGCGCCTGCTGTATTTCGGGTTCATCTACCGCGGCAAAGGCATCGAAGACCTGGTGCAGGCGCTGGCCGATGTCTTCGCACAGGCCCCTGAACTGCGCGGCCACGTGCGCCTGACGCTGGCCGGCGGCACGGCGGCGGAAATGGCCTTTGGCGCCGGCGGCAACTACCTGGAGCAACTCAACAGCCAGATCGCCGCACTCGGCCTGACCGACGCCATCGACTGGCGGCTGAACCTGCCGGCCGACGAGATTGCCCAGACCATCCAGGCCCATCATGTGATGGTGCTGCCCTACCGCGAATCGAAAAAACTCGGCCTGCTCGGGCGCCAGCGCGGCACCAGTGGCGCGCTGTCCTGGGCCGCCGCCTGTGGGCGCGGAGCAATCACCTCCGACGCACGCGCGTTTGCCGAGGAAGTTGCCAGTGGCAATGGCGCCATCTACCCCGAAGGCGATGTGGCGGCGCTGGCCGAACAATTGCTGCGCCTGGCCCGCACGCCGGCGCTGGCCAGGGACTGGGCCGAACGCGCCGGCGAGATCGGCCGCGAACGCCTGTGGCCGCTGACCGCGCAGAAGTTCACCGAAGTGTTTGCCGAGGCCATCGCAGGAGCCCGCCATGGCGCGTAGACAAACGTTCCTTGCCAGCCTTGCGGTGGTCGCCGTGCTGGGCCTGACCGCCGTTTTGTGGGGGCGCCAGGCGGATGCCGAAAGCCATGTGCTCAAGGGCAACAAGACCGTGGTGTGGAAGGACTTTTTGGGCGTGAACGCACAGTTCCTGTGGTTCAGCCCCCAGCGATACCAGATGCAGATCGACCGTCTCAAGGACTTGGGCCTGGAGTGGGTGCGCCTGGACCTGCATTGGGATCAGTTGGAGCCGGCGCAGAACCAGTATCAGGTGGCCACCCTCGATCAACTGGTCGGCAAGCTGCAAGACAATCAACTCAAGTCGGTGTTCTACCTGGTGGGTTCGGCGCCCTTCGCCACCACCGCGCCGGCCGGTGCGCCCTATCAGGACCAGTACCCGCCCAAAGACCCGAACGTGTTCGCCAACCGCATGGCGCTGCTGGCCCAGCGTTACCCCAGCGTCAACGCCTGGCAGGTGTGGAACGAACCGAACCTGCTGGGCTTCTGGCGCCCGGTGGCAGACCCGGCCGGCTACGCCACGCTGCTCACCGCCAGCGCCGCCGCACTGCGCGCGGTCGCCCCGAATACCCCGGTGGTGGCGGCCGGCATGGCGTTCTTCAGCGAAATGCCCAACGGCCAGACCATGTTCGACGCCCTTGCCGCGCTGGGCGTGGCCAGCCTGAACACCGTCGTGTCCTATCACCCCTACACCCAATTGCCCGAAGGCAACGATCCGGCCAACCTCGACTTTATCGCCAAGACCACCCAGCTCAACCAGGCCCTGCGCAACGGCGGCGTGCAAACCTTGTGGAGCACCGAGTGGGGCTGGTCGACCTACCCCGGGCCCAAGGACGCCCAGGACATCATCACCCAGCAGGGCCAGGCCGATTACGTGGTGCGGCGCCTGGCGCTGATGAGCGCGCTGGATTACGACCGCATCTTCCTGTTCACCTTGAGCGACCTCGACCAGCGCGCCAGCGTGCGCGACCAGTTCTACGGGCTGCTGGACATCGACGCCAACCCCAAGCCGGTCTACACCGCGCTGAAGTATTTCCTCGACGTCAGCGGGCCGTCGCTCACCCCGGGTGACCCGCCGGTCGCCGACGCCTTGCCCGACGGCCTGTTCAGCATTGGCTGGACGCGTGCCGATGGGCGCAAGGTGTGGTTCTTCTGGTCGGCCGAAGGCGGTAACGCGCACTTGCCCAACCTGGCCAGCGCCACCCTGTACGACCCGTTGCGCGGTACGCAAACCCCGGTAAGCGGCACCAACGGCCTGACCGTACCGGTCAAGCCGAACCTGCAAATCCTGTTATGGGACTGAGGCCTGCCATGCGCATTTTATGGATCCTGCCCTACTCGCCCTGGCCCGCCACCAGCGGCGGTAAGACGCGCCAGTTCCATCTGCTGCGCAGCCTCGCCGCGCGGGGGCACCGGATCACCTTGCTGCTGCATGACAAGCACCCGGTGTCGCTCGCCGACCGCCAGGTGCTGGAGGCGTTTCTCGAGCAACTGATCGTCCTGCCGCGCCGCCCGCTGCGCAGCGCCACGACCCTGTTGGCCGGGCTGTTTGCGCCCTACCCGCTGCTCGCCAGTGTGAATGGCCTGTCGGGCGCCTTGCAGGACACCTTCAACAGGTTGCTGGATGAGCACTGGGATGTGGTGCAGATCGAGCACACCTACACCTTCCAACCTTACGAAGATGCGCTGGCACGCAAATCCCAACCGTTCGTGCTGACTGAGCACAACGTCGAATCGGCCCTCGGCGCCGCCACCTACGACCGTCTGCCGCGCTGGGCGCTGCCGTTCATTCGCTACGATCAATGGCGCTATGCACGTTGGGAGCGCCGGGTCATGCGCCAGGCCACACAGGTAATCGCAGTGACCGACAGCGATGCCCAGGTGCTGGAAAAAATCGCCGGCAAGCCGGTGCCGGTGGTGGTCAATGGCGTGGACTGCGACCACTTCGCCGCCGCCCGGCCCGATCCGTCGACACGCCGCGTGCTGTTCCTTGGCAACTACGAATACGCGCCGAACGTGGACGCCATCGAGTGGGCCCTGGATGACATCCTGCCCAAGGTCTGGGAGCGCTGCCCGCAGGCGCGCATGAGTGTCTGCGGCTTCGGCATGCCGGCCAGTTGGCGTGAACGCTGGCAGGACCCGCGTATCGAATGGCAAGGCTTCGTGCCCAACCTGCTGGCGCTGCAATCGAGCTGTTCGGTGTTCCTCGCACCGTTGCGCCATGGCGGCGGCTCCAAGCTCAAGGTGCTGGAAGCCCTGGCCGCCGGCCTGCCGCTGGCGAGCACCGCACAGGGCGTGTCGGGGCTGGACCTGGTGGAAGGCCTGGACTACCTCGGCGGGCAAACCGCTACCGCCTTGGCGGACGCGGTGGTGCGCCTGTTGCAGTTCCCCGATGCCGCCGAACCGATGGGTGAAGCCGGCCGCGCCTATGTACGCCGCGCCCATGACTGGAGCGTTGCCGCCAGCCAGTTGGAGCAGGTGTACGCGAGCCTTTTACCGCTCACATACAAGGAGCCCGCATGCGTGTAGGCCTGGATTACCGCACCGTCGGCACGTCGCCGCAATCGGGCATCAGCCGCCAGGTGTATGCGCTGGAAAGCGCCCTGCGCACCTTCCCAGGCATCGAGCTTGAGCGCTTTACCGTGGCGCCGCTGGGCGACGAAACCCGCTTGAAGGCCCATTGCCCGGCCTGGGGCTGTGCCAAGACCGCCATGCACCAACCGCAGAATCGCCTGCGTTTCGAGGCTGGTTTTTTGCCGCACGCCTTGCGTGAGCAGCACATCGACCTGTACATCAGCACCTTCAATATGGGCCTGCCGTTGCCGCCCAAGCCCAAGGGCCTGCGCAGCGTGGTGCTGTTGCATGACCTGTTCCAGATCACCTTGGACAACTACCACGCCAACCGCCTCAAGGCGCTGATCTACAAGACCAGCGATCGCCTGTCGATTGCCTACGCGGTGCACAGCGCCGACCGCGTGTGGACGCCGTCGCAGTACAGCGCTGATGAGACCGCGCGGCTGTTTCCCAAGGCTGCGGGCAAGATTCGCGTGTTGCCCAATCAGGTCGACGCCTTTGCCGAGCTGGCAGCGGACCTGTCGGCGCGCCAACTGCCGGAGCGCTACTGGTTGCTGGTGGGCACGCGCGAGCTGCGCAAGAACGTGCCGTTTCTGGTCGATGCCTGGCAGCAGGCGCGACGCCAGGCCCCCGGCGTGCCGGAGTTGGTGCTGGTGGGCAGCCTGGAACACCTGCCCGAATCCCAGCGCACGCTGCCGGGGATTCGGGCGCTGAGCGGCGTGTCGGATGCCGAGTTGCATGCGCTGTACCGGCAGGCGTCGCGCCTGTGGCAACCGTCTTACGCCGAGGGCTTTGGCCTGCCGGTGATCGAAGCCCTGAGCGTCGGCACGGCAGTGGCCGTGGCCAGCGGCACCTCGCTGGATGAAATCACCCCGCCGTCGGCGCCACGTTTTTCGCCTACCGACGGCCCGGCGCTGGTGCAGTTGATGGTCAGCCTGGCGCAGCAGCCTATTGAAGAATCCGCCGCGCAACGGCGCCAGTGGGCGGAGCGTTTCAACCATCACGCCTACCGTCGACGCCTGGCCGAACTGATCGAGGAACTGAAGTGAGAGTGAATCTGGCAAGCCTCGTGGCGGTGCTCTTCGGCCTGCTGTTCGGCGCCCTCGCCCTGCTGCTGTCACCGGCCAAGGCCTTCCTCGCCGTGGTCGGCCTGGCGGGCGCGGTGACGATCCTGCGCTTTCCGTTCTGGGGCCTGTTGCTGTTTGCCCTGGTGGCGACGTTCATGCCGTTTTCGACGATCAACCTGGGCATCCGCAGTACCGTCAGCGAAGCGATCCTGGCACTGACCTGGGGCGCCATCCTGTGGCACAGCTTTCTCGCGCGCCTGCCCGATACACCAGGCCTGGCGCGGCGCCCCACCGACCAGATGCTGTTGTGGCTGATGCTGTTCAGCGTGGTCCCGTTCATTGTCGGCCAAGTCACTATCCATGCCGACACCAGCGGCGTGGCCAACTGGCTGCGCTGGTTGCTGAACCTGTCCGGGGTGTTTATCGCGGCCAAACTGCTGGTGGACCACAAGCACCGGGAAGCGCTGGTGATCGCCCTGCTGCTGGGTACCCTGGCGATGCTGGTGCTGTCGATCGCGGTGTTTGTGCGCACCCGCTCCGGCGCCGGGATTGCGCCGATCCTGGCGCTGTTCAACTACGCCAACTTCGACATGCTCAAATTCGGCCTGGAGGCGATGTCCTCGCGCATGGGCTCGCCGTGGACGCACCCGAATGCCATCGGCGGGATCATGGCGCTGCTGCTGCCGTTGGCGTTCTGTTTTGGCATGACCGAACAAGGCTGGAAACGCGCTCTCGGCCTGGGCGTGGCGTGCCTGGGAGCGGCCGCCTTGCTGTTGGCGAGCAGCCGCGGCGCGATGGTCAGCCTGGCGTTGGTGCTGATGTGGATGGCCACGCGGCGCGTGCCGTACACCGGGCGCCTGTTGATGATCGGCGCGGCGCTGACCGTGGCGCTGGTGATTGCCTACCCGCCGTTGCAGGAGCGCCTGGCAACGATTTTCTCTTCGGACAACGCCAGTACCGAAGTGCGTTTCGACGAATACCGCATGTTCCCGCAGGCGGTGGCGGCCTACCCGTTCGGCATCGGCTTCAAGGTCGATCCGCCGGTGCCGGGCACGCATTTCCTGGGGATTTCCAACCTGTGGCTGAACTACATCTACAAGATCGGCATCGTCGGCATGCTGTTCTTCGTGGCGGTGACCGTGCGTTGGTGGCGTGAGGCCCGTCCGGAAAAAGGCCCGATTCGCCTGACCAAGGACAACGCCCTGTGGCTGGGCACCACCGGTGGGATTCTGTCGGCGCTGGTCAGCGGTTTGTTTGACCACTACTTCAGCTTCGCAGTGGTGATGGTGGCGCTGTTCTGGTTGATGGTCGGCATCAATGTGCTGGAGGCGCGGCGCCTGTTTCCGGCGCGCCTGCCGCAGGTCAAGACAGTGGTGTTTCGCAAGCCGCTGCTTGATGGCGCGCGTCCCTGATGCTGGGCTCGGCCGTTTGGCTGACCCTGGCGACCCTGCTGGGCCTGTGCCTGGGGTTTGCGCGTGAATGGTTGCTGGTGGCGGCGTGGGGCGCGGGTGAGCGCAGCGATGCGTTTCTGATCGCGCTGTTTTTGCCGGAAGCGCTGCGCATGTCCCTGGCGGGTGGCGTGCTGAGTGCCGCCGCGCTGCCGCTGTACCTGCAGCGCAAGGACGGTGAGCGCCTGGATTGGCTGGCCGTGTTGTTCCCGGCGTTGATGCTGATCGCGCTGGTCACCAGCCTGCTGCTGACGCTGCTCGCGCCATGGCTGGTGCAGCTGCTCGGCCCCGGCTTGGCGGCCAGCGCCACCGCCCTCGCCGCGAGCAATTTGCAGATCGTCGCCTGGTGCGTGCCGGGGTTGATGCTGCATGCGCTGTTCAGCATTCCGTTGCAGGCGGGCGAGCGTTTTGTGCTGGCGGGGCTGGGCTCGTTGCTGTTCAACCTGCCGCCCGTGACCTACCTCGCCCTCGCCGGCACCGCGACTCAACCGCACTCGCTGGCCCTGGCTTGCCTGGCGGGCAGCTTGCTGATGCCGCTGGCGTTGCTGCCGTCGGTGTGGCGCCAAGGCTGGCGGCCGTGGCGTTGGCAGCTGACCTTCGCGCCGCTGCGGGAGCTGGGCCAGCGCATCGGCCCGCTGTTGCTGAGCAACGGCGCCAGCCAGGGCCTGGCCCTGATCGAGCGCCTGGTGGCGTCGCTGTTGGGCGAAGGCGCGGTGACCTGGGTCAACCTGGCCCGCAAACTGATGAACCTGCCGCTGATTGCGCTGATGAGCCTCAATCAGGTGCTGCTGGGCATGATGAGCCGGCGCCAGGGCGATGAGCGCCTGGCCCTGCTCAAGCGCGGCCTGGAAACCGCCAGCGTGCTGACCCTGCCCGCCGGCGTCGGCCTGGTGGCGGCAGCGCCGAGCCTGGTGGCGCTGCTGCTGCCCAAGCAATCGGCGGATTCGCCATTGCCGCTGCTGTTGGCCTGGTTCGCCGTACCGTTGGTATTCGGCGCCTGGAACGCCTTGCTCGCCCGCTACGCCTATGCCGCCGGCGACACGCGCCAGCCGTTGCGCTGCGAGTTGCTCGGGAGCCTGGTCAACGTGTTGCTGCTGGGTGCCCTGCCCTTTGTGTTTGGCCTGGCCGGAATCCCGCTGGCCGCGCTGGCCGGGGTGATCTGCACCGCGTTGCTGCTGATGCAGCGCCAGTCATTGCTCGACGCCCTGCCCTGGATGCGGCAATGGCTGCTCAGTGCACTGATGATGGGGTTGGCGGCGCTGGCACTGTTTCGTATTGAAGGCGTGTGGCTGCAACTGGGGTTGAGCACCTTGGCCGGCATCCTGGTGTTGCTGGGGATGGGACTATGGCTCAAGCCGTGGCGCAAGGCATGACGGCGTGCCAGTTCCTGCCAGGGGCTGTGCGGTTCACAGAGGGAGGATGAACAGGTGAAACATCGTTGGATTCAAATGGATATCGCCAAAGGCATCGGCATCCTGGTGATCGTGTATGCCCACAGTTGGTTTGTCGCGACGTCCCCGGACCTGATGTACCCGATCCTGGCGTCGTTCGTGCTGCCATTGTTCTTCTTTCTGTCCGGGGTGCTGTTCAAGCCGGAGCAGCCCTTCGGGGAGATGGCCGTGCGCAAGGCGGATGGCCTGCTCAAGCCGTTTTTCTTCACCATGCTGGTGTATGTGATCGTGCGCGATGTGCTGCGTGGCCAACCGCTGCTGCCAGACATCGGTGGCGTGCTGTATGCCTCGGTGGACACCATCCCGTGGCAAGCAATGTGGTTCCTGCCGCACTTCTGGGTGGCGATCCTGTTCAGTTGGGCGGTGTTGCGCCTGATCCAGCGCCTGCCGCTGGCGGTGAGTTGCGCGCTGACCCTGGTGCCGTTGCTGGTGGGCATCTGGATGCTGCCGTTTTTCTGGCAACTGCCGGTGACCCTGGGCGGGCAAACCTGGGTGCTGCCCGGCCTGCCCTTCAGCCTGGATATCACCCTGATCAGCAGCGCCTGTTTCATCTACGGCTACCTGCTGCGCAATTGGCTGCGCACCCATGCGGGGTCGCTGCTGACCTTGCTGGTGTCGGTGGTGTTGTTCGCCGCCGTGTTCCTCTATCGGGGCGACACCATGGACCTGGCGCAGCGTCGCTACGACCACTGGCTGTGGACCAGCCTGCTGGCGGTGATTGGCGTGTACGTGTGCTGGGCGCTGGCGCGGGTGCTGATGGTGTCGGCGCTGATCACGCGGGTGATGACCTATATCGGCCAGTCGACCCTGATCCTGTTGATCTTCCATGGGGAGATCCAGCACAAGACGTTTGACCTGATGGAGCGCCTGGGCCTGCCGCCATTTGTCGCGGCCTGCATCGGTTTTGTGGTGGGGGTTGGGGTGCCGTTGTTGATCGGAGAAGTGATCAAGCGCGTGGCGTTCTTGCGGTTTTTCTACTTTCCGTTTCCGCAGCGCAAAGTCTCTGAACCGCGCACCTGAAGCCTGTTTGACAAGGAAGCTTGCTCCGGCCGAGGTACTCAGCGCCGCCAAAACGCTTGCGACTGCTACGCAGTCGAGCGGGAGCAAGCTCCCTCCCTACCTAAGCGCTTCGATCAGCGCGGGGTCAGCCAGCGCCTTGGGCGCAGGTCAATCATCCAGTTGCTGTTGCGGCGCGGCATGCTTGGCCGGCTTAGCCGCCTTGGCGCCTGGCTTCGCGGCCGGCGCGGCAGCGGGTTCAGGCTCGGCCGGGGCGGCCATTTCTTTCTCGGCCATCGGCATCTGGTCGATCGCGCTGAAGAATTCCTTCAGGTCGAGGGTATCCGGGGGTACGGTCTTCTCGACTTTCTTCTCGCCATCCTTGCCAACCAGGATCACCTTGGTGCCGCTGCCGGCGCCCAGCTTGAGGGCACGGATCAGCGCATTGGTTTCAGGCGGCGTGAGTTTCTTGTTGTCCTTGGGGTCCTTGGCGAACTTCTCGCCCTCGGCCCCAATGCTGCCGAACTTCACGGTGTAGAACACCATGCTGCGCTCTTCAAAGGCTTGCTTGGTGGCCGGCTCTTCCAGCTGTTTCTTCAGGTCCGTCAGCGCGGCGTTGCCGGAGTCCAACTCCACCACCACCAGCGGCCGGGACTTGCCCAAGTCCTGCTTGAGCGGGTTGATATCATCAGCAGCCAACAGCGGCCCCGTAAAAGCCATCAAGGTAGCCAGGGTCAGCGACCGGATGAGCATGCGCACCTCCTTTTAATTCCATGCAGGGTTCTTGAGTTTCATGTCTGCGACAGTCAAATTCAAGGATGATTCCTACACCACTTTAAGAAAGCGTAGGCCAGGACGCCCGCTACGCAAGGGTTTGGGTAGGTTCAGGAGTCATTGTTTCTTCTGATTGCGGAAGCCCAGGCGCTGAGTTTTTCGCAGGCTGCCAGCGCGATCTGCTCATCGGTCTTGCCTGGATAGTGGCGGTCCACGGCGTCTGCGGCGATCAGCCCGGCAATCAGCGGCGTGCCCACCGCATCGGTCAAATCCAGCCACTCGCCCCAATTGGCGGGCGCGTCGTACCAGCGCAGGTAGCCGTCCTCGGACGCCGGCCACCAACGCTGATCGAACTGCAGCACGACTTTTTCCAGCCGGCCCATGGTGAACCGCTCCAGGGCGTGGCGATACGTCGCCGGCAAGTCCGGGGTAAAGCTCAGTTGCTTGAGCACCGGTATCGGCACCGTGCAGATGCAGGCATCGGCATCCCGATCATCCACGCGCACACCGTGCTCGTCCCAACTGATGTGCTGCACAGGGTGGTTGAGGTGGATATCCAGGCCGCTGGCGGCGTCTGCCAGCAGTTGCCCGTAACCGCGCGGCAAAAACTGGTCGCCATGGCCGACGCCCTCCTCGTCAAGCGTCTGGGTCGACAGCTGGTCCAGGGGCAAACCGGCTTCGAGGATCAGGTTCGCGTCGATGGCATAGCATGCCGCGCGGCGCTCGCTGGTGGTCAAGGTGGCCAGGTAGCGGTCGACGCCGGGCGCCAACGGTTGCTGACGGTCGATGGCCTGTTTGAGTCGGGCATAGGCGCGGTTGATGTCCGGCAACGGGCCGTCCCACGCGGCGGCCAATGGCTGCGAGAAGTCCGTCGGGCGCCGCTCCAGGCCCAACTGCTCGGCACGCCGCGCCAGCGGGTTGATCGCATACTGCTGCAACCAGGCGGCGCCCACATCCACCATTTGCCCACCGAGGGCTACGCTGTGCACTCGCCCGCCGATGCGGTTACGCGCCTCGAGTACGCGCACCGCCACGCCCTGCGCCTGCAAGGCGCGGGCAGCGCCGAGGCCGGCAAAACCGGCACCGATGACAATCACCGTTCGAGCCGAGGTCGCGATCACCGCATTGGCGGCGCGCAGCCCGCTGTCCCAGGCGCTGTGGGTCATGGCCGAGTGATCGTGGTTGAAGGCTTCGCCGGCGAGAAACAGACGATTATCAATCGGCGTTGACAGCAGGCGCCGCAGGCTCGGCTCGCCACCTGGCAACAACGCGCTGTAGGCGCCCTGGCTGAAGGGGTCATCGCACCAGCGCGTGACGTGCCACGCGACAGGCCGCAGCGCGGTCATTGCGCGGGCCAATGCCGCGCGAATACGGGGGCCACGACGGGATCGGCATCCACTTGCGCAAGGCTCTGGGCAAAACCCGGCGCCAGGGCGGCCAGCGCTTCGCGCGCCGCGTCCCAGCGCGACACCGCCGCCGCCATGATGCCCAGCGCATTCGGCTCGCCGCTGGGCGCAAACAACTGGTCGGCAAACTGGTCGGCAAACACCACCCAGGCCTGGTGCAGATAGCGCCGCGTGCCGGTGATCAACTGGTTCTGCACCACGGGTTCGGCCTCGCCCAGCCAGCGTTGCGGATAGTCGATGATGCCAATGGCCGAATAACAGTTGGCGGCGATGTACACCAGGCCGCGCAGGATCTGCCCACGGTTGCCCACCAGCAGGTTGGCGTCGGGGTATTCCAGGCCCAGGTGGATCAGGATTGCCGCACTCTCCGTCAACACCTGGCCATCAGGGGTGACCAGCGTGGGGATCTGCTTGAGCGGGTTGATGCGGGCCAGGGCGTCGGTGCCCGGGCCTTCCTGCCAGGAACTGGCATCCACGCGGTGCCACTCGACCGCGCAACGCGCCAGGGCGATTTCGATCATGCAGGAGCCGGACTCGTCGGTACCGTAGAGCGTGTACATGGGCCTTTCCTCCTATCGCCGCAGCTTCGCCTGCAGGTTGGCTTTCACCTGCGGCCATTCCGAATCGATGATGCTGAAACGCACCGAGTTGCGCTTGCGCCCGTCGGGCATGATGCGTTCATGGCGCACGATGCCTTCCTGCACGGCGCCCAGGCGCAGAATCGCAGCACGGGATTTTTCGTTGAGTTCATCCGTGGTGAACTGCACCCGCACGCAGTCCAGCACCTCGAAAGCGTAGGTCAGCAGCAGGAGCTTGGCTTCGGTGTTGATCGCACTTTTTTGCGTCGACAGCGCCAGCCAGGTGTGACCGATCTCCAGCTTGCGATTGACCCGGTCGACCTTCCAGAACCGCGTGCTGCCGACCACCTGGCCGGTGTCGCGGCGCACGATGGTGAACGGGATCACGCTGCCCGCAGCACGCCCGGCCAGCGCGGTATCGATGTACTGGTCGACGGTGCCGGGGCCCGGCACGTTGGTGACCTTGAGGTTCCACAGCTCGCCATCGGCGGCGGCGTCGAGCAAGGCGGCCTTGTGTTCGGGTTGCAGGGGCTGGAGTTCGACTGTAGTGCCGGTCAAGGTAATGTGAGTCATGGGAGCTGCGCCGTCGGGTGGTCGTCAGTGACCAAGAGTGCAGGCTCGCGCAGTGCCTCGGCAAGTGTTTTAGAACAGGCCCATTTGCCCGCCGACCAGGGTGCCGAAATCGTCATTCACGAACGGCAGGATCGCATCGGCCACCGGCTGCAATTGCCGGGTGACGTAGTGGTCGTAGTCAATCGGCGCCTGGCGCACCTCCAGCGGCTCGGGGCCGTTGACGCTGATTACGTAGCTGATCCAGCCGCCGCGCTGGTACTGGCGCGGACGCCCGAGGCGGTCGTTGTATTCATCGGCCAGGCGCGCGGCACGCACATGCGGCGGCACGTTGCGCTCGTAGTCATCCAACTGGCGGCGCAGGCGCTTGCGGTAGATCAGCAGCTCATCGAATTCGCCGCTGAGGGTACGGCGTACGTAGTCGCGAATGTAGTCCTGATGGGGCTGGCGATGGAAAATGCGCTGGTACAACTCCTGCTGGAACTGCCGGGCCAGGGGCGACCAGTCGCTGCGCACGGTCTCCAGGCCTTTGTAGACCATCTCTTCGCTGCCGTCGCTGCGCACCACCAGGCCGGCGTAGCGTTTCTTGCTGCCCTCCTCCGCGCCGCGAATGGTCGGCATCAGAAACCGGGTGAAGTGGGTTTCGTACTGCAGTTCCAGCGCGCTTTGCAGGCCGTATGCCGTGCGCAGGTGCTCGCGCCACCAGGCGTTGACGTGCTGCACCAGCGCGTGGCCGATGCGGCTGGCGTCCTCTTGGGTATGCGCACCGCCGAGCCAGACGAAGGTGGAGTCGGTGTCGCCGTAGATCACTTCATAGCCCTGCGCTTCGACCAGCTCGCGGGTCTGGCGCATGATCTGGTGGCCGCGCATCGTGATGGACGACGCCAGCCGCGTATCGAAAAACCGGCAACCACTGGAGCCGAGCACGCCGTAAAAGGCGTTCATGATGATCTTCAGCGCTTGCGAGAGCGGCGCGTTATGTTCGCGCTTGGCCTCTTCGCGGCCTTCGGACACCCGCGCGACGATGGCCGGCAGGCAATGGCGAGTACGCGAGAAACGCGCACCACGAAAGCCTTCCACAGAGGTGCTGTCGTCGGGATGCTTGAGGCCTTCGATCAGGCCCACCGGGTCGATCAGGAAACTGCGGATGATCGACGGGTAGAGGCTTTTGTAGTCGAGCACCAGCACCGATTCGTAGAGGCCGGGGCGCGAGTCCATGACAAAACCGCCGGGGCTGGCCTCGGGCGGCTTGTCGCCGAGGTTCGGCGCAACGAAGCCCTGGCGGTGCATCAGCGGCATGTACAGGTGGGTGAACGCGGCGACGGAGCCGCCGTTGCGGTCAGCCGGCAGCCCGGTGACGCTGGCGCGTTCGAGGAGGAACTTGAGCAGCTCGGTCTTGGCGAAAATCCGCGTGACCAGTTCACAGTCCTTGAGGTTGTAGCGCGCCAGGGCGGGCTTGTCCTCGGCGAACATGCGGTTGATTTCGTCCATGCGCTGGTACGGCGTGGAGATGTCCTTGCCCTCGCCCAGCAGGGTCTGCGCGACGTTTTCCAGGCTGAAGGATTCGAAGCTCCAGGTGGCCGAGCGCAGGGCCTCGATGCCGTCGATGATCAGCCGCCCGGCCGCGGCGGCGAAGTAGTGGTTACGGCTGCCATGCTCGCGCCAGGCCATTGGTTCACCGCCGCGCCCGAGCAACAGCGGCACGCCCAGGCGCTGGGCATGTTCGTGGAGCACGCGCAGGTCGAACTGCACCACGTTCCAGCCGATGATTGCATCGGGGTCATGGAGGGCGAGCCATTGGTTGAGGCGCTCGAGCAGTTGGGCGCGGGTGTCGCAGTAGTCGAGCTTGAAGTCCACCGCGTCGGTTTTATTCGGCGGGCCGAGCATGTACACCTGGCGCTCGCCGCAGCCTTCGAGGGCGATGGAATAGAGATCGCCCTGGGCGGTGGTCTCGATGTCCAGCGACACCAGTTTCAGCGGCGGACGGTAATCGGGTGCGGGTTTCATCTGCGCCTCAAGCAGCGTGCCGTCGGCATCGGCGACGCCGCCGAACCACACCGGGGCGGTGATGAAGCGCTCCATCATGTAGCGCTCGGGCGGGCGCACGTCGCCTTCGTAGACATCCACCCCGGCGGCACGCAGGCGTTTTTCCAGGTCCATCGCCTGGCGGTGCTGGCGCGTGTACAGGCCCAGCACCGGGCGGTGGTGGAAGTCGCACAACTGCAGCGGGCGCAACTCGATATCGCGCTCGCCCTTGAGCAGCCAATCCAGCGGCTTGCGATGGGCCTCGGGGATAAACATCACCGAGGTCTGCACGGGTAGGCGGATACACCGTGGCCCGTGGTCGGTGGCCAGCCAGAAACTGACCTCCGTGCCCGCCGGGGTATCGCGCCAATGCCGGGTCAGGACAAAACCCTGCTGTAAATCCACCGTACCGCACCTCAGGAATCACTTTCAGGGCGTGATTCTACTCGGCATCCGGGCAAACGCGATGGGCGATGGCATTTATCCGCCAACCCGCGCAGCGGGACACTGCGCGGGCCGCTGGTCGGCCGTCCGCGCAGGCACGCTCACGCGCTTCACAATTTTGTTGCAGAACATTAATAACAATAACTATCATTCGCACCGGAGTCGTATCCGCGCAGCGAGGACGCGCAACGTTGTTGCCCTTTTCCTCACCACTGACGGTTCACCGTCCGGATCGACCATGCCCACCCGTACCCCATTCGCCGTGCCGTTTCGCCCGACCCTGCTCGCCCTTTGCTGCTCCCTGAGCCTTGCCGCCCACGCCGCAGCCCCAGCCACCCCGCAGGATGCGAACCACAGTCAGGATGGCAACACGCTGGAACTGGGCGCCACCAACATCAACGCCGACGCCCCATCGCCCGGCGCCCTGCCCCCGGTATATGCCGGCGGCCAGGTGGCACGCGGCGGCCAGTTGGGTGTGCTGGGCAACCAGGACATCATGGATGTGCCGTTCAGCATGTCCTCCTACACCGAGAAACTGATCCGTGACCAGCAGGCCGAGACGGTTGGTGATGTCCTGCTCAATGACTCGTCCGTGCGCCAGGCGTCAGGCTTTGCAAACCAATCCCAGGCGTTCGTGATTCGTGGCCTGCCGCTCAACGGCGACGATATTTCCTTCAACGGTTTGTACGGCATCCTGCCGCGCCAGTTGATGTCCACCGACGCCCTGGAGCGGGTCGAAGTATTCAAGGGCCCCAACGCCTTTATCAACGGCGTGACGCCGAGTGGCTCGGGCATCGGCGGCGGTGTGAACCTGCAACCCAAGCGTGCCGATGACGTGCCTTTGCGCCGCTTCAGCACCGATATCAGCAACGATGGCCGCATCGGCGAACACCTGGACATCGGCCAGCGTTTTGGCGAAGACAATCGGTTTGGCGCACGGGTGAATATTTCCCAGCGCGAAGGCGATACCGGTGTGGACGACGAGAGCCAGCGTTCGAAGCTGTTTTCGGTCGGCCTGGATTATCGCGGTGATGCCCTGCGCCTGTCCGGTGACTTTGTGTATCAGAAGCAGCAAGTCAACGGCGGGCGTAACTCGGTGTTTCTCGGCCCGGGCCTGACCAGCATCCCCAACGCGCCCTCGGCGGACACCAACTACGCGCCGAAGTGGGACAACACCAGCCTGGAAGACACCTTTGGCATGCTGCGCGGCGAGTACGACCTCAATGACAATTGGACCGCGTATGTCGCGGGCGGCGCCAAGCACACCCGCGAAATCGGCCGCTATTCGTCGCTCACCGTGATCGACGCGCAGGGCAATGCCACCGTGAGCGGCTCCAATATCGCCCACCAAGAAGACAACACCAGCCTGATGGCCGGCCTGAATGGCAAGTTCCAGACCGGCGCCGTCAGCCACAAGCTGAACCTCGGCCTGACCGGCACCTGGACCCAGGCGCGCAACGCCTTCGACTTTGCCTCGGGCACGCAAGCGACCAACCTCTACAACCCCGTCGATGTGACAGCGCCAGCCAAGGGTGGCTTCACCTCCGGCAGCGACCTGAACGACCCGGGCATCACCGCCAAGACCTTCGCGCGCAGCGCGGCGGTGTCGGACACCCTCGGTTTCATGGATGACCGCTTGCTGTTCACCGCCGGCCTGCGTCGCCAGGAGCTGGTGGTCCAGGGTTATGAATACGGCACCGGCTCACGCAACGCCAACTACGCCAAGGGCATCACCACGCCGGTGTATGGCCTGGTGTTCAAGCCGTGGGACCACGTGTCGTTCTACGCCAACCACATTGAAGGACTGGCATCCGGACCGACCGCCCCGGAAACCGCGGCCAATAACGCCAGGGTCACCAACAACGGCCAGACCTTCGCCCCCGCGCGTTCGAAACAGACCGAAGCCGGCGTCAAAGTCGACATGGGCACCTACGGGGCGACACTCGGTGTGTATCGCATCGAGCAGCCGACCCAGGGCTATTCCCAGCTGAATTCGGACGGCACCGCGACCTATGTGTTCCAGGGTGACCAGGTCAACAAGGGCGTGGAGCTGAATGTCTTCGGTGAACCTGTCCCAGGCCTGCGCCTGCTGGGCGGCGCCACTCTGATAAACACCGAGGTCAGCGGTACGGCCAACGGCACCAACGACGGCAACCGCGCTATCGGCGTGCCTTCGTTCCAGCTCAATGCCGGGGTGGATTGGGATGTGCCGGGCCTGCAAGGCGTGAGCGTGAATGGCCGCATGTTGCGCACCGGCGGCCAGTACGCCGACGCGGCCAACAACCTCAGCCTGCCGACCTGGAACCGGTTCGACGTGGGTGCGCGCTATAACTTCAAGGTCGATCAGCGGGATGTGACGCTGGGCGCCACAGTGGAGAACGTCGCCAATACCAAGTACTGGGAATCGGCATTGGGCGGCTACCTGACCCAGGGCGATCCGCGCGTGGCGAAGTTGTCGGCGACGGTGGACTTCTAAACGTCAACGGGTGGCAGCCTGGGCTGCCACCCGTTGCAGGCTACCAGTCGTAGGACACGGCCAACGATGCCGTGCGCTCCTGCCCGTAATAGCAGCCAAAGGCATAGTTGCATGCCGAAACGTACTCGCGATCAAACAGGTTCTGCACGTTCAGGCTGGCTTCAGCGCCTTTGAGCGTGGGGCTGACACGGCCCAGGTCGTAGCGGATGGTCGTGTCGTACACCACAAACGAAGGAGTTTTGAAGGTGTTGCCCGAATCGCCGTATTTCTTGCCGGTGTAACGAGCGCCCCCACCGACGGTCAGGCCTGCCAGGGCATTGCTCGCGAAGTGGTAGTCGACCCAGGTACTGGCGGTCCACGGTGCCTGGGACTCGTTGCGGTTGCCTTTATCGCCATAATTACTCTTGGTGTAGAACGAGTCCAGGTAGGCCACCGCGCCAATCACCTCGAACTGACCAACACGCGTCTTGCCTTCGAACTCGACACCCCGCGAGCGCACCTCGCCTTCCTGCAGCTGATACTCCGGGTACTCAATGTCGCCGGTCAGCACGTTCTTCTGCTTGATCTGGTACACCGACAACGTCAGCAATGAGCTGTCGTTGGGCTGGTATTTGACCCCCGCCTCGTACTGCTCGCCCTCCACCGGCTTGAACGCCGAGGCCCCGCGCTGTGGGGCCTGGCTGCCGATGCTGGGGAAGAACGACTCGGCGTAACTGACATAGGGCGCCAGGCCGAAATCAGTGAGGTAGGTCAAGCCGATTCGCCGGGTGAGTTTCTTGTCTTTCTGGCTGACCGTGCTGTCGGCCAGCAGGTCGCGGTTCTCGACTTCGGCCCAGTCTTCACGCAGGCCGACGGTGAGGATAAAGCGGTCAAGCTTGATTTGGTCCTGGGCGTACAGGCCGGTCTGCTTGATGGTGTTGTCCCACTTGGTGGTGAGGGTCGGCTGGCCCAGGGTGTGGTAGTTGCTGGGTTTATACAGCTCGATGATTTCTGCGCCGTACAGGTTGTAGCCCTGGTACTTGCGGGTGAACTGGCGGTAATCGACGCCGGTCAGCAGCGTATGGTCCAGCGCGCCGGTGGCGAATTTGAACTGCAGGTTGTTATCAATCGTGTAGGCAGAATTGTGCTGGCGCCAGTCGAGCTTGGTGCGGGTGGCGCGGGTGTCGTCGATGCTGTTATCCGGGAGCGTGACGAACCGGTTCAGGTAGAAGCCTTTGTAGCGGTCGTTGACGTCGGTGTAGCGCGCCGTCGAGTGGTATTCGAGGTTGTCGTTGAAGGCGTGGGAGAAATCGAAGCCGAGCACGTACTGGTCGCGGATGTAGTCGTTCCAGTCCGAGTCGCCCAGGAAGGTGTCGCGGTCGATATGCCGGCCCTCGGCGCTGCGGTACAGCGTGCCAATGGCGGGCAGCGCCTGGTAGTCGGCCAGGGACTTGTCGCGCTGCAGCTGCGCGTAGACCGTCAGCGCCGTCTCGTCGGTCGGCGCCCAGGTGAGGCTGGGCGCGAGCAAGGTGCGGCTGTCGGTGGCGTGGTCGACCATCTCGTTGCCGTCACGGGCCAGGGCAATCAGGCGATAGCTCAAGGTCTTGGCCTGATCGATTGGCCCGCTGAAATCCAGCGCACCGTTGACCCGGTCATAACTGCCGATGCCGAACTTGACCTGGTGCCGCGCCTCTGTGGTCGGCCGCTTGGAAACCATGTTGATCATCCCGCCCGGCTGGTTTTGCCCGTACAACACGGATGCCGGGCCCTTGAGCACTTCGATACGCTCGAGGGTGTACGGATCGATTTGCGGGGCGCCGCCCAGGCTGCCGGCGTACGGCAGGTAGGCGCCGTCGAGGTACAACAGGGTTGGCGCGAAGCCACGGCTGGCGACTTCATCGGCGATGGTGTTGCGGTCGGTATAACCGTTGGTGTCGATGCCCGGCGTGTAGCGCAGGGCCTGCGTGAGGTTGCGTGCACCCTGGACCGCGACCTGGTCGGCAGTGACCACGTTGACCGTCTGCGGGATTTCCAGAATCGGCGTATCGGTCTTGGTCGCGGTGCCGCTGCGCGTGGCGACGTAACCGTCTACCGGGCCCCAGGCATTTTCCGTGGCCGACCCGGTCACGGTGGTGGGGCTCAGGTTCAGCGAATTGCCTTCGGGCAGCAGGTACAGGCTCCAGGTGCCGTTGTCGGTAATGATCAAGCCCAGCCCGCTGCCGGCCAGCGCCTGTTGCACGGCCTGCTCCGGCGTCAATTGGCCCTGGACGGCAGCAGCCCGGCGACCTTGCAGCAAGGCCGGGGTCACCGACAGCGTGCGCCCGCTTTCGCGGGACAAACGGCTGAGGGTGTCACCCAGCGCGGCCGCAGGCAGGTCGAAATAATGGGTGGTGTCCTGGGCCATCGCAGGTTGGCCGATGACGGCCAGCGTAATGGCCAGCGTCAGCAGGCAAGGACGAATCATCAAGGGTGCCATAGGGGTGGATACTCGTTGTCAGGTTGGCGTTCTCTAACCCTGACTCGCGAGACGTGCGATCCCCTCACGGCCTGTGAAAATAATCGTTTATTGCACGTCAATCATCGTCAACCACGGCCCATAGCGACGAATGCGCAACGGGAATGTCTGGGCAAGCGATTGCAGCGTCTGCTCGGCATCATCCAGCGGGTACACCCCGTACACACGCAGCGCCGCCGCTTGCGGGCTGATGCGCAGCACGCCCCGGCGATACGGGCGCAAGGCATCGATCAGCGAGCCCAGCGGCTCGTCGCGAATGTCGACCCGACCGTCGCGCCAATCCACCCGCCCGGCTGCCGACAACGGTACCGGCCGCACCCATTCCTCGCTGAACCACGCCGCCTGCCCCGCTTCCACGCGCCGCTGGTGACCGCCCTGAGTGGTGACTTTCACACTGTGCAGTTGCACCGAGGTCAGGCTGCCGGCGGCTTCCTGGCTGACCATGAACTGCGTGCCGAGGGCCTGGACTTCGCCCTGCGCGGTGGTGATGACAAACGGCCGGCGGGCATCGGCGGCGACATCGACAAACACCTGGCCTTCACGCAGATGCACGACGCGGCGTTGCTCAGTGAACTGGATATCCACCGAGCTGCGCGCGTTGAGGCTCAAGCGGCTGCCGTCGGCCAACGTGAAGGTACTGCGCTCGCCGGTGGCGGTACGCCGGTCGGCCCACAACCCGTTGAGCGGTTGGGCACGGTCGAGCAGCGCAGCGCCACTGACTCCAAACAACACCAGGGCCAAGCCGCCACGCAGCACCTTGCGACGCGACACGGTGTCGGGCGTCATCAGTGCGTGGGACGCCGCACGCAATTGGCCAGGGCTGTGCGCCTCGACCCGGTGCAGCGCGGCAATCGGTTGCTGCAACAGGTTGCCCACCCGCTGCCAGGCCGCCGCATGCTCGGGGCTGGCGTGCAACCAGGCGTCGAAAGCCTGGCGCAGGTCGCGGTCCTCGCCAGCCGCCTCGAGGCGCAGCAGCCAATCGACGGCCTCGCGGGTACAGGCATCCACCTTGGGCTGCGTCATGCCAGCTCCGCCGATTCCGCGAGGCAATGCAGGAACGCCCTGCGCAAATCGCGCTCGACAGTCGCCAGGGAGACATTCAGTTGCTGCGCGATCAGAGGTTGGGTCAAGCCTTCGAGACGACTCAGGATAAAGATCTGGCGTACCCGCGCCGGCAGGCCGTTGAGCAGCCGGTCAATGCTTTCCAACGCTTCGCGAACCAATGCAAGGTCTTCTTCGGAAGGGCTGTAGCACTCCGGCAGTAAAGCCAGGCTGTCTAGGTAGCTTTGTTCCAGGCGCTTGCGCCGCCAGAAACTGAACAACAGTCGGCGTGCAACCGTGCTCAAAAACGCCCGCGGCTCCTCAAGTTGGGTGAGCTGGCGCGCATCGAGCACGCGGATGAAGGTGTCCTGGGTCAGGTCTGCGGCATCCTGGGGGCACTTCAACTGACGATACAACCACGCACGCAACCACCGATGGTTATCGTCGTAGAGCGCGGCTAAAAGGGCCTTGGGATCAGTAGATGTGGACACGCAACACTGCCAGACGCTAATGATAATTCATCTCATTATCTGCGCAGACTCTGGCACATTGCAATCGTTAAAACACCCAACCTGCAGCGCATTTGTGTATCTGCGCCCCTCCACTAGACTCAGGAGTTCCTCTTACATGGAAGTGCCTTAAATGAAAGTAACGCGCCCTCTTCGCCACGTCATCGCCCTGGTCACACTGCTGGCCGCCGGCAACCTCACGGCCTTCGCTGCCGATATCCCGCTGTCCAAGACCCTGGAAGCCGACGAAGTCACCACCAAAGTGCTGGCCGTGGATGCCGCCAAGCACCAGGTGGTGCTGCAAGGCGCCGACGGTGGCGAGGTGCATGTGCAACTTACCGACGCCGCCAAGGACCTGGGTAATCTCAAGGTCGGCGACCAGGTCAAAGTGCTGACCACGCACTCCGTCGCCGCCGTGCTGGACACCGACGTGGACAAAAGTGCGCCGGATGCCAGCGAAAAAACCGGTGTGATCCGCGCGACCGCCGATAATCCCAGCCCCGGCGGCGCAGCGTTCCGTCAGGTACAGGTGCAACTGAAGATCACGCACATCGACTTGAAGAAAAACCAGGTCACCCTGGAAAACCCAGCCGGTGCGAGCAAAGTGTTGAATGTCGAGAAACCGGAGATTCGTGCGGGCCTCAAGAACCTCAAGGTCGGTCAGAGTGTGCTGGTGACGTTTACCGACACCCTGGAAATCACCACCGCTCACGAAGGCTGACAGTTATCAACGCGGGCATCAGTGATGATGCCCGTTGGGGTCAGGCCTGGCGGGCCTGGGTCAAATAGTTTTCGATGTTGTTCATCTGCTCGTCCCAGCCCCGGGAGTTCATCTTGAAGGCTTTCTGCCGACGGGCTTCGGGCACTTTATCGAAACCGGATTCGACGACCCGCAGCAAAATGCCCGGCGCGCGATCCTCGATCGTGAACTCCACCAGTGTCGGGGTTTCCTGGTCGTAGTCGACGCCCTCGTCCACCGCAAAGGGGTGCCACCAGAAAGAGAACAGTGTCTGCGGCAGGATACGTTCGATTTTGGCATTCCAGATCACATGCTCGTACCCCGGATAAGTGATCGGTGCCTTGATGGTTTCCCCCGCTGCAAAGGTTTTGCCCTTCAGGGCAATTCCAAACCAGTTGCCGAATTGCTCGGCATCGGTGAGTGCTTCCCAGACGTGTTTGCGTGAAACGTTAAGCAGGACTTTTCGTTCTATGCGATCTAATACGTGCATAAGTCACCTCCTCCATTGACAGTAGGCGACATCGAACAATGCGCAACCTTGGGTTGTGCGCGATGATGATGACCCCATCCTTGACCCGGCATTTACGTTATGACTGACGCGTTGAATGGAAGTTGCTTCTGCAAGGCCGTCCGCTACCAGGTGGAGCGCCTGGACATGCCCATCAGCCACTGCCACTGCGACAGCTGCCGCAAGGTGCACGCGGCCGCGTTTGTAGCGACAGCCGGGGTGATGCGTGAGCATTTTCGCTGGACGCAAGGCGAGGGTCTGTTGTCGTCATTCGAGTCTTCGCCGGGCAAGCTCAGGCATTTCTGCTCGCGCTGCGGCTCACACCTGATGGCCGAGCGTGGGCACCAGCCGCATGTGATTGTGCGGGTGGCGACGCTGGACGATGATCCGGGCGTGCGGCCCACCGCGCACATCTGGAAGGCGCATGACGTGCCCTGGCTGGCCTACACGGGCGTAGACCAGTGGGACGAGTGGCAGGTGTGACTCAGACGTGCGGGTCACCCGGTGCTTTAGCCGGGGTCGCATACTGCGGCTTGAGGTGACCTTCCTGGTCGAGCAGCCAGGCGTCCATGATCTGCCGCACCACCGGGCCTGCCACCCGGCCACCGGCTTCGCCGTTTTCGATCATGACCGAGATCACGATTTTCGGATGCTCGGCCGGGGCAAAGCCGACGAACAAGGCGTTGTCGCGATGCCGCTCCAGAGTCTTGTCGCGGTTGTAGCGCTCACCTTGTTTGATCGCGACCACTTGCGCAGTACCACTCTTGCCGGCGATGCGATATTGCGCACCTTGCGCGGCGGCCCGAGCGATGCCGCGCGGGTCATGCATCACCAACTGCATGCCATGGTTCACCTGCTCCCAGTCACGCGGGTCCTTGAGGACCACATTCGGCATCGGGTTCTCGTCGACGGGCGGCACGCCGTTGATGGTCTTGGCCAGGTGCGGGCGATTCCACACGCCCTTGTTGGCGATCAACGCTGTCGCCTGGGCCAATTGCAATGGCGTGACCTGCATATAGCCCTGGCCGATACCGAGGATCACAGTTTCGCCTGGGAACCATGGCTGGCGGCGGGTCGCACGTTTCCAGGCCTGGGATGGCATCAGGCCGGCTGACTCTTCGAACATGTCCAGGGAGACTTTCTGGCCCAGGCCGAACTCCGCCAGGTAGTCGTGCAGGCGGTCGATGCCGAGTTTGTGGGCCAGGTCGTAAAAGTAGGTGTCGTTGGAACGCATGATGGCGGCGTCCATGTCGACCCAGCCGTCACCGCTGTGGTTCCAGTTGCGGTATTTGTGATCAAAATCGGGGAGCTGGTAGTAACCCGGGTCGAACACGCGGGTCTGGGCGGTCACCACACCGCTGTCGAGCCCGGCAATGGCCACCTCAGGTTTGATCGTCGAACCCGGCGCATAGAGCCCGCGCAGGACGCGGTTGAACAGCGGCCGGTCGATGGAATCGTGCAGCGCGGCATATTCCTTGAAGCTGATGCCGGTGACAAACAGGTTCGGGTCGAAACTCGGCTTGCTGACCATGGCCAGGACTTCGCCGGTTTGCGGGTCGAGTGCGACCACCGAGCCACGGCGATCGCCCAGGGCTTCCTCGGCGGCTTCCTGAAGGTGGACGTCGAGGCTGAGCACGATATTTTTGCCAGGGATCGGGTCGGTATGCTTGAGCACGCGCAGCACACGCCCCTGGGCGTTGGTCTCGACCTCTTCGTAACCGACGTGGCCGTGCAGTTCGGACTCGTAGAAACGCTCGATGCCGGTCTTGCCGATGGACTGTGTACCGCGGTACTCCACCGAGTCGAGAGCCTTGGACTCTTTCTCGTTGATGCGCCCGACATAGCCGATGGAGTGCGCAAAGTGTGCACCCAGCGGGTAGTGCCGGACAAACTGCGGCTCTACGTCGACGCCAGGCAAGCGAAACTCGTTCACGGCCAGGACCGCGATCTGCTCTTCGGTCAGCTCGTAAAACAATGTCACCGGGACGAAAGGATGGCGTGCCTGCTTCAAGGCCTTGTCGAACACCGCACGGTCTTCAGCAGGCAGGTGCAGCAGGTTGACGATGGCGTCCAGCTCACCCTTGAGGTCTGTGGTGCGCTCCCGGGTGATGGTCAGGTTGTAGCTGGGACGATTGTCGGCGAGCACCACGCCATTCCGGTCGTAGATCAACCCGCGAGTCGGTGTTATCGGCAGGACGTGGACCCGATTATTCTCGGAAATCGTCGAGTGATAGTCGTACTGCACCACCTGCAGGAAATACATGCGGCCCACCAGGGCACAGGTGATGCCGATCACCAGCAGCGCGCAGGCGAGCAGGCGCTTGTTGACCAGGCGGTTTTCTTTTTCGTGATCCTTGATGGGTATTGGTTCAGGCATTTCTACAGCATCTCGTTGAAGAAGGTCGACGCCGCATCCTGCGGATAAAGATCAGTCCTTGTGAAAATGTGCTGCACCATACCAAAAATGCAGAAACACTTTGCATCGATTTCCCCGAACGGCATGCCGATAGCGACTTTTTGTCATGAAAGTGTGGGATCAAGCCTCAGCAAGACTTTCAGATCAGGACGTCTATTCGTGACCGGGGAACGCGGTGTCCTCTACCGGGCGTACTTTTCGACCGCCCAAAACAAAACCCCTGTCTGCGTTAGCAAACAGGGGTTCTGGAATTTAATCTTGACGATGAC